>DASXIW010000311.1:0-1660 GCA_036497785.1 Acetobacteraceae bacterium | reverse complement strand
AGGCGCCCGCGACGCGCCGCGGATTGGAGGATTTATGGGTAGCTTCAGCATCTGGCATTGGTTGGTTGTGCTGGCCGTGATCCTTGTGTTGTTCGGCGGCGGCAACAAGATCAGCGGTTTGATGGGCGATTTCGCCAAGGGCATCAAGTCCTTCAAAAAGAACATGGCCGAACCCGAGGACGCCTCGATGGAAGAGGCTGCGAGCAAGCCCAGCGGCACGCTCTCCGGCCCTGGGGCACAGGCCTCGGCCACGCAGACCCGCGAGACCTCGGCCACCCATTGACCGCGGCGGCATCACGATTTGCGGTTGCGCCCGGCTTGCGCCGCAACCCAGGCTAATCTAAGGCGTCCTTAATCATCGCGCGGGCGAGTCGCCCGGCATGGCCATCTTGCTTGGCAGAAGGGCGCTCGCAGCGAATGAATCATACGCTCCGAAAGAATTCGTCGGCCGGTGCTGGGCGGCTGGTACCGGTCGCCGCACTCGATCAGGCGTCGATTGTCGAGGCTTACCGGCGCTGGGCGGGCGTCTACGACACCGTGTTCGGCGGAATCTCCTCAAAGGGGCGCCTGCGGGCGGTTTCCATGGTCAACCGGCTGCCCGGCCAGGATGTGCTAGAGGTCGGCGTCGGTACCGGGCTGGCGTTGCCGCACTACCACACCGAAAAGCGCGTCACCGGCATCGACCTGTCCAAGGACATGCTGCGCAAGGCGCGCGAGCGGGTGCGTTCGGATGGTCTGGCCAATGTGGAGGCGCTGCACGAGATGGACGCCGAGGCGACGTCGTTCGACGATGCCTCGTTCGACATCGCGGTCGGCATGTTCGTGGCGTCCGTCGTTCCCAATCCGCGCCGTCTGCTGACTGAATTGCGCCGCCTGGTGCGCCCCGGCGGCGACATCCTGCTGATCAACCATTTCGCCACCGCACGCGGCCCGCGCTGGTGGCTGGAGCGGGCCATGGCGCCGGCCTCGCGGGCGCTCGGATGGCACCCGGATTTCGCCATGGACGCAATTTTCGCGCCCGACGACCTAGCCCGCATCGAGACCGAATCAGTTCGTCCCCTCGGTATCTTCACCCTGGTGCGGCTGCGGGTTTAGTCCCAGGGCCAGATCGGGGCGGTCGGAGATCAGCCCATCGACGCCCCATTCGGCCAGCCGGTGCATGTCCTGGGGACGATTGACCGTCCAGGCCAATACAAGCAGGCCTGACCGATGCGCTTCCTCGATATCGGCCGCGATCAGGGCGGTGTGATCCGGCGCCCAGACCGCGCCGCCCTCGGCGGCGACGGCAGCGGGGACCGAGAGCCCAGGATCGGTAAGATCCCACCACAATGCTGCGTCGCGGACGGTTTCGGGCCGGGTTAGCCAGGCCAGGGTGATCTCGGCACGGGTGCGGCGAATGTGGCGCTGGACCCGCCAATCGAACGCCTCGACGATGACCCGCCCGGCCGCGCCGGCGGCGTCGATCACAGCCAGGGTGGCGTCGGCCATGACATGCGCCGCGGCAGTCCGGTCCGGCTGTGCGGGGTCGGTCTTGACCTCGATGGTGAACCGGCAATCGGGCAGGGCCGCCAGCACCGCCGCCAGCGTCGGGATGCCGGCGCCATCGTGCGGACGCTGATCGGGAAACCGCGCTGCGGTGGGCGAGCCGGGACGTAGGCGA
>DASXIW010000310.1:0-1517 GCA_036497785.1 Acetobacteraceae bacterium | reverse complement strand
CGGATCGACATCGTCTCGGACGCGATCTGCCCCTGGTGCTACGTCGGCAAACGCCACCTGGAACGTGCGCTGGCAACGCTGGCGGCGGAGGGGCTGCGATTTCAGGTCCACTGGAACCCATTCCAGCTCAATCCCGACATGCCGAAGGAAGGACGCGACCGTGCCGCCTACCGGGCGTGGAAATTCGGCAGCGCCGAGAAGGCCGCGGCACTCGACCAGCGCATCACCGAGGCGGCGGCCAATGCCGGACTGGCGTTTCGCACCGACCTGATGACGCGCACGCCCAACACGATCGACGCCCACCGCCTGATCTGGCTGGCCGGACAGAACGGCGCCCAGGATGCCGCGATGGAGGCTGTGTTCAGGGCGTACTTCATCGCCGGACGCGATATCGGCGATCACGCCGTGCTGGCGGATTGCGCCGCCGAAGCCGGGCTGCCGAGGCAGGACGTGCTGGACTTCCTGGCCGGCGATGTCGCCGAGAAGGAGATGCGGGCCGGGGATTTGGCGGCGCGGGAGGCGGGCGTGTCCGGGGTCCCGTCGTTCTTCCTCGATGGCTACAGCCTGTTCTCCGGTGCAATGCCGGCGGAGACGATCGCCAGCGCGCTGCGGCGCGGCCGAGAGGTCCTGCTGAACGGCCAGGCGACCGGCTAAACGGCGCGGCCGGGTTGGGGACCACCCCGGCTCTACTCTCGCCTCGCTGGCTGACTGACGACCACAAACAGCCAATCCCCGGGGACAAAGTTTCGCATTGATCCCTGGGACCGAAGCAGGACGATCCCCGAATTCCCCTCGGCGGAGCAGGGCTGGCTGTTTTTCAGTCCGTTGTTTACCCGCGGATTGCGTTGCCTATAGTGCGCGGCGACGTGAACCGGGAAGGCAGACGCCATGAGCAGCAAACATCCTGAGACCCTCGCCCTGCACGCGGGCTGGCGGCGCGACAGTGCCACCAATGCGGTGGCGGTGCCGATCTACCAGACCACGTCCTACCAGTTCGACAGCGCCGAACACGCGGCGAACCTGTTCGGGCTGAAGGAACTGGGCAACATCTACACCAGGATCATGAACCCGACCAACGATGCGTTAGAGCAACGATTGGCAGCGATCGAGGGCGGGGTGGCAGCGTTGACGCTCGGGTCCGGACAGGCGGCGTCGGCGTTCTCGGTGCTGAACCTGGCCAAGGCCGGCGACAACATCGTCAGTTCCACCGATCTCTACGGCGGCACCTGGAACCTGTTCGCCAACACGCTGATGGACCAGGGGATCGAGGCGCGGTTTGTCGATCCGAACGAGCCGGAGGCCTTCGCCCGCGCCACCGATGACCGCACCCGCGCCTATTACGCCGAAACCCTGCCGAACCCGAAGCTGATCCCGTTCCCGATTGCCGAAGTGGCTGCGATCGGGCGCTCGTTCGGGGTGCCGCTGATCATGGACAATACGGCGGCGCCGCTGCTGGTGCGTCCGTTCGATCACGGCGCGGCGGTGGTGATGTATTCGACGACGAAATACATCGGCGG
>DASXIW010000309.1:0-2967 GCA_036497785.1 Acetobacteraceae bacterium | reverse complement strand
CTATGAAGCTTATTTTCCGTTCATGGGGCCTCGGCAATATTCAAATTGAGACAGTGCCCACCGGTCCTTGCGGTAGCCAGCCTTGCCTGACATGCTCGATGGCCACGTCTATCTCATCGGAGGGGACAATGGGTATCATCGTCTGGATCATTCTCGGCCTCATCGCCGGGGCGCTGGCCAAATTCATCATGCCGGGCCGCGATCCCGGCGGGATCATCGTGACCATCCTGATCGGCATCGCCGGCGCCTTGATCGGCGGCTATATCAGCACCCGCATGGGTTACGGCGCGGTGGACGGAATCGACCTACGCAGCATTCTGATCGCCGTGGGCGGCGCCATCATTCTGCTGTTCCTCTTCCGCCTTATCCGGCGCGGCGCCTAACCGCAAGTCCAACCGGCCGGCTTGCAGTTGGCTGGTTGGGCGGGTTAATCTCGCTGCCATGACTTTGGCATTCCTTGGCCTCAACGGGGCGCGAATTACGGACCAGGCGTCGTCACGACGCCTGGTTTCGTTTGTTCGCGTCCATTGTCCCGTTGAGGAGATCGAATGCCATGTTACCCACCCGTCAGGCCGCCGCTGAGCGGCCCCGAAAGCCCGAAGATCCAGGCGTTTCCGTTCTCTGTCTCTCGCTGCGCTGCGCGGCGGAGATCGGCGTCCTGGCCCGCGTGGTCCAGCAGTTCGCGCGGCGCGGCCTTCTGCCCTTGCGCTGGCATTGCACGGAAAGCGGCGAGCATCTTCTGATGGACCTGCAGATCGCCGGCCTGGCCGAGCGCGAGGGCGATATCCTGGCTGAATCCCTGCGCCAGATCGTCGGCATCGAGGAGGTCCTGACCGCCCGGCTGCTGCGCCAACGCGCCGCTTGATCGCAGGCTGCGGCTGGCCTAAGGGTTAGGCGAAGCAGCGGGCGGCGGGCGGAAAACGGCGATGAGCAGCGATCGCAAACTGGTCGACGACGCGACGGTGGCGGCCTTCCGGCAGGATGGGGCCGTGGTTCTGCGCGGTATCTTCGCTGGCTGGATCGAGCGGCTGCAAGCTGGCGTCGAGCGCAACATAGCTGCACCCAGCGCCGATGTGCGCATCTACGATGGCGCGACCGGGCGCCACTTCGGCGATTATTGCAATTGGGACCGCATTCCCGAGTTCCGCGACTTCGCTTTCCATTCGCCTGCCGCGGGCGTCGCCCGGCAGTTGATGGGCTCGAAGACCGTGCGGCTCTTCCACGAACATGTTTTGGTGAAGGAGCCGGGTGCCGACGTGCCCACGCCATGGCATCACGACCAGCCTTACTACTGCGTCGACGGCCGGCAGAACGCCAGCCTCTGGGCCCCCCTCGATCCGGTCGGGCGCGACGTCGTACCCGAGTTCGTCGCCGGCTCCCATACCTGGGGCCGCTGGTTTCGTCCGGAACGGTTCAACCGTACGGCGCTGTACGAGGACGACGGGATGGAGCCGGTGCCCGATATCGACGCCGAGCGCGAGCGCTATCGCATCCTGGGCTGGGACCTTGAGCCGGGCGACGCTGTAGCCTTTCATTTCCTGACCCTGCATGGCGCGCCGGCCAACAAACACGCCACCCGGCGCCGCCGCGCAGTTTCCACCCGCTGGATCGGCGACGACGCCGTCTTCGCCCGGCGCAAGGGCGTCACCTCGCCGCCGTTCCGCGGCGTCAATCTGGCACCCGGCGCGCCGATGGACGCGCCTGAATTCCCGCTGGTGATAGCCGGCTGACGCCGGCGCGGCTGTCAATATTCCAGCTCGGGATCGATCCGATTGAGCAGGGGCCGGCGGGCAAGGAACCGTCGGGCGTTGCGCAGGAAGAGATCGAAATTGCGCGGCATGTATTGTGCCGCGTCATCCGCCAGCACATGGGGCGATACCAGCAGGTTGGGCGCATCCCAGATCGGTGAACCCGCCGGCAGCGGTTCCGTGGCGAAGACGTCGAGGAACGCGCCGGACAAATGTCCCGCGCGCAGGGACCCGATGAGGGCCGCCTCATCGATCAGCGTGCCGCGGCCGAAATTGGCGATGCCGGCGCCGGGCTTCAGCAGCGCCAGTTCGGCCCGGCCGATCATGCCGCGGCTTTGCTTGGTCGAGGGCGCGGTCAAGAAGAGAAAGTCGGCCTTGGGCAGCACGTCATGCAGGCGCCCGATCTTGACGGTCCGCTCGGCCAGGCGATGGGCGCGACCCGAGCGGTTGACGCCGATCACCTTCAATCCCAGGCGCCGGGCGCTACGCGCTACTTCGCTGCCCAACCCGCCGAGGCCGACGACCACCACGGTCTTGCCGCCGATCATGGGCGTGTGGCGCTGATCCCAACGATGGGCTCGCTGGGCGGTGACCAGGGCCGGTATCTGCGAATGCAGCATGAGGAGCGCCATGGTGGCGGATTCACCCACCTTGGGCCCATGCACGCCGCTGCAATTGGTCAGCACCGTGCCCGCGGGCAGCCAATCCAGTGGCATCAGATGTTCCACGCCCGCGCCGGTGAGTTGGATCCATTTCAACTGCGGCCCGCGGCGCGCCAGATCGCCCGTGGGAAAGCGCCAGGCCACGAAGACCTCAGCCTCGGCGAGTTTGGATTCGCGCTCCTCATCGCTGCCGCAGAATTCGACCTTCAATTTGCGTGCCACATCCGGGTATTGCCGTGCGGCGGCGCGGAATTGTTTTTGCGCAGAGTTGAGATCGCCCGTCCCTACGCTTGGCCGCTAGATGAGGACACGCAGCATGTGCTTGCTCCCGACATGAAACCGGCCCCGCCCGCAGTTGCGGATGGGCCGGGACAACGGCGATGACTTATGGCGTGACTATTCCGACCTGCTTGAACGAGCCGTTCTCGATCACGAAATGACCGATGACGCCGGCCACATCGCCGTTCTTGTCGAAATTGCAATCGCCGCTGGCGCCCTGGTAGTCGATCTTCTTGCCGGCCGCGATCAGGTCCACCGCCTTTTTCCAGTCGCCGGTG
>DASXIW010000308.1:0-3075 GCA_036497785.1 Acetobacteraceae bacterium | reverse complement strand
CCCGCCAATCCGATCACCTCCACCAGTGGGACGGTCGCCACCCAGGCCGGGCCGAAGGTCAGCCGGATCAATGGGGCAGCAACCAGCGAGATGCCCATACCGGCCGGCAGCGTCAACGTGGCCATCGCGCCGACGATACGCAGATAGGACCGGCCGGCCGGCAGCTCGGCGTTGCGCCCGGCGGCAAATCCCGAGAACGCCGCGCGGTTCAGCGGCTCGATCAGCTCGGTGGCCGGCAAGGCGCCGAGTTCCCGCCCCAGCGCATAGATACCCACCGCAGCTGGATTCAGCATGCGTCCGATCAGGATGCTGTCGCTGCGATCACGCACCAGCATCACCAGGCTGAGCACCCAGGTCCAGGCCGAATAGATGATCAGGCTGCGCCAGGCGCCGATCGCAAAACGCGGCCGGAATTTGTGCATGCGGTAGCTGAACGCGACTCGCAAAATGCATTGCGCCAATATGCCGACGACCAGCGCCCAATAGCTGCGGAAGATCGCCGCTGTCGCGATGGTCAGCGTGGCGGCAATGATTCGCGGCAGGATCCAAAGCTGAAATTCCTTGCTGAAGGCCAAATCGCGGCGGAACTGGGTGGTGCCGATATTCGCCACCCCGTCCAGCAGCGTGGCGAGCGTGAGCGCCGCGACAACATTGGTCAGGCGTGGGTCGGCGAAGAAATGCCCGGCCGGCCTCGCCAGCAGCAGAATGAGGAGCGCGGTGGCGAGGCCGCGAATGGCGTTCATCGTGAAACCGGTGTCGAAAATCGCCCGCGCCGGGTCGCGATGGCGGATCACCGCCTCCTCTACCCCCAGTTCGGAGAGTCCCTCGGTCGCCTGGGCGAAGCTTGTGCTCAGCGCCACCAGCCCGAAATCCGCGGGCAGCAGCAACCGCACCAACACCAATGTGCTGATCACGCCATCAGGCGCGTCGCCATGCGCCAGCCGTTCACCCAGCCCGCGCCGGTCGCGGTTTTACGCAGCGATCCACCGTCGGTCGGGGTGGCGTTCATGCGCCGCCGGGATGTGGCGTTACGATGGCGCGTAACCAAATCGCCGGCACAGCTCGCTCGCCGCCCAAGGCGTGTCATCGAGCGGCTCGACCGGCCAGCTATCGAGCCTTCCCGCGAATGGCCGAACCCGCCCGTCATCGATCAGCCCCTGCAGGAACAGCGCTCCGCGCCGCGATTTCCCGGGTAGCATCGCCACCATCACCGGCACCTGCGTGGCCGCCGCCTCCGACACCATGGAAATGCTGTCCTGCGTGACCACTATCGCGTCGGCCAAGGCCAGCATGCCGAAATACGGATTTTCGCCAGTTCCGTCCCAGATCATGGCGCCGAGCGGTTCCAGCGCCGTGCGCAGGGCGGCGGACACCGCCGGGTCGGTCCGCCGCGACGGCGTTATTGCCACGCCCACATTGTCGCGGCGCATCATCTCCGCGAGCTGGCCGGCCAGCGCCTCGCCCTCCGCACATTCGAGCCGAAACCGGCCATTGCTGCCGCCCACCAGCACGGCGATCAACGGGCGTGGCAAATGCGCCAGCCTTGGTCCCCATTCCGCCGCCGCCGCCGCCAGACGGGCGGGCGTGACGCGGTGGATCGCGGTACGGGTCACCAGCACGTTGGGGCCGGTCAGCTCGTCATGCCGCCCGGCCACCACCAGATCGAAGTCGCGCGGGTCGCGGCGAGGGTGCTGCACGATCACGCCGCGCACGCGCCGATGCAACGCCGCGATCACCGCCGCCGCCTTGCCGCCGCAGCCGATCAGCAGGTCCGGCATCGGTCCGGCAAGGGCGGCGGGCGCGACGGCGGCGAGCGGCCAAGGCCATAGAGTCGGCGTCAAATACCGCCAGACACCGCGCGGCGTGAGCAAGCGCGCCTCGGGGCACAGGCCCGCGGCCTCGGCGAGGCCGGTCGCCTGAACCTGGCTGCCAATGGCGGAATCGGTAATTACCCATGTAGATGTCGGTCGCATTGCGCGCTTTTCGGCACAGCGCATCGCCGCGTCAACCGCAACATCATCCCATTTTCATACCCGGACACGATCTGCGGTCATGGCGCCGGCTTAGTCACAGGTGGCGGACACAGGGTTCGCATTTCCCGGGAGAGACGATATGCCGCATACCGAGAAGCTCGCCGACCACCACAACAAGGCTGCCGCGCATCACGAAATGGCGGCGGAGCATCATCGCAAAGCCGCCATCGAACACATGGACGGCGACCATGAGGCCGCGGCGCATCACGCGCATGCCGCCCATGGCCACCATCTGCACGCCACACAGCATGCCGGCAAGGCCGCCAAGCTGCATGCCAAGGTGCATGCGCCGCACGAAGGCGATGATTACGAGAACGAAGAGGACGACGCCCGCCACGACGCGGCCTGATTTCCGAAGGATACCCGCCCCCGGGAGAAATTCCCGGGGGCGGCGCTTACTCCGCCAGCTTGCGCATCACGCTGATGAGGTCGGACTTGCCCTCAAAACCGATGCCCGGCAGGTCGGGCATGGTGATGTGGCCATCCTCCACTCGCACGCCATCGGGGAAGCCGCCATAGGGCTGGAACAGGTCCGGATAGCTCTCATTGCCGCCCAGGCCTAGACCGGCCGCGATGTTCAGCGACATCTGGTGGCCGCCATGGGGAATGCACCGGCGCGGCGACCAGCCCGCGACCTCCAGCGCCTTCAGCGTGCGCTGGTATTCGCACAGCCCATAGGACAGCGCGCAGTCGAATTGCAGCCAGTCACGATCCGACCGCATCCCGCCATAGCGCAGCAGGTTGCGGGCGTCGTGGTGGCTGAACAGGTTTTCGCCGGTCGCCATGGGGCCGGGATAGAATTCCGCGAGCGCCGCCTGCAGCTGGTAATCCAGCGGATCGCCCGCCTCCTCGTACCAGAACAGTGGATATTCCCGCAGCATCTTGGCATAGGCGACGGCCGTCTCCAGGTCGAACCGCCCATTGGCGTCCACCGCCAGTTGCGCCTGGGTGCCGATCTCGGCCAGCACCGCCTGGATCCGCGCCCGATCCTCCGAGATCGGCGCACCGCCGATCTTCATCTTCACGACGTTATAGCCACGGT
>DASXIW010000307.1:0-4791 GCA_036497785.1 Acetobacteraceae bacterium | reverse complement strand
CGCCACCATCGCCATAGCGCCGTCCGACGTCAACGGCGGCACAAGTCGGGTCTTCACCATCCCCGGCCGCGGCGCCTTGGCCATGACCGCAATGGCACATCGATAAGTCGCAGGAGGCGTCGTCATATGTCACGATCCACTGAATCTGTTATAACCGCAATCTTCCCACAGCCCCCGGCGCACCCGTTGGCCACATACAACGTCGTGATCCCTTTCGGGTTCTTGAACCCGGCTTTCGCCGGAACCCGAATCTTAAAGAAAAAGCTATATTTCGACGGCGGTATCCGGCCGATGAAGCCGGCCGGAATGGTTCGCGGGTATGGCGCGGTGATCGGCCCGCCCTGGTCCATGGCCAGGCAGGTCAGCCTCACCTGCTCGGCCCGCGCCACAAATCGTGCTATACGCACGCCCACCTCTTCGCCTGACGAAGGAGCCGCGCCCCTTGCTACGCTCTTTCGCTGCCGCCGAACAAAGGTTACGGATGCAGGGGTCGCGGTCGGAGATCGATGGCGTGGCGGACAACGAACCGGATCAGCTTTGGTCGGCCTTGATGGCAGCGGCGCAGGATGGCGACGCCATTGCCTATCACCGGCTGCTGACCGCGCTGCCGCCCTTCCTGCGCATATTGCTCCGCCAGCGCCACGTCTCCCCCGAACGGATCGAGGACATCACCCAGGACACCCTCCTCACCCTGCATCGCGTGCGCCACACCTACGACCCCGGCCGTCCCTTCATCCCCTGGCTGGCCGCCATCGCCACCCGCCGCGCCATCGACGCACGGCGCCGCAATGCCCGTATCGCCGCCTGGGAAGCACCATCCTCCGATATGATTGAAACCTTCATCGATCCGGAATCGAATAAAGAGACGGATGCACGCGACCACCAGGATGAGCTGACGCGGGCCATGGCGGGATTGACCGGCAAACAGCGCGAAGCGCTGGAGCTGGTGAAACTGCGCGAAATGTCGGTCGCCGAAGCGGCCGCCGTGAGCGGCCAGACGCCCGGGGCGATCAAGGTGAACACGCATCGCGCCATCCGCGCCCTGCGCGCCCTGCTGCAGCGGGAGTGACGGGTATGCCGACCCCCACCGACCAGCTCATCCTCGCTTTGGTGCGCGATGCCACCCCCGTCCGCCGGCTGCGCCCGCCGCTCCAGCGCGCTTTGTCCTGGCTCGCCGTCGTCGCCGTCATCGCCACCGCCGCCACCGCCGCCTTCACCGACTGGCAGGTCTTCGACACCCGCATCCTGAACCCGGACCTCGTGATCGAAATGACCGGCACCCTACTCACCGGCTGCCTCGCCGTCATCGCCGCCTTCCACCTCAGCCTGCCCGACCGCTCACCGCGCTGGGCGCTGCTGCCCATCCCCAGCCTCATCCTGTGGCTCAGCGGCAGCGGCATGGGCTGCTATCGGCATTGGCTCACCAACCCCACTGGCGACTGGGCACTGGGCGACAGCGCCCACTGCTTCATGTTCATTCTTGCCGTGGGCCTGCCGCTCTCGGCCGGCCTGCTCTGGGCGCTGCGCCGCGCCCGGCCGATCTCCCCCGTGCCGGTCGCCCTGGTCGGCGGCCTCGGCGCCGCCTCGCTCGCCGCCTTCCTGCTCCAGTTCTTCCACCCGTTCGACATCACCTTCATGGATTTGTCCGTCCATGCCCTGGCCGTGCTCATCGTCATCGGCATCGTGGCAGCAAAACCCGTCCGCGCCGGCCTGCTTGCCACCCGAGAAGGATAACCAATGACCGATATCAAAATCAGCGCCGGCCCCTACCACTTCACCGCCCGCTTCGAAGACAGCGCCGCCCCCAAAACCTGCGCCAAATTCCGCAGCCTGCTCCCGTACTACGAACGCATCATCCATGTGCGCTGGAGCGGCGAAGCCTGCTGGATCCCCCTCGGCGACCTCGATCTTGGCCTCGCCTACGAAAACCACACCAGCTTCCCCGCCCCAGGCCAAATCCTCCTCTACCCCGGCGGTATCAGCGAAACCGAAATCCTGCTGGCCTATGGCAGCGCCTGCTTCGCCAGCAAAATGGGCCAACTCGCCGGAAACCACTTCCTCACGATCACCGAAGGCCAGGAAAACCTCGTGGCGCTGGGCAAGCACGTGCTGTGGCACGGGGCGCAGGACATCGTGTTTAGGGCTTGATCCTTTCGGCAAGAAAGGCCAGGGGCTCTGCCCCTGGACCCCGCTTAAGGCAGAGCCTTAAGAAACCCCGACTCTCTCCCGACTCTCTATGGTTGTGGCGATCACCTTCGGGCCACCTGCTTCCTTGCGCCGCAGGCATTCGTCCGCGCAAAACCGCCGCTGTTCGTGCGGCTGAAACAGATTTCGGGGCTTCGCCGCTCACCCCGTCAAGATCACTGTCTTCAACCGAAGGAAGTCACCCCAGCCGAGATATAAAGCGGATTCTAAAGGCTCCGCCTTTAGCGGGTTCCAAGGGCAGAGCCCTTGGCCTTCCTTCCCTACAAGAAGCTAACCGGATCCACATCCACATCCACCCGCACGGCACTTCCCGTCGGCACCGCCGCCAGCCATTTCCGCAGCAGCGGCTGCACCGCGATATCGCGCCGTGTCTTCAGCAGCAGCCGCCGCCGATGTCGCCCGCGCAGGATCGCCAGCGGCGCGGGTGCCGGCCCCAGCACGATGATTCCATCCCCATGCGGCGCCGCGCGGCCCAGATCGCGGGCGACGATGTCGGCGGCGTCGGCGCTATCGGCGGACACGATCAGGGCGGCGAGGCGGCCGTACGGGGGCCAGTGTCCGGGTCGCCGCTGCGCGGCTTCGCTGGCCATGAAATCCCCCAGATTCCCGCGCAGCAGCGCCTGCATCACGGGATGGTCGGGGGAGAAGGTTTGCAGCAACACTTGGCCCGGCGCCTCGGCACGGCCGGCGCGGCCGGAGACCTGGTGCAGCAGCTGCACGGTGCGCTCCGCTGCCCGCAGGTCGCCCCCGGCCAGCCCGAGGTCGGCGTCCACCACGCCAACCAGCGTCAGGTGCGGAAAATGCCAGCCTTTGGCGACGATCTGGGTGCCGATGATCAGGTCCACCTCGCGCGCTTCGATGGCCCGCGCGGCATCGGCCGCGGCCTGAGGACCCGGCATGGTGTCGCTCGCCATCACCAGAAGCCGGGCATCGAGAAAGGTCGTCTGGCTTTCCTCGGTGATGCGCTCCACGCCCGGGCCGACGGCGGTCAGGCTGTGCTCCGCCTTGCATTCGGGGCAGGCCACGGGGATGGGGACGCTATGGCCGCAATGATGGCATTGCAGCTGCTTGCGCGCCCGGTGCTCCACCAGCCAGGCCGTGCAGTTGGGGCATTGCATCCGATGCCCGCAGGTCCGGCACAGCGTCAGCGGTGCATAGCCCCGGCGATTCAGGAACAACATCGCCTGCTCCCCCCGGGCCAGCGTGTCCTTCACCTGCTCGATCAGCACCGGCGACAGGAAATGCCCGCGCTCCGGCGGATGGTCCCGCAGATCCACCAAAGACACGTCCGGCATCGCCGCCCCGCCATGCCGTGCCGGCAAATGCAACCGCCGGTACCGTCCCGCCTCCACATTGGCCAGCGTCTCCAGGCTGGGCGTGGCGGAAACCAGAATTGCCGGTGCCTCGCACAGCCGCGCCCGCACCACCGCCATGTCGCGGGCGTGGTAAACAACACCGTCTTCCTGCTTGAATGCCGTCTCGTGTTCCTCGTCGATCACCACCAGCCCCAGATCCGGGAAGGGCAGGAACAGCGCCGAACGCGCACCCACCACCACCGGCGCCTGCCCATCGGCCACCGCCCGCCAGGTGGTCCGGCGCACCCGCGACGACAAATCGGAATGCCAGATCGCTGGCGAGACTCCGAAGCGTCGCTGGAACCGGTCGAGCCATTGCGACGACAACGCGATCTCGGGCAGCAGCACCAACCCCTGCCGCCCCG
Source organism: Acetobacteraceae bacterium (assembly GCA_036497785.1). Classification (GTDB taxonomy): domain Bacteria; phylum Pseudomonadota; class Alphaproteobacteria; order Acetobacterales; family Acetobacteraceae; genus DASXIW01. Next base: position 866 of record DASXIW010000307.1, on the reverse strand, counting down.
CGCGCAGGCAGGCCACCACCGCCTCCAGATAGACTTCGGTCTTCCCGGACCCCGTCACCCCATCCAGCAGCGTCACCGAGAATGTATGCGCCGCCACCGCCGCCCGCAATTCCGCTGCCGTCGCGGCCTGATCGGCGGACAGAACCGGGCCGGGATGATCGGGGTCGGGCCGCCCGAACGGCAGCGAAGCGGGCAGGGGCGCCGGCACCAGCACCCCCACATCCGCCATGGCCCGCACCACACCAGCCGACACCTCAGCGGATTGCACGATATCCGCCCCGGAGCGCGGCTGCCGTTCCGCCAGCACCGCCAGCACACGCTTGCGCGCCTCTGTCGCGCGCAACTCCGGCAACGGCTCGGCCAGCCGCCATCCGGTCAGCGGCGCATCTGGCCGCAGCGCGTTCACCCGCAGCGCCATGGCCAGGACATCGCCCGGCGCGGCCAGGGTGTAAGCGGCCATCCAGTCCACCAGCCTGCGGATATCCGCCCGCATCGGCGGCACGTCCAGCAGCGCGGCGATCGGCCGCAACCGGTTGTCCCCCACCGCCGCATCCGGTGGCCCGTCCCACACCACGCCCACTTCCTCGCGCCGGTTCAGCGGCACCAGCACCACGTCGCCCGGCCGCGGATCCAGCCCCGCCGGCACGCGGTAATCGAACGGCCCGGGAAACGGATAGGGCAGCAACACGGGCACGCGCCGGCTCCCCTGCGGAACGATCCCCAGATCCGTCTGTTCCGCGCGCTTTGGGTTCCGATCGGCCATCCTGTATGATCTGCCCCAACTCCGCCTTGCGCGACAGGTCCCTCATACCCGGATTCGCAAAGATGACCGCCTCCGCCCCCTTCCAACGCCCAACTGACTGACC
>DASXIW010000306.1:0-8134 GCA_036497785.1 Acetobacteraceae bacterium | reverse complement strand
GTTCAACGACTTCTTCCGAGGGAACGAGCACGTCGTCGAACTGGTCGGCGTGGCCCTTCTGCGCGGCCTGCTCCTTGATCTGCTGGGCGATCTTCTTCTCGAAGCCCGAATAGACGTGAACCACGTACCAGCGCTTGGCCATGCCGAACCCCTTCAGACCCCGGCGCCGAAAAGCGCGCGCACACCAAGGCCGATGATCTGGTCGGCCGCGAAGAACAGCACGGCAGCCACCGCCGCCATGGCGAAGACCAGCCCGGTGGTCACCATCGTCTCCTTGCGGGAGGGCCAGGTGACCTTGCTCACTTCGAGGCGCACCTCTCGCGCGAATTTCAGCGGATTCAACGCCACGCCACTCATGCTCCTCGAACGCCTTTCAGACCTGGGCGAATGCCCTGAATATATGCCTCGTCCCGCAGCATGGGCCGGAGGCGGTGAGCTGTCGATATCGCCGAACGCCTCGATACCGCGAAACTTTGGGCCGCATCGCGGGGTGGCAGGGGTGGAGGGTCTCGAACCCCCAACCTCCGGTTTTGGAGACCGGCGCTCTAGCCAATTGAGCTACACCCCTTCAGCCCCGACGGAGACATCGGTCCGGGGGGGCGTAGAAAGAGTGCCCCGCCCAGGATGTCAAGCCGTCGTATCGATCCGGCGCGGCGCGCGCTGGAGCGGGTGACGGGAATCGAACCCGCACAACCAGCTTGGAAGGCTGGGACTCTACCGTTGAGCTACACCCGCCCGGCCTTGCGCCCATACGCGCGCATGCCGGCATGCGCCTATCCGTCCTGCCGCGCGCCCGTACTGGTGGAGGGGGTTGGATTCGAACCAACGTAGGCGTGCGCCAGCGGATTTACAGTCCGCCCACTTTAGCCACTCGGGCACCCCTCCGCACGCCAGAAACGCTCGTGTCGGCAATCGGCGCGCACTATTGCCATCTGGCGACGCTTGTCAACGAAGCCGATGCGGGGCTGGTTTGTCGGCGGACGACGCTGCGGCTATACCGTCCCGATCATGAAACCACCTTACTCCAAAGGGCCAGGCGACCGCACCCCTGGCGGCCCGAAAAACCCGACCGGGCCGAAACGCACCCGCCATGGCGGCCCACGCCCAGCCACGCCCCGCCCGCCGGGCGCGCGGCAGGACGCGCCGCGCGACGCACATCGCATTCCCCGCCCGGCCCAGCCGGCACGGAACGAGCACGCCGATCATGCGGCGGCCGAGCCGCGTCAGCCGCGCGAGGGACGGCCGGTGCTTCAGCACCGCGCGGCGGCGGCCCCTGCCCCGGCCTCGGGTGGTTTCGGGCGGGAGCCGCGCCCCCGCGCGCCCGAGAGCGCACGCGGCGGCCCGGAGTCGCCGCGCGGCACGATTTGGCTATACGGGCAGCACGCCGTGGCGAGCGCGCTCGCGAATCCGCAGCGCCGGCTGCGCCGCTTGCTGCTGACCGAGGAAGCCGAGGCGGCGATGGCCGCCGCCTTGCGCCAGCTGGTGCCAGGCGGCCAGTGGCCGATTCAGCCGGAGCGGGCCGAGCGGGCGCGGCTGGACCAGCTGCTGGGTCGCGACGTGGTGCATCAGGGGGCGGCCCTGCTGGCCGACCCGCTATCGCCGCCGGCACTGGCGCAGGCGCTGGAGCGGCCCGGGCCGGTGCTGGTGCTGGATCAGGTGACCGACCCGCGCAATATTGGCGCCATCCTGCGCGCCGCGGCGGCGTTCGGTGCGGCCGCCGTCATCACCCAGGAGCGCAATGCACCGGAGGAGACCGGGGCGCTGGCCAAGGCGGCGTCTGGCGCGCTGGAGAAGGTGCCGCTGTTCCGCGCAGTGAACATCGCCCGCACGCTGGTGGCGCTGAAGGCGGCGGGGTGCTGGGTGGTGGGGCTGGATGCCGGTGGCGGGCGGCTTTCGGGGCCGGCTTTGGCGCAGCGGCGCGTGGCGCTGGTGCTGGGCAGCGAGGGTGAAGGCATGCGACGGCTGACGCGGGACACTTGCGACGAGGTCGCGGGCATTGGCATGCCGGGCGGACATGCCTCGGATATGGAAAGCCTGAACGTGTCGACCGCCGCCGCCATCGCGCTGTACGAACTGACGCGCCCGGCATGAGCTTCGACCCGGCCGCCGCCGCCGCCGCGCTGCATGCCGCCCGGCTGGCGCGCCGGCCGGCGGGGCCGCTGCCGGCGGAGATCGCGCCTCGCGACGAGGCGGAGGCGGCCGCCACGCAGTTCGCCCTGGCGGGGCTGATGGGCGCGATACCGCCGGGCGGCTTCAAGCTGGGGGCGACCGGGCTGCGGATGCAGGCCTATCTCCGGCTGAACGGTCCCACGGCCGGTTTCATGCCGGGATCCGGGCTGCATGGCAGCGGCGCGGTGTTGGACTGGGCCTCCCTGCGCGGACTCGGGGTGGAGTGCGAGATCGGCGTGCGGCTGAGCCGCGACATGCCTGCCGGACCGTGCGACATGGCGGAAGCAACTGCGGCGGTGGGCGAGATGTTCGCGGCCATCGAGCTGGTGGAGAATCGCTATGGGCCACCACCGGCCGGTGATCTCGCGGCGATCGGGACGCCCACGCTGATCGCCGATCAGGTCTATCATGCCGCCGCCGTCACCGGCGCTCCGGGGGCGTGGCGCGGGCTGGATCTGGCCACCCTGCTCGGACGGATCACCGTGGACGGGGCGGTGCGTGGCGAGGGGCTGGGGGCGGAATTGCTGGGCCACCCCATGCAGGCACTGGCCTGGCTGGCTGGCAGCGCGGTTGCGGCAGCGTTTGGCGGACTGCGGGCCGGGCAGGTGGTGATGCTGGGCAGCGTGACACCGCCGGTTTGGCTGGCCGGCCCCTGCGCCGTTGAAGTGACGTTCCAGGGCTTTGCGCCCGTGCGGTTGCGGCTGCGATAAGGCGGGACCGGATGGCAACGGGGCATTAATACCCGGCGGGGCAAACTGAGATGCACGACCGCGCGCCAACACGCCCCGCGGCGGATGATCGCCAGAACGGCCCCAGCCTCGACAACGCCGATGCGCGATACCCGAACCACACCCGACTGGAACCTGCTTTTCGACGACATGCAGTTGCTGTTGTCGCGAGAAGCGCTGCGCCACGCCGCGGACACCATCGCCGAACAGGCGGAGACGCTGGAAATGGAAACCGACCGCATTCAAGACCGTGGCGGCCCGGATGCGCTGCGGCTGCTGGCCGCCGTGATACGCATTGCCGGCCGGGACGCGTTCGTCCCGGCCGGCAATGCGTGATGGTCAACGCTGGCTTTCTGCGGTGAGAGGCCCGGATCTCGCCCGGACCTCTCCCTGACCCAGGTCAGCCGTTACCGGAGTCCGAGTCGTCCTGGTCGCTGTTGGTGTCGCCGCTGGTGCCGGCCTTGGTGAGGTTGAGGGCGACGAAGGCCGGATGGCCGTCACGCATCACGCGCAAGGCGATTGCGCTGCCGCTCTTTTCCGCAGCATGGATGGCGCTGACCGCCTCGTCCACCGACTTCACCGACTTCTCGCCGACGCCCATGATGACGTCGCCCTGACGGATGCCCGCGGCGGCGGCCGGGGAGTCCGGCTCCACCTGGGCAACCACGGCGCCCTGGGCATTGGTCGGCACATCCAGTTGGTTGCGCATGTCCGGCGAGAGCGGGGCGAGAGCGAGGCCGACGCCCTGCTGGCCGCCATTGTCACCACGATCGGCGGTTTGCTGGTTCGGCATCGTCGTGACCGGTACGGTGATGGTCTGCGTCGCACCGTCACGCACCACGTCGAGCTTCGCGTCCTGGCCCGGAACCACCTCGGCGATGTCCACCGCAAGGTCGCGCGGCGTGCCGACATGCTTGCCGTTCACCGCCTGGATCACGTCGCCAGGCTGCAGGCCGCCCTTGGAGGCCGGTGAGTCCGGGCTGACGCTTGCGACCAGTGCGCCGTTATCGGCCGCGGGATGGCCGGGCAAATGCAGCGCGCTGGCCATGGCGCTGTCAACCGACTGGCTTTCGACGCCGAGGAAGCCGCGGGTGACGTGGCCGTTCTTCTCAAGCTGCGCGACCACGCTCTTGACCTCGGCCGAGGGAATGGCGAAACCGATGCCGACGCTGCCGCCGGAGGGCGATAGAATTGCGGTGTTCACGCCGACAACCTGGCCGTTCTGGGTAAAGAGCGGGCCGCCGGAATTGCCCTGGTTGATGGGGGCGTCAATCTGCAGGAAGTCATCATACGGACCCGAACCGATATCGCGGCCACGCGCCGAGACGATGCCCGCCGTGACAGTACCGCCGAGTCCGAACGGGTTGCCCATGGCCACAACCCACTGACCGGGCTTCACCTGGTCGGAATCGCCGAGCTGGAGATAGGGCAGCTTATGACCGGCATCGATCTTGATGACGGCGAGATCGGTGCGCGGGTCGCGGCCGATGATCTTCGCGGGGAGCTGGGTGCCGTCGTCGAGCGTGACGGAGACGGACCGGGCATCGCGGACCATGTGGTTGTTGGTCACGATCGTGCCGGACGAATCGATGATGAATCCGGATCCGCGCGCCTCGACCGCGCGTGGATGCTGGGGCCGCAACATGCCGAAGGGGGTCTCAATGCCCTGCTGCTGTTCCGCATCGGGACGCAACTGGGTGGTGATCGAAACGACGGCGGGCTTCACTTGCGTCACCAGACCGGAGAAATCGGCGAGGCCGGCGGAGGTGACAGGGGGAGTGATCGGGGTATCGTTGGGGGTGGCGGCGTTGGAGACCGCGTTGAAGCCAGCGACACCGACCAGCGCCGTGCCCGCCAGCAGAGCCGCCATCAGCGTACCGCGAAGGGCGCGGCGGCGCGGGGCGTTTCCACCGGTGCGGGGAGATTTATCATCCATGCTTCTCATCCTGAACGGTTGTTGCGAAGGGGCTGCGACAGCAACTCCCCATGAACCGAAACATGGACCGAAGCATCCGACATCGTTGTGGCGCAGAAGTGAAAGTCACGTCATCACGGCCGCAAACCATGAAAACGCGTGGTTTTTCCGCCATTACAACAAAATATCGTGAAATGAAAATCAATCATGCGGCGCATGACCGGATATTCACGCGGCAATCTGCGGCCAAGCCGACAGTGATGCTTCAACAAAAGGCACAGCAACATGCCCGTTGCCACTGAAACGAGAGGGAAGGCGCTGCAGCAGCGGATCGATGCGCCGGTTGCGGTGGATCGGCCGGAGCTTCCGCCGGAACTTCGGCCGGATTTTCGACCGGAGCTTCGGCCGCAACTCGACGCTGCGACCGGCATCGCTGTGGGCCTGATCTTCGGCATCGCGGCATGGTGCCTATTCGCGCTCGCTATCGTCGGGCTCGTTTACTAGGACATCCTCTAGCTCGTTGTTTTACCGGGTGATTTCGTCGCGCCGTTGAGTCATCCTGAAGCGATATTGCTTTAAGTGGAATCACCGAGCCATAAAACTGCTCGCAAAAACAAAGAGCTAGAGCTTGACGGCTTCGCCTGCCAGAAGCCACCGAGCGCTGGCCGCGTCCGGCTGTGCGCGGTTTGGCGCGTTGGGCGGGAGTTCGCGGAAAGATTTGGGACGGATTCGCCAAATTGGCCTGAAATAGAACCGTGCTCTGTCCGGATACAGCATTCCTGACGTTTAATTAACCATACGTCCGTAATCCCATGGCCCGCGCGCGACCTCGTATTAGGATTGATTGATGGCACCGCCGGCGGGCTCCCCCGACTATCACGCTGTGCGAGACGCCCACGGCGAGGCGGGCTTCGCATATCAGAACGAGCAGCCAGCCCCGGAGATTCCGGCGTGCACGAGTATCGCGGTGGGCGTGCTGTTCGGCCTGGCGGTGTGGCGCCTGATCGCCTTCATCGGCTTCGAACTGTTTCAGTATTTCCAGTACCTGGCCTGACACCAACGCAGGGCGTTGGGCGGTGATGCCGCGGCGGATCGAACCTTTCGCAACATCTTGCGTTGATTGACCGCGTGGCCGGCACCAATTCGTGTGGCAGGCTATTTTCGCAGAGGATAACGCTCATGCGCCTCATCTCAGCTTCCATAGTGGCCTTCTCTCTGTTCGGCGCCATTGCCGCGCAGGCCCAGACGACACCGACCCAGGGCGTCGCATCCCCGGGATCGGTCAGCCAGAGCTTCACCGGCCGCACCGGTACCACCGCGCGCGAGGAGCCGCCGCACGTCTTCTTTACGTTCGGCGACATCAACGGCGTGGTCAATGCGCCCGTCGCGGCGCCGGACAGCGGCATTGCCTATCAGACTTTCGAAGGCCAACCGATGCAGAGCAGAGATGCGGTGCTGGCCGGCCACGCGGGACTTACCGGCAAATAGCCGACCCGGCTGCCGCTGCGCGCGGGCTTTCTGCCGACGGTGATGCTGCTGGGCAAAGCAGCCCGGATTTTGGGCGCGTGCGTTGTCGCGCCTGACGCAGGCCGCTCGGCGGCCGGAAACATGCCGTCTGACGGAACGAAATGACGGGACGACGCGGCCCGTCGGCCCGGTCCGCTTGACGTTTGCCAAGCTGGCGATGCAACGGCTACAACGCCGCGGCGAGCCCGGTTGAAGGGCAGATGGCGGCGGCGTTGGGCCGGGTTAGCACAGTGGTAGTGCAGCGGTTTTGTAAACCGAAGGCCGGGGGTTCAAATCCCTCACCCGGCATATCCCCCACGCAAAGGCGTGACGGGCCAATAACTTACTGATATTCGACAGCTTTCAGAAACCCCATGGGGACACATTGCGGTGGCTGTCATGCATTCGGCTCGACCTTGGAAAGACCCCCGCACCGGCATCTATATGCTGCGGCGACGCATCCCGGACCGCTACCGGTCCGTCTGCGGCCGGACCGGAACGGCTGTGAAGATCACCACCGGCACCGCCGATCGGAAGGCCGCTGACAAGGCGTGGCCGGCGATCCTGGAGCGCTGGAATGCCCTGCTGGCGGAGTGGGAGCGGGCGCTTAACGTTGTCGCGCTGGCCCCGGACCGGGCAGGGGCGATTGCCGCCGGATGGGCCGCTTGGATTGCCGGCGCCGCCGAGCTGGAAACCGATGGCGCGACCGCGAGTGACTTCGAGGATTACACGCCGGGCGCACCAGTGCATGTCCGGCCGCACGCCATGGCCCGCCTCGAATACCACGCCGACGAAGCCTTGCGCCTCGCCGGCACGGGGATAACCCCGAGACTCGGCCGGTGCTGCTAGGCGCCATGTATGACCCGGTGCGGGCCGCATACGAGCGGCACTGGCGCGAGCAAAACCGCGATCGGCTGCCGGAACTGGTGAACAGCAACCCGCTCGCACGTGCCCGTGCCGCCCTGCCCGCGATAGACGGCGCGCCGCCGATCACGGTTCCGGCCGTGTCGCTGACCGGGCTATTCGACGCCTGGAAGGCCGTGGCCACGGTGAAGCCCCGCACCGCCGCCGAGACGGAGTATGTGGTCAAGCTGCTGAGCGCGTTCGTGGGGCATGATGACGCGGCGCGGATTACCCGAGGCGACATGCTGCGCTGGCGTGACGCCATGAAGGCGGACGGCGCGACGAACAACACATGGAACAACCGCCTGTCCATGATCCGGCAGGTATTCTTGCGTGCCGTGAAAGACGGCGCGCTGACGACCGATCCGACGGCTGGCCTTCGCCTGGACAAGAGCAAGCCCGCCTCTCCCCTGCCCTACTCGGACGATGACGCCGCACGCATCCTGCTTGCCGCCAGACGGGAAAGCACGCCGGCACTCCGCTGGGCGCACTGGATCATGGCATTTACCGGGATGCGGGCGGGCGAAGTGCTGCAATTGCTGGGCCGGGATGTGCGCCAGGATGGTGGCGTCTGGCTGATCGACGTAAACGAAGACCATCCCACCAAGAGCGTGAAGACCAGCGAGCGACGCCACGTGCCGGTGCATCCGGCGCTGATCCGGGAGGGTTTTGTGACCTACGCGCAAACGATCGCGGCCGATGCGCCGTTGTTTCCCGACAAGGGGCTAACTAAGCAGATTCCGGTTGGTTGACCAACGCCGTGGTTTGGCGATTCGCTGCTGGCTCCGATACGGGTGGGCGGTGCATGGGCGGCAAATCTCCGATTGTGGCGAGCGATGAACAGCGCGTGACCTTGAGGGCTCTCGCAGGGTCGCGTGATCGCGGGGAGGCAGACCGGGCACGCGCGGTGCTG
>DASXIW010000305.1:0-1560 GCA_036497785.1 Acetobacteraceae bacterium | reverse complement strand
GGGGGAGGGTAGTGGAGGGCGCCGCGGGGCACTCCACGAACCGCCCAGGTTCCACGAAACGCTCGAACCACCGATCGCCGCGACGCACGAACTGGCGAATCGGCAGCGCATCGAGGAACTCGTTGGCCAGCAGCAACAGCGGGAAATCGGGCAGCGCATCGAGCCCGTCGTGCCACGTCGCTCGCGGCAACCGCTCGCCCTGGATTGCCCGCAGCCTTGGCGACGTCTCGATCAGATGCAGGCGCAGCGCCGCGTGAAAATCCGGCGCAACGGCTGCGATCGCCCGCAGCGCGTCCGCCATCAGCGTGCCCCGACCCGGCCCGGCCTCAACCAGCAGCACCGGGTTCGGCCGCCCAAGGATGCCCCAGGTCACCGCCGCCCACAGTCCCAATACTTCGCCGAACACCTGGCTGATCTCGGGCGATGTGGTGAAATCCCTGAACGGATCGCGCGTCGCGTAGTAGGCGGCGTTGGCACGCGCCATGAAATGATCCAGTCGTTCCATCACCGGGTGCGCAGCATCAGCCAGGCGCCGGCGATCACCATGGGAATCGACAGCAGCTGACCCATCGTGGCCCCGCCGACCAGATAGCCCAGGAAGATGTCCGGCTGTCGGAACAGCTCGCCGACGATGCGCGCAATGCCATACCCCACCAGGAAGGCGCCGGTCAGCCAGCCGAACCGCGCGCGCAGCGCCTCGCGGCGCGACAGCGCCAGCATCACCAGGAACAGCACCAGCCCTTCCAGCAGCGCCTGGTACAACTGGCTGGGATGCCGCGGCTCCGGGCCAACGGCGGGAAAGATCATCGCCCAGGGCAGCCAGTCCGGCGCCGGTCGCCCCCACAGCTCGCCGTTGATGAAATTGGCGACCCGCCCGAGCCCCAGCCCGATCGGCGCGCACACCGCGACCCGGTCGGCGAAGCCCAGCAGCGGGATCGCGTTGCGCCGGCAGAACCACACGATGGCGACTGCCACGCCGAGCGCGCCGCCGTGGAAGCTCATGCCGCCCTCCCAGACGGCGAGGATCATCGCGGGATGCGCCAGATAGATCTGCGGCTGATAGAACAGCACATAGCCAAGCCGACCGCCCAGCACCACGCCGAGCGTCGCCCACGTCAGGAAGTCGTCCACCTGAACCGGTGTCGCGACCGCAGGCGACAGCCGCACCAGATGACGGGCCAGCCGCCAACCGAGCACCAGACCGGCGATATAGGCCAATGCATACCAGCGGATGCCGAACGGGCCGATCTGGACAATGACCGGATCGAACTGCGGAAACAGCAGGACAGGAATCATTCGTAAGGGTCGGGCCTGGACAGGTAATCCTGGATATACCGCCGCACCCCCTCCTCGAGCGGGGTGAACTGTCCTGCGTAGCCCGCGGTGCGCAGACTGCCCATCTCGGCCTGGGTGAACGACTGGTACTGGCCACGCAGCGCCTCCGGCATGTCGATGAACTCGATATTGCGCGGCGCGCCGGCTGCGTCGCAGACGGCGTGGGCCAGATCGAGATAGCTCCGCGCCTGGCCGGTGCCGAGGTTGAACAGCCCGTTCACGCCC
>DASXIW010000304.1:0-6502 GCA_036497785.1 Acetobacteraceae bacterium | reverse complement strand
AGGAGGGGGCCGTCCAGATATGGGGGTCTGGTCCGGCACGTCCAGCTCGAACACCAGCCGCCGCCCCGTCGGTTCGGCGGCCATGGCGCGGAACGCGGCCATATCCAGCGATCCCGTGGCACCGCCCCAGGCGGCGCGCAGCAAACGCAGGCGGCGAACCAGCGCGAACGAAACGTCGCTGGCCAGCTGCAGCGCCTCGCCGGCGCTGTCAGGGTCCTCGGTCACCAGCTCCAGCGAGCCCATCAGCGTGCCCAGCAGTCCGCTGATGTCATGGCACAGGCGAATCGCCAGCAGCGCCGCCAGGCGCAGCCCGTCGGCAGGAGGGGATGGCCCGCTTCAGTTCTGCCCGCCACAGCCCACCTGAGATATACAGGAATGTGTCACAGTCGCATTAGAGCAATATCGCCGAGGGGTTATTCAACCCTGCTATGCAATTGCCAGCAAAAAACAAATGCCTAAACCATGGGCGCAGCCCGCCAGCATCCGCCCGCACCCGCGCTCCACACCGCGCGGTGCCGGGAACTCGCGTGAAAATCGTCAACCGGCGCATGATCAAATCCGTCTCACAAGAATCCCTGGCACAAGAAAGAAGGCACGTCATGTCGGACGCCAATCCCCATCACAACGCAACGGCCCTCGAACCGGGCTGCCGCGTCCGCCATCCCACCCGGCCGGATTGGGGCGCCGGCCAGGTGCAATCCGTGACCGGCGACCGCGTCACCGTCAATTTCGAGAATGCGGGTAAGGTTTTGGTAAATGCCCGCCTGATCGCGCTGGAACCGCTGGATGACTAGCCGAAGGCCTTGTCTCCGGCGCCGGAAGCGACAACATTCCCCAAGCGCATACGGCGCGATATTGAGCTGAAAGTTGTGCTTGCCATGATCGACCCGTTTGGACGGGCCATTACCTACTTGCGGGTATCGGTAACCGACCGCTGTGATCTTCGCTGCGTCTACTGCATGGCGGAGGACATGACCTTCCTGCCGAGGGCCGAGATCCTCTCGCTGGAGGAGCTAGACCGGCTCTGCGCCGCCTTCATCCGCCTGGGCACCACCAAGATTCGCATCACCGGCGGCGAGCCGCTGGTGCGCCGCGACGTCATGACGCTGTTCCGCTCCCTGGGCGCCCGTCTCGGCGCGGGGCTCGATGAACTCACCGTCACCACCAACGGCACCCAACTGGTGAAATACGCCGACCAGCTTCACGCCGCCGGCGTGCGCCGCGTCAATGTCAGCCTGGACACGCTGGACCCCGCCTTGTTCACCCGCACCACACGCTGGGGCAAGATCGAAAAGACCCTGGACGGCATCTTCGCCGCGCGCGACGCGGGCCTTGCCGTGCGCATCAACGCCGTCGCGCTGAAGGGCGTGAACGAGGATGCGTTTGACGCAATCCTGTCCTGGTGCGGCGAGAACGGCCTGGATCTCTGCCTGATCGAAACCATGCCGCTGGGCGATATCGCCGGCGACCGTACCGACCAGTACTTGCCTTTGTCCATCGTGCGCAGCCGGCTGCGGCGCAACTGGACGCTGCAGGAAACCGACTACAAAACCGGCGGCCCGGCGCGCTACTACACGGTGGCCGAAACCGGCCAGCGCATCGGCTTCATCACGCCGATGACCCATAATTTCTGCGAAAGCTGCAACCGCGTGCGCCTAACCTGCACCGGCACGCTCTATATGTGCCTCGGCCAGGAGGACGCCGCCGATTTCCGCCGCGTCCTGCGCGACGGCGCCAGCGATCAGGAACTGGAAGCGGCCATCCTCGCCGCCATCGCCCGCAAGCCGAAGGGGCACGACTTCGTCATCGACCGCCGCCACCGGGCACCGGCCCTGTCACGGCACATGAGCATGACGGGCGGCTGACCGGCGCGCCTCCGCCCAAAGGCGGGTCGGCAGGCAAACCCGATCGGCCGGAAACACCATCGCCACCCGCGGGCCCACGCCGGTATGCGCCTCTATCTCCAGCCGGCCGCCATGCAACTCCATCAGGCTGCGCGCGGTGGCCAGCCGCAGCCCGATTCCCCGCTGTCGCTCTTCACCGTGGCCTCGTCAGGGGGCGCCACGGCGGTGGACGCCACCAGCCCGGCGCCCTCGTCGGCGATCACCAGCGCCAGCGCCCCTTCGCGGCTCTCCAACGTGATGTCGATCCAGTCATCCTGCCTTGTGGTCCGCACCGCATCCGCCAGCACGTGCGACAGCACATGGCGCAGCGCCCGTGGATCGCCGCGCAGCCGCATCTGCTCCACTCCGGCGGCAATGCGCCAATGCCGCCGCCCCGGCCCTAGCAGCGCCATCCGCCCGGCAATCGCCTCGTTCAGCGTCTCGCCCAGCGCCAGCATCTCCTCGTGCAGAATGCGCGGCGCCGCGGGCTGGCTGCTGTGGTCCTGCAGCTCGTCGGCCATGTCTAGCACGTCGGTCGCCGCCAGCGCGATACCCGCCTGCAAATGGCCAACCTCGTCCAGCGTGTCGGCATGCCCGTGCAGCGTCACGCCGATGCCGCGCAGATCATGCGCGGCCAGCCGCAGCCGCCGCACCGCGCGCTGCTCGGCCTCCCGTGCCCTCGCGAGCAGCCGCGCCGAGATCTCCTGCGCATACCGCCAGCGCCGCAACCCCATGAGGCTGAGCGGCAGCGCCGAAGCCGCACCCAGAAAAAATGGAAACATCACTGGAACCATGGCCGGACCCTAATCGGGTCCGTGCAAAGCCCATGTTAAAAAACAAAAAACCCGCCGAAGCGGGTCTTTTCAAAAAACCAAGAGCAAAGCTCGCGAAATCAGGCGGCCGCGGCAGCGGCCTTCTTCGCCTGCGCCCTCAGGATGCGCCGCTTCAGGATCTTCGCCTCGTCCTGCAGCTTGCTGTCGTTGGTGTTCAACAGAAACGCATCGATGCCGCCATTATGCTCCACCGTGCGTATGCCACGCGTGGACATGCGCAACTTCACAACAGAGCCCAGAATATCGGACAACAGCGTCGTCTCCTGCAGGTTGGGCAGGAAGCGGCGGCGAGTCTTGTTGTTGGCGTGGCTGACGTTGTTGCCGGACAGCACGCCTTTGCCCGTGATCTCACAGCGGCGGGACATTGGTAAAATCCTTGGTCGGTCTGGGCGCATGGCAACAGCCGCGCGCGATGCATCGGAAGGGCGGCCTTATGGCGAAAGCCGCCGCCCACGTCAAGCCTTCACAGCAAGTCGCAGGCCGGGCGCGTCCGCGAAACGGCCCTAATGGTCCATCCGGCGCAGCTCGCCAGACCGCACGCTGGCGATCGCGTTGTTCAACACCCGCTCGATCCCCTCATCGTTAAGCGTGCGCGCCAGCAGGCCCAGCGCGCCCCCCAGCAGCGCTGAGGCGACCGCCAACGAGCCGATATTCTGCCCGGTCATGTATTCGATGGCCTTGTCCACCACCGCCCCCGCATGGGACAGGTCGGCGGGCGCGCCTCCGTCATCGTCATGGTCGCGCCCGTCATCGGTCATGTCGATCGGCATGCAGTATCTCCTTCCCCTCCGGTATCGCCCGAATTGCGGGCGATGGGAAACCCGGAATCAGGCCGCCTGCGCCGTAGCCGTGTCGCTGCCCGCCTCGGGCAGCGGGGCCGGCTGCTGCTCTGCCTGGCGCACCCACATCCCGGCATATATGCCGTCCAGCGCCAGCAGCGCTGCATGGCTGCCCCGCTCCACCACCGCGCCATGATCCATCACGATGATTTCGTCCGCATCCACCACGGTGGACAGCCGATGCGCGATGGTCAGCGTCGTCCGGTGCAGGGATACCGCCCGCAACGCCGCCTGGATGTCCCGCTCCGTGCGGCTGTCCAGCGCGCTCGTCGCCTCGTCCAGGATCAGCAGGCGCGGGTCCTTCAGGATGGTCCGCGCGATCGCCACGCGCTGCTTCTCCCCGCCCGACAGTTTCAGCCCGCGCTCGCCCACCCGCGCGTCATACCTCTCGGGCAGCTGCATCACGAAATCATGCACCTGCGCCAGCTTCGCCGCATCCTCGATCTCCGCTTGGCTCGCCCCGGGCCGCCCATAGGCGATGTTGTAACGGATCGTGTCGTTGAACAGCACCGTATCCTGAGGCACCACCCCGATCGCCGCCCGCACGCTGTCCTGCGTCACGTCGCGAATATCCTGCCCGTCAATCGCGATCCGCCCCGCCGTCACGTCGTAAAACCGATACAACAGCCGGCTGATGGTTGATTTCCCCGCACCCGTCGGCCCCACGATCGCCAAGGACCGCCCCGCCGGCACATGGAAGCTCACGCCCTTCAAAATCTCCCGGTTAGCGTTGTAGCCAAACCGCACATCCTCGAACACCACATCGCCGCCGCCCGCCACCAACGCAGGCGCCCCCGGCTTGTCCGCCACCTCCTGATGCACCGCCAGCAGCCGGAACATCTGCTCCATGTCCACCAGCCCCTGCTTGATCTCCCGATACACGAACCCAAGCATGTTCAGCGGCTGATAAAGCTGCATCAGATAGGTGTTCACCAGCACGAACCGCCCCACCGTCATGGTGCCCTGGCTCACCCCGTCGGCCGCCATCAGCATGATTAGCGCCAACCCGACCGCAATAATCGTCGCCTGCCCCAGATTCAGCAGGTTCAGCGTCACCTGGCTCTTCACCGCCGCCCGCTCATACCGCGCCCACGCCTCGTCGAACCGCGCCGCCTCATGCGCCTCATTGCCGAAATATTTCACGGTTTCGTAATTCAGCAGGCTGTCCACCGCCTTGGACTGCGCGTCGCTGTCGCTCTCATTCATCTTCCGACGGATATTCACCCGCCAATTGGTGAACCCCAGCGTGAATGCCAGATACAGCCCCACCGCCACCACCGTCAGCGCGGCAAACCGCCAATCGAACAGGTGCCACAGCACGCCGGCCACCATCAGCACTTCCAGCAGCGTCGGGATCACATTGAACACCGCCAACCGGAGCACGTTGTCGATGCCCGTCGTGCCCCGCTCGATCCCGCGCGACAGCCCACCCGTCTGCCGGTCCAGATGAAACCGTAGCGACAGCAGATGCATGTGCCGGAACGCCTGCAACGCCACCCGCCGCACCGTGCGCTGCTGCACCGCCGCGAACACCGCGTCCCGCAATTCCCCAAACCCCGAGGACGCCACCCGCAGCAGCCCATACCCCACGATCAGCGCCACCGGCACCGCCACCAGCGCGCCGCCCTTCGGCACCAGCGCGTCCACCGCATGGCTGTAAACCAGCGGCACATACACCGTCGCCACCTTAGCCCCGATCAGGAACAAACACGCCAGACCCAGCCGCAAATGCGCGATATGATCGCCCTTCGGCCACAAATACGGCAACAAAGACCGCACGGTCTGCAATCCGGTACGGGCAGGGCCAGGCAACGGCGTCGGGCGGGGGCCAATCGAACTTCTCATGCCGCGCATTTGGCACGTCCTCACCCACATTAAAAGCCGGACAGATGCGGGATGCTGCGCCCACGCAATCAATTAGAACGGAATTCCCCGTTCCGCCCCGGTCCATATTGCTCTAACGGCAAACCCCATGACCCAACTCCTGCGCCAGATCGCCGCCTGCAACACCGCCCGCTTCCCCGGCGGCCGCATCGCCTTCCATATCGGCGCCACCCAGGTCGGCTGGCTCAACCCCGCCCACGCCAAAGCCATGGCACCCCACCCCGGCATCGCCCCCACCCAAGCCGGCCTCGCTTTGTCCCCGGACCACACCGCCCAATTCCCCGCCACCATCCGCGCCTTGTCCACCCAAGGCTTCTACCGCTGGCGCGACGAAGCCTTCGACATCCGCGCCACCCCCACCAGCCCCGTCCTCGCCCAGATCGACCGCGGCGCCGTCCCCGCCTTCGGCATCCTCGCCCAAGGCGTCCACCTCAACGGCCTCGTCCACCGCCCGGACGGCCCACATCTCTGGGTCGCCAAACGCGCCGCCAACAAACCCCTCGACCCCGGCAAGTTCGACAACCTCGTCGCCGGCGGCATACCCACCGGCCACACCCCCGAACAAACCCTCGCCAAGGAAGCCGCCGAGGAAGCCGCCATCCCGAAAGCCCTCATCCAAAACGCCACGCGCCACGCCAGCATCGCCTACAACATGGAAACCACCGAAGGCGTCCGCCGCGACATCATCCACTGCTACGACCTGATCCTCCCCCCAGACTTCACCCCACACGCCACCGACGGCGAAGTCGAAAGCTTCGCCCTCTGGCCCATCGCCCAAGCCCTGCAAACCGTCCGTGAAACCGACCGCTTCAAGTTCAACGTGAACCTGGCGCTGATCGACCTGTTCCTGCGACTGGATATGATCCCGGGCGGGGAGGGGGCGGCGCTGCGGCAAGCGCTGAAGGAAGGCCAGGGCGCTGCCCTGGACCCGGTCAAGGCAGAGCCTTGACAATCCGGGACGTTCGTCGCGGTCCAGGGCAGCATGGCGGCGGCGCGTCCAGGCTTCGCTTAGGCGCCCACTAGCAGTCTGTCGGAGTGGATTGTCGGATCAAACGGTCGGCAT
>DASXIW010000303.1:0-1845 GCA_036497785.1 Acetobacteraceae bacterium | reverse complement strand
ACCCTCGATATGACCCACGTCGTGGCCCTCGACCACGACCTCGCCGCGGCGGGTGACGGCGGAGAGCAGTTCCTTTCCCTCCGCCTCCTCCAGACGCCGCACCAGATGGGCCGAGCGGCGATCCACAAAGCGGGTGGTGAGGCTCTCGTGCAGTGCGTCGGACAGTTTGTCCTCGACCTCGCGCGCCTGCGCCTGCCAGTGCGCGGTGTCCTTCACCCAGTCCTGGCTGGCGGCGATGTAGGACCAGACCCGAACGCCGGCCAGTCGCTGCATCAGCGTGTCGATGTCCCCGTCCGCCCGATCCAGCCCGGCAATCTGGGCGGCCAGCCAGTCGGTCGGCAGCATCGTGTCGGTAGCGACATGGCCGAACACCCGTGCGCACAGCCTGGCGTGGGTATCGTCGGCCAGCTTGCGGAAATCGGGGATCTGGCAGGCCTCCCACAGCATCCGGATGCGCCGCCGCCCGCTTGCGAGTTTGCGGATGTCAGGATCGCGCGACAGCGTCGTCAGGGTCTCAAGATCGGAGGCCTCGTTGCCGCGGATCAGCCCGGGGCCGGGCGGCGGCGCATTGAGACTGTCGAGCAGTGCCTCCAGCGAGGTGAAATCGAGGTCGCTGTTGCGCCAGCACAGCATCTCCAGCGCCTCGAAGTGGTGCGCTTCGACGGCGGCGACAACGTCCTCGGGGATCGGCGGGCATTCCGTGGTGGTGCCGAAGGTGCCGTCCTTCATGCCGCGGCCGGCGCGGCCGGCGATCTGGGCGAGCTCGGAGGCGGTCAGGCGGCGGGGACGGTGGCCGTCGAATTTTCCTAATCCGGCGAAGGCGACATGATCGACATTCATGTTCAGGCCCATGCCGATGGCGTCGGTGGCGACCAGGAAATCGACCTCACGCTCCTGGTACAGCGCCACCTGGGCGTTGCGGGTGCGCGGCGATAGGCGGCCCATGACCACCGCGCAGCCACCCTTGCGCCGGCGGATCAGTTCGGCGAGAGCGTAGATTTCCCCCGCACTGAAAGCGACAACGGCAGTGCGCGGCGGCAGCCGGACCAGCTTGGCCGGGCCGGCATAGGCGAGTTGCGACAAACGCGGGCGGGTTTCAATCTGCGCCGAAGGTACCAAGCGGCGGATCAGCGGGGCAATCGTCTCGGCGCCGAGGAACATGGTTTCCACCATGCCGCGCGCGTAGAGCAGGCGATCGGTGAATACGTGGCCGCGGTCGGCGTCAGCACAAAGCTGGATCTCGTCCACCGCGACGAATTCGGCGTGCCGGTCCAGCGGCATCGCCTCCACGGTGCAGGAGAACCAGCGCGCCTCGGGCGGGATGATTTTCTCCTCGCCGGTGATCAGCGCGACGTAGCGGGCGCCCTTGATCGCGACCATCCGGTCGTAGTTCTCGCGCGCCAACAGGCGGAGCGGAAAGCCGATGATGCCGGACGCATGCGCGAGCAGTCGCTCAATGGCAAGATGGGTCTTGCCGGTGTTTGTCGGGCCCAGGACAGCCTTGACGCGAGCGGCGAAACCGGAGTCGAGGCGGGACATGGGCTGAATGTTTGGATGCCGCGGCGCGGATTGCAAGCGGAGATGTTGGATTGGGGCAGACCCTCGCCCGCCTGCTCGTTCGTCCCGGCCTTCCTTACTACTGCGTTGATACCAGCCGCTTGACTTGCCCAGCCGGCGCAGGCTTGTGTGCCGCCCCTGACAGACTGCCGGGATTCCAGACGATGCACGCCTACCGCACGCACACCAGCGGCGCCCTGCGCGCCGCAGACGCCGGCAAGGAGGCCCGCCTTTCGGGCTGGGTGCATGCCAAGCGCGATCATGGCGGCCTGCTGTTCATCGACCTGC
>DASXIW010000302.1:0-8898 GCA_036497785.1 Acetobacteraceae bacterium | reverse complement strand
GTCGGCCGGCCCCGGAGGACCCTGGTCCGCCTTCTGCGCGCAGGTTGTCATCGGCTTCGGCTGGGCCAGCGCGGGAAGCGCGGGACCGGCGACGAGCAACAAGCCCGCGAAGATGGGAGAAATTCTCATTTCGATTCTCCTAGAGATGTTTGACGGCGATCCGTACTCGAATCGCCCTGGGCACGTAGCCGGAAAGATAGGCTCCCCGACGGTCGTCAAGCGATGAAATGTTGCATTGCAGCCAAACGACAAAGTGACACGCGAGCACGGGTAACAGGCGACAAAAGCGGCCGCAAGGCGGAAAGGGTTTGGCCGGGCAGCCCTGTTCTACCTTATGATTCAGCCGTTGATCCGTCTCCTCCTCCCATCATGCCCTCTCCTCTGACCATGCCGATGCTGTCCGGTGGCCGGGATCCGCGCAATCATCGTCTGGCCGCAATTGCCGGAAAAAAAGCCCCCATCCAATCGGCGGTGATCCCGTATTCCCAGCGACACAGAACCAGCTGTGCCCCCCCAGGGGCCCAAGGCCCGTACGAGGTCGCACCACTGCAGCGTAGATCGGGGAGAGGACGATATCTTTCAAGACCGCACGACAAAGGACCGCCGAAGCGGGCGATGGAGGGTGGTCGGAGCCCCGGTAAGGCGCGGGCTGCCGCCAGCTTCTACCAGCGGGTGGTCAATTCCGCCTTTGCCAGGGTGTCGTAGCTGTCCGGCGCGACCATCATTCGCGCCCACTCGCATTCGCGAATGCGGGCGAACATGACGAACGCCTTTTCCGCCACAGCCCGTCCGGCGAAGCCATAGCCGGCCACCATTTCCGCGAAAACCGCTTCCGGCGTCATGCTGCGGTTCACCGGAACCAGCCAGCCCGCATTGCACGCGCCGGCGGTTAAATCCCAGTAATTATCTGGAAAAGCTTGATAATTCTGGAACTCCGTCACCAGGACGTCGATCACGCCCAGGCCCGGCTCGTGCTTCCAGCAAATCAGCGCCTTTGCCGCCGGAATTGCGTTTTCACTCGGGAAGCGGATCGCCTTCCACACGTCGAACAGATTTGCATCGGCGGCCATCATAGGCGCTGACCTTTCGGCGGCGGGGATTACCGTATCGGCGTCCGCCACGGGGCGGCAGACCGGCGGTAGTTTGCCCGAAAACCCCTTCGCGGCCATGGGCCATAGGGTTCTCCACCCCGCCCGTCATTTCGGCATCGATACCTAAACCTGGAACTATGCCAGGCCGGGCGTCGGCCTGGCGATCAATAGGTGGCGCGGCCGCCGGAGCAGTCGAACACCGCGCCGGTGCTGAAGCTGGCTTCCTCGCTGCACAGCCAGCATACCAGGGCTGCCACT
This sequence comes from Acetobacteraceae bacterium, assembly GCA_036497785.1. GTDB lineage: Bacteria > Pseudomonadota > Alphaproteobacteria > Acetobacterales > Acetobacteraceae > DASXIW01. The sequence continues at coordinate 7,549 of DASXIW010000302.1, read as the reverse complement.
TCCTCGGTGGTGCCAAAGCGACCCATCGGAATCTTGGACAGCATGAAGTCGATATGCTCCTGGGTCATCTGGTCGAAGATCGGCGTGCGCACGGCCGCGGGAGTGACGCAGTTCACCCTGATATCGGTCTTTGCTAGCTCCTTGCCCAGCGATTTGGTGAAGCCGATAGCCGCCGCCTTGGAGGTGGAATAGGCCGCGGCGTTCGGATTGCCCTCCTTTCCCGCCACCGAGGCGATGACGACAATGCGGCCATAGCCGGCGGCGAGCATGTGCGGAACCACGGCGCGGGCACTGTAGAACACACCATTCACGTTCACATCCACCACTCGCAGCCAGTCTTCCACCTTGTATTCCCAGCTCGGCAGGTTGGGGCCGGTGATGCCGGCGCAGGCCACCAATATGTCGATCCCGCCCAGCGCCCGGGCGCTGGACTCCGCCGCGCGGCGCACCGCCTCGGCATCCGTCAGCTCCAGCGCTTCGGTATGCGGGGGGCTGGCCAGATGCGCGCGGGCGCCGGCCAGCGCCGTGGCGTCGCGGTCCCAGATCGCCAGCCGCGCGCCTTCCGCGGCGAGACGGGTGGAAATGGCCAGGCCGATACCCGACACGCCGCCGGTGATCACTGCCGACCGGCCCTGAAAACGCTGCGATTGCGACATGCCGCCCCTCATCCCTTCCCGCAGCCCGCCTTACCGGCGCGGCTGGCGCCCAATCCATGCGCCACAGTCTGGTTCAGTGTGGCGGAATGCGCCAGACGGCGATCAGCCGTGGATCAGCCAGGCATGGCGGCGGCCAATATCTTGCGGGTGGCCGTCATCTTGCGGGCGGGCGGCGCGGGGGATGGGCAGAAGCGGGTCAGCCGGGCAATCAGGCCGGGAATTTCCGCCGCCGGGCGCGGCCGGCTGAACAGGAAACCTTGCCCTTCCAGACATCCCAGCCGGGCAAGCAGGTCGCGCTGCGCCGGGGTTTCGATCCCCTCGGCCTTGGTGCCCATGCTCAGCTCCGTACCGAGGCGCATGATGGCGCGCGGGATGGTGCCAGCGTCCGGCTCCTGGCCGCTGGCGAGGTCGCGCACGAAGGATTGGTCGATCTTGATCCGGTCGAACAGGAAGCAACGCAGATATCCCAGCGAGGCATAGCCGGTGCCGAAATCGTCCAGCGCGCTCCGCACGCCGAGTTCGCGCAGCAGGTGCAGCGCGGTCAGCGCCTTCGCCCCATCGGGCAGCGGGGCGGTTTCAGTGATTTCCAGTTCCAGCCTGCGAGGCGGCAGCTCGGCGCGGGCCAGCGCGTCGCGCACCGCCTGGATCAGGCCGGGGCTGGCAAGCTGCACGGGCGACAGGTTCACCGCCAGCCTCACCTCCTCCGGCCATAGCCGCGCCTGGGCGCAGGCCTGGGCCGGCACCCATTCGCCAATCGCCACAATCCGGCCGCTCTCCTCCGCCGCCGGAATGAAGGCGGCGGGCGAGATCGTGCCGCGCTGTGGATGGTACCAGCGGATCAGCGCCTCGCAGCCCGAAACGCGGCCGCTGCGCAGATCGACCAGCGGCTGGAAAGCCAGCGCGAATACCCCATGCGCGAGTGCGCAGGCAAGCTCCGCGGGCAACCATGCCGCTGCACCGTCGCGGGGGCTGCGATCCGACGAATGGGATGTTGGCTTCATCCCGGCAGCCTCCGCGCGATCATTTAAGCGACGGTAAACGCGACGGGTCGCTGCTGGGATGCGACACGATGCCCGAGTAATTTGGCGATGCGCCGCGACGGAATATTGCGCTAACATCACGCGTCGAACCAGCGTTGCAGGAGGCATCGTGGTTACCCGACGCATCTTCATACTGTTCGCCGCCGCCCTGCCGGCCTTATACATCCGCCCCGCCGCAGCGCAGGATGCGGAGCTCACCCAGGCCGCGGCCTTCATCCGGGCATCCGGCAACCGGCTCGCCAACCTGTCCGTCGGCGCCACATCCGCCACCGACGAGCAGACGCGGTTGCTGGCGTTTCTGGACGACGTGGTGGATTTCGACGCGGTGGCCCGGTTCAGCCTCGGCCGCTACTGGCGCGTCGCCACGCCACAGCAGCAGCAGGCCTATCTCACCGCCTTTCGCCAGGTGGTCATGCGCAACGTCTCCGTCCGATTGGGCGACTACACCCACGGCATTGCGAAGTTCGAGGTCGGCCAACCGATTCGCCAGGGCGCTGCGATCCACGTGCCGATGCTGGTGAGCCAACCAGGCACGAAGCCGCTGCATGTGGTCTGGGTGGTGTCGATGGACACGGGAAGGCCGCGCATCGTGGACCTGATCGCCGAAGGCATGAGCCTTCGGGTGACCCAGCGCAGCGACTACGCCTCGTTCATCGAGCGCAATCACAACGATGTCGGCGCCCTGATCGCGGCAATCCAGAAACAGCAAACCCTGCCTGAACCGGCCAGAAAATAACGGATAAGAGTTTTTTCTTCTTTTTTGCAAAAAAAGAAGTTCTTAGGAAGACTGTTCTTTTTTGAAAAAAAGAACCAAGTAACTTTTACCCGTTTAAGCCGGTGGCAGCCAGTAGCGGGCCCAGGCGTGAATGTGCAGTTTCAGCGTGGTGTCATGCGCCGCCGGGGGTAGGCGCAGCAGGGCGTTGCCGGTGGTCCAGCGCCGGGCGCCGCCGGCTTCGGGCGGCAGGAAACCTTCGGCCAAAGCCGGGCTGTCGAGCGTGATGGTCGTGCCATCGTGGAGCAGCCCGGCCAGCGCCACGCCCCGGGCGGCGCGGGTCGCCGCAGGCGGGGTCCAGCTCCATCGGGATGCAGCTGCGCGAGCGCCGGCGCAAGGCGGCGGTGCCCGACGGCAGCAGATAAACATATTCCCCGCCCTCGGCCTGCAACGGCGCCAGCGCGTCCTCGCCGGTCAGCACCTCCAAGGCTGGATCGCGGGTCAGCGCATGGCCCAGGCTTTCCACGCGGGCCAGCAGCCGCGCATGCAGCTTGGCGGCATCCGCGCCAAACAGCATGGGCGCGCAGGGCGCATCCCTCGCGACAGGCGACAAATCCGGCGGCGGCGCCACGCCACGCAACGGCACGATTTCGGGCGCGGGTGGCACCGCGACGGCGGCTTCGGCCGCCATGCCCTCGGCCATCAGGATATCATGTGCCTCCAGCGCGACCCGCACATAGGTCGCAAGACCCATGGCGGCCTCGCGCAGAATGGTGGCGCCGTCGGCCAGGTGCAGCGCCGGCACCAGCACGCGCCCGCCCTGCCCGCCCTCCAGCGCCAGCGCATGGCCAGGGGCGAGCACCAGGTCGCGGATCGGCATGCTGGGCTCCACGGCGCCGGCCAGCACGCGGATCGGCACGACCTGATCAGGGACGGGATGGGCGGCCAGATCGACGATTGGCTGCTCCGCCGCCACCACCGGCTTCAGCGGCGCGCCCTCGCCGGACAGGGTCAGGGCGCCGTCGCCTGCGTGCAGTTGCTCCACCGGCACTTCGCCGCGCAGGGTCATCAGCCTGGTGCCTCATTTTCCTATTTTGGCACCATGCGAGGATTTATTACCTATCATCCCCACGTCAGCCCGGGCAGATATACCCGATGCCAGAAGGCGCCTTGAAGCACCCCACCGATTCCGGAAACACCAGCTTCGGCAGCCAAAGGACCACGCCGGGAAAAAAGATGGTGAAGGCGATGGTCGCGAAGAAGATCAGGTAGATTGGCAATGAGGCGAGCAGCGACGTGGAGAACCGCACGCCAATGAATTTGGAGGCCATCAGCAGCGCCAGCCCATAAGGCGGCGTGATCAGCCCGAAGGCCAGTGTCACGATCAGCACCACGCCCATATGCACGCCGTTGATATTGGCGGTGTCGGTCAGCTGGTTCACCACCGGCATGAAGATGATGATGGCCGGAATCGGCTCGATGAAGTCGCCAACAATGACGAACACTATCACCAGCAGGAACATGATCATCCGCGGATCGGTGCCGGCCGCGTCGCCGATCCAGCCGGCCACGACGATCGGGCCGCGCAGATAGGCCAATAGCCAGCCAAAGGCGCTGGCCGCGGCGATGGTGATCAAGGGCAGGCTGAACACCAGCCCGGCATGCACGAAGTCGCGCGGGACCAGCCGCATGTGCCGGCGGTTCAGCAGCGGGATTACCACCACCAATATATAGGTGATCGCCACCACCCCGGCCTCGGTGGGCGTGAACCAGCCGGTCATGATGCCGCCCAGCAGGATCACCGGGATCATCAGCGGCAAGGCCGCCGCCCTGGTGGCGCCGCCCAGTTCGCGGAAGCTGGCGCGCGGCCGGCGCATGCCGGAGGGGCCGAAGAAATAGCAGTACAGCATCAGCCCCGCGCCCACCATCAGCCCCGGCACGATGCCGCCCAGGAACAGCCCGGCGATGGAGACGTTGCCGATCGCGCCGTACACCACCGCCATGATGCTGGGCGGCACCAGGGCCGCAATGGTGCTGGCCGCCGCGATCAGGGCTGCGACGAATTCCGGCCGGTAGCCCTCGATCGCCATCGGCCGCGCCATGGTGCGCGACAGCACCGCCACATCGGCGGTGGACGAGCCGGACATGCCGGAGAAGAACATGCTGAACACCGTGGTCACCTGCGCCAGCCCGCCGCGCACATGCCCGACCATCGCCTGGGACAGGGTGGCGATGCGTACGATCACGCCGGCCGAGGTCATCAGCTCGCCCACCAGCAGGAAGAACGGGATGGCCATCAGCGCCGCCGAATCGATGCCGTTAAACAACTGCCCGATGATCGACTGGAAGGTGATCGGCGTCAGCGCCGTGCCCACCAGCACGCCGGCGATCAGCGCGAAGGCCACCGGCACGCCGAGATAGCCGAGCCCCAGGAACAGCACCGTCATGATCCCCAGCACCACATGGTTCGGCAGGATCACGGGGCGTCCTCACGCGCGAAGCCGTGGCGGATGCCGTTGACGATCTGCTCCAGGCTGAACAGCGCCACCAGCGCGCCGCAAAGTGGGATGGCGGCGTATAGCGAGGCGATCGGCGTCATCGACGGCATGCGGAAACTGCCGAAGCCGGACAGGAAATTCTGCCAGCCGAACACCAGCATCCCGAGCCCCACCAGCATCACCACGCCCCGGTTGAACACCTCCACCACCATCCGCACCCGGCCGGACAGCGCTTCCGCCGCCGCGGCCAGGAACAAATGGTCGTTGCGCCTGGTGGCGACGGCGGTGCCGATGAAAATGCCGTAAGTGAAGAAGGTGGATGTCACCTCCTGCAACCACAGCCAGGGATGGCCGATCTCACGCGTCAGCACGTCGAAGAACACGGCCAGTGAGAATGCCGCGAGGCAGCCTCCGCCCAGAACCATCAGCAGCCGCTCCAGCCAGTCCAGCCACCGCCATTTCAGTTGCCGGTCAGCGGCCAGCACCAGCGCATGGGGCGCATCCAACGCCATTACTGATCGGCGCGGATCAGGACGATGATCTTCTCCGCGGTCGTCCCCAACGCCTTGGCCTGGCTGTCCTGGAACGGGGTGGCGATGCGGATGAAGCCGGATTTGTCCACGTCGGTGACGAATTTCACGCCCAATTTGGTCAGCTGCGTCTGGGTGCTGTGCTCCAGCGCCAAAGCGCGGCGCGGCTGGTTCTGCGCTACATCGTCGGCGGCCGCCTCCACCCAGCCCTTCTGCTCGGCCGACAGGCTGCGCCACACCTTGTCGCTGACCGTGACCAGCGAGCAATTGGCCTCGTGCTGGGTCATCGACATGATCGGCGCGGTTTCGTAGTGCTTGTTGGTGCCATAGACGTTCACGCCGTTCTCGGCCAGGGCCACCACCCCGGTCTGCAGGGCGGTGTAAACGTCGCCGAACGGCATATGGACGGTCTGCGCGCCATAGGCGGGAAAGATCGCATCCTCCGTCGCCGTGGCCTGCACGCGCACCTTCAGGCCCTTGATGTCCTCGACCCGATGGATCTCCTTGCGACCGTACAGATCGCGCAGACCCAGCGTGGCCAAGCCCAGCACGTGCACGCCGGTCACCTTGGTCTCGAATAATTCCTTCACCGCCGCGATCACCGCCGGGTCGGCCAGGGATTTGACCATGTGATCCTCGGAGACGAACAGATAATGCAGCGAAAACACGCCCATCTCCGGCTCCAGCGTGGCGGCGTTGGCCGTCGAGCTGATCATGAAATCGATGTCGCCGGTGCGGATCTTCTGCAGCGCCTGCGGCTCCTGGCCGAGTTGCGCGCCGGGGAACTGGTCGATGATCATGGTGTTGCTGCTGAGTGCGGCCAGCTTGGCCGCGAACATGTCGCCGGCCACCCCGAAGCCGGTGCCGTGGGGCTGATCGTAGGCGAAACTGTAATGGGTCTGCGCCACCGCGCCGGTGGCCCACAAAATGACGGCGCAAATCATGCAAAGCATTCGCATCAAATCGCCTCCCTTATCCGCGCCGTCGTTTCCCGCGGCGCTGTTGCAGCCAAGGCTAGGCGAGAACTGGAACGAAACACCAGCGTTTCGACGAGGGGCGGGAAGTATCGATCTGCCCCCGGACCGGGACAGCACGATGCCCTTCGCCCGCAACGGCCAGTCCAGCCGCTCCATCGCCTCCCGCCATAGCCGCGCGTCGCAGACCTCGCCGGCATGGGCCGGGTTCGGCGCCGTCTGGCGCTCGCCCCAGATGCGCACAATACGGGCATGCAGCAGATCGATGCGGCGGCGGCGATGGAGCTGGTCCAGGCATTTCACCACGTCATCGGGGTCGCAAGGCCGCGCCACCTGCGCCGCCGTCACCCGTGCCCTCACGGCGGGCGGCCAGCGCGCCCATGGTCCAGAACCAAGCCTGCTCGGCATTCGCAAATGGCTCGCCTTGGGGATGTGTGAGCGGTGGGCGGCCAGGATTGGCGGCAAGGTGGGCGGCGAGGTGCATGAGGCGATCCTTTTCGCGGAATAATGGGAACGTATCATGAACAATAAACAAGCCGACCCACCCGCGGCGCAAGAGCCTATAAGCCAATTTTCCTATTTTATTTGGCCGACATTCCTATCACACTGGATTCACGCGCCGAGTCGCGCTGTTCGGGATCGCACGGTATGAAACACGACGATGTCTGGCGGGGGATCGACACGCTGGCCGCGGAGCGCGGGCTGACCGCCTCCGGCCTCGCCAAGGCCGCGGGGCTGGACCCCACGGCGTTCAACCTGTCCAAGCGCAAAATGGAAGGCGGCCGGCTGCGCTGGCCCAGCACGGAAACGCTTGCCAAAATCTTCGACATCACCGGCATCGACCTGGGCGGCTTCAGCGAACTCGTCTATGGCGCCCGCGCCGTGCCCAGCGGCCAGCGTATGCCCGCCCGCCGCATCCCCCTGATCGCCCTCGCCCAGGCCGGCGGTGAAGGCTATTTCGACGATGGCGGCTATCCCGTCGGTGGCAGCTGGGACGAGGTAGGGCTGCCCGAAATCGGCGACCCGCATGCCTATGCGCTGGAAATCAGCGGCGATTCCATGGAGCCGGTGTTCCGCGACGGCGACATGGTCATCGTCTCGCCGGCGGCGCCGATCCGGCGCGGCGACCGGGTCGTGGT
>DASXIW010000301.1:0-12973 GCA_036497785.1 Acetobacteraceae bacterium | reverse complement strand
AAATGAAACTGCAATGAGTCTGCGTAGCTGGCGAGGAAGCGTGCTTTGATTTCTATTAACCTTCCGTCCGCCGCTATAAGATCGTATCCACGGGTGTTGCGCTGTGTTCTCTTCGCACCGGTGAAGCTCTCGACGAGTATTTCCGATAATTCTCCAATAGCTGCCGAAAGTGTCTCCCTTCCGAAATGTCTATTGAGAACAGAGATGGCATCCATCGCTTCTTCCAATTGCGGCGTCAGGGCCTTCTGCAACTTTTTAGTTTCGTCGGCTACCATAGCAAAATTCCATTTCATGTAACCAAGAAGAATACAATCGTCCAATACGAAATCATATATAGCGATGGCCGGCGCTGACGTGCTTGTCGTATTTCAGAACCGCAACAAAGTGAAATAGCGCAAGGCCTTGCTGGCCACATTTTTGTATTCGACCGCCCCGTAGTAGCTGCCATGCCCGCGCCTTGCTACGATCCGCCAGAAAAACGTCAGGCTCGTCTGACCCCCAAGCTGGTGTACAGGCTGCCGCCGGCGCCTAAACCCACTTCGAAACAATATATCAGGAGAATTTCATGCCAGCCGTGAAAAACATAGTGCTCGTCCATGGCGCGTGGGCAGATAGCTCCAGCCGGTCCAAACTTATTCCCCTTCTCGAAGCGACGGGATTGCACGTCGTCGCCGTCCAAAATCCACTAAGTTCATTGGCCGAGGAATCGACGAATTCCCTGGCCGGAAGCTAGGGCCAAGCGCAGGGCGCAAACACCGCGCGCTCGCCCCTTGCTGGTCCAAGGCACGCGCGCGGCCCCACGCGCTCGGTCCAATTGACGTCTTGCCAGCGCCAGTAGCATAACGCGGAAGGGCAGGTGGCGGCCGAAGCGCAAGAATTCTTCCCACCAGGGAGGCTCGATTGGACGCTGGTTATGTCTCGGCTTTTTTCGGGTTGGCGGGCGCGATCGTCGGCGGCCTGACCTCCTTCGTGAGCAGCTGGATCACCCAAAGAGCCCAGCTCACCGACAAGCGTCGCGAAGCCGAGCGGGTCATACGTCACGACCTGTTCAAAGCGTTCATCACCGAGGCAAGCCGGCTCTATGGGGATGCCCTGAGCCATGAGAAAGACGACGTCACCGATCTGGTGCAGCTTTATGCCTTACTCGCCAATATCCGGCTGCTATCCTCTCCCACCGTCGTGGCCGCCGGCGAGCAGGTGATGGACGTGATCATAGACACCTATCTCGCCCCCAATCGCAGCCTGCACGAAATCCAGAATCTTGCGCGGGAAGGCAAACTGAATTTCCTTCTCGATTTCGCAAAGGCCAGCCGCGTCGATCTGGACCTCCAGTAAAACAACCCGCGACACCGCTCGGCAAATGAGCGGCGCCCGGCGCGCCGCGCCACTTCGCTGTGGCCGCCCCCCCTCGCGCTCTGCTACGATCCGCCTGCAAAACGTCCGGATCGGCCGCCCCCAAACCCTCGTCGGCGGCATCATCGGCGGCTCGGTCGCCGAGCGGCTCATAGGAAGGCGAGCCCTGGCGCCGTTGCAAAGCGCTTGAGACGGCGGCTACGATGCCTTGCATGCGGTCAGACGCGTTGGCCATCTGGAGAATGTCGGATAAAACATTCTGGAAGACCGGTCCATGCTCAGCAATAATTGACAGCTGTGGTCATCCGACCACATCGGCAAAGCCCACCGTTGCGGCGACCAAGGACGATGATTGGGTGAGTTTCAGCTCCCGTCCAATAACGACGACGATGACGAGGATTGGGGTGATTTTGTGCGTGCTCGTGGCCCTGATACGACGACGACAACCATTTCCACGCCGGAGAAGAAATCCAACACAGAAACCAATCTTTGAACATGGACTTACAAAATAGCAAAAACCGACTGTACAGAGATGGTAACCACCTGGCAGTCAGCCGCCTCTGATAGGCGGGGCAGGCGGCGGTTTTCAGGTTTGAAACAACGATGCTATTGCCTCCACGCTCCATCGGCAAGGCCGCCCGCGCCGCCAGCACCGCCCCCACCGCGATCGCCGTAATCGCGATCGCCTCCACCGCCGACGGCACTTCCCCGTTCACCGGAATCGTCAGCAACGCCGCCACCACAGGCACCAGCGAGATCACCACGGCCGCACGGCCGCCCAGCCGGGCCACGGCAAAATTATAGGCCGGCAGTGCAACCCCGCCGACCAGCCCCTTGATAGACAAACTGCAACAGGATTTCCGGCAGCGGCGCCGCGGTCAGTTTCTGCACGCCCGAGAGCGCGTAGCAGGGCACGTAGATCACCAGCGAGTAAAGACACACCATGGCGGCTGCCTGCACGGTCTTCATCCCGCTGCGCCGCAGGCGGATCGTATAGGTATCCCACATCACGGCGCCGCCGAGCAAGGCTGCGTCGCCGGCCCGGGCCGTGGCGCCGCCATGGTCGGCGAAGCTGCGATTCAGCATCACCACCCCGGCGGCGATGACCGTGAAGCCCAGCAGGCGCTGGCGTCCCGGAAATTCGCCAAACGCGGCCCAGGCGATCATCCCTGCGAATACCAGCATGGTCGCAGGCGTCAGCGGCGCGGCATGGGCGGCGGAGGTCAGCTGCACCCCCAGCGCCACCAGCAGCGCGAAAGGCGCGCCCCACAGCAACGACATCGCGGCACCGTCCGCCCAGCTCCGGCGGGGAATGGCGCCGATCTGCGGCAGAAAGGGCGGCAGCAGCGCCAGCGCCCCGCCCACCAGGCGAAAGGCGACAATATCGCCTGGCCCCAGCGTGCGCGTAACGCTGATCCGCGTCACGGCAAACCAGCCGGACCAGATCAGCAGCGCAAGCACCGCGCAAGCGAAGCCAACGAAGCTTCCGCCCGGGCCTATGCGCCGCGTCGCACCGGCCGGGCGGCGCTCGCGAATCACGGCACTGCCAACACTCCGGCGCGCGCGGGGGGCGCCAAGTCAGTAAACCACCACGCTGCGAATGCTCTCCCCGCGCCGCATCAGCTCGAAGCCTTCGTTGATCTGTTCGAACGGCATCACATGCGTCACCAGATCGTCGATGTTGATCTTGCCGTCCATGTACCAATCCACGATGCGCGGCACGTCGGTCCGCCCGCGCGCACCCCCGAAAGCCGTGCCCATCCACACCCGCCCCGTCACCAGTTGGAACGGACGCGTGGAAATTTCCTGCCCCGCACCGGCCACGCCGATCACGATCGACTTGCCCCAGCCGCGATGCGCCGATTCCAGCGCCTGGCGCATCAACTTCACATTGCCGATGCACTCGAACGTGTAATCCGCCCCGCCCTTGGTCAGATTGACCAGATAGGGAACGATATCGCCGTCCACCTCGCTCGGATTGACGAAATCCGTCATGCCGAATTTATCCGCCAAAGCCTTGCGATTGGGGTTCAGGTCCACGCCCACGATCTGCTCGGCGCCGACCATGCGCAGCCCCTGCACCACATTCAGCCCGATGCCGCCCAGCCCGAACACGATGCAGCGCGCCCCCGCTTCCACCTTGGCGGTGTTGATCACCGCGCCCACACCGGTGGTCACGCCGCAGCCGATATAGCAAACCTTGTCGAACGCTGCGTCCTCGCGGATCTTCGCCAGCGCGATCTCCGGCAGCACGGTGTGGTTGGCGAAGGTCGAGGTGCCCATGTAGTGATAGATCGGCTCGCCGTCGCAGCTGAACCGGCTGGTCCCGTCCGGCATCACCCCGCGCCCCTGGGTCGCGCGGATCGCCACGCAAAGATTGGTCTTCCGGCTGAGGCAATATTCACATTGCCGGCATTCCGGCGTGTACAGCGGAATAACATGGTCGCCCTTTTTCAGGCTGGTCACCCCCTTGCCCACGTCCGCCACCACTCCCGCCCCCTCATGGCCCAGAATGGCCGGGAAGATGCCTTCCGGATCGGCGCCGGACAGGGTGAACTCATCGGTGTGGCAGATGCCGGTGGCCTTGATCTCCACCAGCACCTCGCCCTCGCGCGGCCCCTCCAGATCGACGGTCTCAAGGCTGAGCTTGTCGCCGGCTTTGCGGGCGACTGCGGCGCGGGTCTTCATGTCGTGATGTCTCCTGATCGAGGCGGTTATGGTGGGGCGTGGCGCCGCCCGGATCAACCGGCCTTGCGGGCAAGGGCGACGCATTTGCGCATCACCGAGGGCAGCGCCTCACCTTCCAATTGCGTCGCATTTTGCAAGAACCCCTCCGCGGCGATCACCGGAACAGCGGCGCTGAAAACCGAAATACGCAGTTCGAAATGCGTAAACCCGTGTCTGATTTCGCCGATCTCCCGCCATCCCGCGACCATCGGCGCCGCGCTCACCGCCGCCGCCCTATCCCATTTCTCCGCCACCCAATCTGTGCCCGGAAGCTCCGTCATCCCCCCCAACAACCCCTTCGACGGCCGCCGCCGGAGCAGCACCCGGTCTTGCGAATCGGTCAGCCAGAAATGCACCCCGTGCCGCAACGGTCGCAGCGCTTTCGCCGCCTTGCGCGGCAGTTCCGCGGCGATACCCGATTGACGGGCGGCACAGGGTCGCATCCAAGGGCAAATCGAGCAGACCGGACGGTTGGTGGTGCAGATAGTGGCCCCCAGGTCGAACAATGCCTGCGCGAAATCCGACGGCCGCGCGCGCGCCGCCGCATCCTCGCCCAACCGCGCCGCGCCGGCCTGAATCAATGGCTTGGCGGCGGGCAACGGGGTTTCGATGGCAAATATGCGTGAGACCACCCGCTCGACATTCCCATCCACCGGCACCGCCGGCAGGCCAAAGGCGATGGCGCCGATCGCCGCCGCCGTATATGGCCCGATCCCCGGCAGCTTGCGCAGCCCTTCGAGATCCGCGGGAAACCCGCCTTGTGCCGCCACTGCCTTGGCGCAGGCATGCAGGTTGCGGGCACGAGCGTAATAGCCAAGCCCGGCCCAGGCGCGCATCACCGCGTCCTCCGGCGCCGTGGCGAGTGCCGCGACATCGGGAAAGCGGGTGAGGAAGCTTTCATAGTAGGGTATCACCGCCGCCACGGTGGTCTGCTGCAGCATGATTTCGCTGAGCCAGATGCGATACGGATCAGCCACCTCTCCCGGCCGCGCGCGCCAGGGCAAGGCACGGCGATGGCGGTCGTACCAGGCCAGCAGGGCGGCGGCGGACGGGATTTCGGCGGTAGGAGGCACGGGAACGGTATGGCAACCTCGGACAGCAGCGACAACCCCCGGCCCGATCGGCATGTGTATGGCCCGCGCGAGGTGGGCGCGCTGGTGCCGGCACTGGTGCGCCCGGCCTTCCGCAGGCGCGCCCCCGCCACCGCCCTGGTGCTGGCGGATTGGGAGGCCATCGTGGGGCCGGCGCTGGCCGCCGTGACCACGCCGCGCAAGCTGTTTTCCGGCACACTGGCGATTGGCTGTTCCGGGCCGATGGCGATGGAGCTGCAACATTTGTCCGACCAACTGATCGGCCGGATCAATGCCCATATGGGCAAGGTGGCAGTCACCCGGCTGCGCTTCGTGCAGGATGCCGTACCGCCGATCACGGCCCGCCCCGTGGCGCGCCCGATCGCGGTGCAGGCGGCGCGGAAGGCGGTGGCCGGGGTGGCGGACGAGGCGCTGCGCGAGGCGCTGGAATCGCTGGGGCGGGCCGTCTTGACGCGGCTGGCCGATTGATCCTCTCTGCGCGCTCGACGCCTGCGCCTTACTTGGGCTAGAACACAAGATATAGAGGTTTCAATGCAGTTTTCCCGGCGTTCACTACTAGGGGTTGGCGTTGTTGCGGCCGCGACGGGGATCGCCGACGCGCGGCATCTGTTGGGCACCGACCTTGTTTCCATCGCGCCGCAGGCGCTGGCGCAGACCCCCTCCGCCCCGCCGCTGGCGGCGGATGACCCGCGCATGGCGCCGCGCGGGCTGGGCAAGACGGATGCGCCGGTGCGGGTGGATGAGTGGTTTTCCCTGACCTGCCCGCATTGCGCCGCATTCAGCCAGCAGACTTTCCCGCAGGTGCAATCCGACCTGATCAACACGGGCAAGCTGTATTTTGTTTTCAACGATTTCCCGCTGGACCAGGTGGCGCTGACCGCCGCCATGGTGGCGCGTTCGCTGCCGCCGGAGCGGTATGAGCCGTTCTGCGCGGCGCTGTTTGCCTCTCAGGACCGGTGGGCGTTCGCGCGGGGCGTGAACTCCACGGAAGAACTGGCCAAGATGGCGGCGCTGGCCGGAATGCCGCGCGAGCAGTTCGACAAGGTGATTGCCGATACCAGCCTGCGCAACGCGATTCTGCAACGCCAGGCCGACGCAAGCAAAAACCTTAACATCGACTCGACTCCGACCTTCATCTTCAACGGATCGGTCGAGAAGAATCACAGCGAATCCGGCGAGCGCAACTACGACGAGTTCGCCAAGCTGGTCGCCCAGGCCGCCGCATAACCGTATGGGAGTTTCCCCGCCTTGCCCGTCAGCTTCAGCCGCCTTCGCATTGCCGGTTTCAAAAGCTTCGCCGAACCGGCGGTGGTGGAGATACGAGCCGGGCTGACGGGCATTGTCGGGCCGAATGGCTGCGGCAAGTCCAACGTGGTGGAAGCGCTGCGTTGGGCGATGGGCGAAAACTCCGCCAAGTCGCTGCGCGGCGGGGAGATGGACGACGTTATCTTCGCCGGCACGGCGGCGCGGCCCTCGCGCAATATCGGCGAGGTGACGCTGGTTCTGGACGAGACGCATGGCGTGGCGCCGCCGCCGTTTCATGAGGCGCCGGAGCTTGAGATCAGCCGGCGGATCGAGCGGGGCAGCGGCAGCACCTATCGCGTGAACGGGCGCGAGGCGCGGGCGCGCGACGTGCAGACATTGTTCGCTGATCTGGCCACGGGTGCCCATTCCTCCGGCATGGTCAGCCAGGGGCGGGTGGCCGCGATCGTGAACGCGCGGCCGGATGAGCGGCGCAGCATATTGGAGGAGGCGGCCGGCATTACGGGCCTGCATGCCCGCCGGCACGAGGCGGAGCTGAAGCTGCGCGCCGCCGAGACCAATCTTGCCCGTGCGGAGGATTTGCGCGGGCAATTGGAAACCCAGTTGGAAAGCCTGCGCCGGCAGGCACGGCAAGCCAACCGCTATCGCAACATCTCCGGCACCATCCGCGCCGCGGAGGCGGATTTGCTGGCGATCCAGCGCGCCACGGTGGAACGGGCGCGGGACGCCGCGCGTAAGGCCTTCCATGAGGCCGGGCTGGCCGTAGCCGCCGCGACCGAGGCGGCGACCTCCGCCACCACCCGCGCCGCCGAGGCCGCCGCAGTGCTGCCTGGGCTGCGCGCCACGGAGGGCGAGGCGCGGACGGCGCTGGAACGCTACAAGCTGGCCGGGGAGGCGTTGGCGGCCGAGGAGGCGCGCGCCCAGGCGGCGTTGCAGGCAGCCGGGCAGCGGCTGCAACAATTGGGCATCGACCTTTCCCATGCCGAGCAACTGCGCCGCGACGCCGCCGCCGCGACGACCAGGCTGGCCGAGGAGGCGGCGCGCATCGCCGCCGAGGACGCGGGGCATCCGCCGCGCATGGCGAAGGCCGAGGCAGGTGCCGCCGAAGCCGCGACCGCCGTGCGCGAGGCGGAAATTGCCGCCAACAAAGCCACCGAACTTGCGGCCGAGCTGACGGCGCGGCACCGGGCGCTGAGCGAGGCGCTGACGCAGGCGGAGCAGCGCGCCGGGCGGCTAGCCGGGCAATCCACGAAACTGCAGGAGGAGCGCGGTCGGGTCGCGGCGCAACTGGTGGACCCCGCCCGGCTGGAGGCCGCGAACGCCGAACGCGACGCCGCCGACGCGGCGGTGGCGACGGCGCGCGCGGCGCTAGAGGCGGCGGAGGCCGCACGGGCCGCAGCGCAGCAGGAAGGCCAGCGCCTGCGCGCGGCGGCACAGGAGGAAGCGCAGCTTCTGCGGCGGACAGCGCAGGAGGATGGGCAGCGACGCCGGACCGCAGCGCAGCAGGAAGGCCAGCGCCTGCGTGCGGCGGCACAGGAGGCCGCGCAGGCCAGCCGCGCCGCCGCCCAGGCATCGGCCGCGCAGGCGCGCAGCGCGGCGCAGGCGGCCCTTGCCAGCGCCCGGGAACAGGCAGCGGCGACGGCCGGGGCGCGGGCGAAGCTGGCGGCGGAGACGGCGGCGCTGTCCGAAGTGCTGGCGGTGAAGGATAACGAGCTTTGGCCGCGCATGGTGGACCAGCTGACCGTGCCGGACGGGCTGGAAGCGGCGCTGGGTGCGGCGCTGGGCGAGGAGCTTGATTCGGCGGCCGATACCAGTGCGGCGCGGCATTGGCGGGCGCTGGCGCCGCTGGACCCACTGCCGGCCTTGCCCGAAGGGGCGCGGATGCTCTCCGAGCTGGTGCAGGGGCCGGCGGCGCTGGCGCGGGCACTCTCGCAGATCGGGCTGGTGGCGGATGGGGCGGCGTTGCAGGCGGATTTGAAGCCGGGGCAGATGCTGGTTTCCGCCGAGGGCGCGGTGTGGCGCTGGGATGGCTATACCGTTCTGGCCGGCACGCAGACCGCGGCGGCCGTTCGGCTGCAGCAGCGCAACCGGCTGGCCGGGCTGCGCGCGGAGCTGGAGACCGCGACGCGGGAGGCCGAGGCCGCCGAGAAAACGCGGGCCGAGGCGGAGGCGGCGGAGCGGGCGGTGCGCGCGGAATCCGAGGCGGCCGAACATGCGGTTCGGGCGGAATCCGAGGCGACGGAGCGGCGGGTTCGGGCGGAATCCGAGGCGGCGGAGCGGCAGGTTCGGACCGAGACGGAAGCCGCCGAACAGGCGGCGCGCGCCGCCGCCGAGACCGCCGAACGCAGCGCGCGGACCAATGCCGACCAGCGCGAACAGCAGGCCGCCGCTGCCGAGCAGCAGGCCCGCACGGTGCGGCGAGAGGCCGAGCAAAGGCTGGAACGCGCCCGCACTGCCGCCGCGCAACTGGCGGCCCAGGCGACCGCCGCGACGGCGCGGATGGCGGGGCTGGATGAACAATCCGCACGGCTGGCTGCCGAATCGGCCGAGGCCGACTCGGCGCTGATGGCGGCGCGGGAGGCGAGTGCGGCGCTGCCGGACCCGGCCGCCGGGCGGGCGGCGATGGAGACGGCGCGGGCGGTGCTTTCCGGCGCGCGGCTGCGCGAGACGACGGCGCGGGGCGACCGGGACGCCCTGGCGCGGTCGGCGAGCGGGCGGGCGCATCGGGCGCGGACCATCGCCGCCGAGCAGGCGGACTGGACGATGCGCGCCAATGACGCGACCGGCCGGGTGGCGGATTTGACCAGGCGGCGCGACGAGGCGCAGGCGGAACATGCTGCGTTGCAAGCGGCCCCCACGGAAATCGCCACACGGCGCGGTCGGGCGCTGGATGAGTTGGAGGCGGCGGAAGCAACGCACCGGGAAGCGGCGGACCGGCTGACGCTGGCGGACACCGAAGCGGGGAACGCCGATCGTGCGGCGCGCGCCGCCGAATCCGGACTGGCTGCGGCGCGCGAGCGGGTGGTGCGGCAGGAAGGCGAGGTGACGCAGGCGGACCATGCCTGGGGCGTGGTGGCCGAACGTATCCTGGAGCGGCTGGGCGCGGACCCGGCCCTGCCCGACCCGCCGGCGGAAATTGGGCCGGAGACGGAAGAAAAAGCTCGCCGCAAGCTGGAACGCTTGCAGCGCGAGCGCGAGGAAATGGGGCCGGTGAACCTTCGCGCCGAGGTGGAGGCCGAGGAAATCGGCAACCACGTGGCGACCATCGTGCGCGAACGCGAGGAGTTGACGACCGCGATCGCGAAGCTTCGCGGCTCCATCGGCAACCTTAACCGCGAAGGGCGGGAGCGGCTTTCCGCCGTGTTCGAGCAGGTGGACAAGCATTTCCAGGCGCTGTTCTCTCGCATGTTCGGCGGCGGGCGGGCGCATCTGGCGCTTGTCGGCTCCGAAGATCCTTTGCAGGCGGGGCTTGAGATTTATGCGCAGCCGCCAGGCAAGAAGCTGGCGACGCTTTCCCTGCTTTCCGGCGGGGAGCAGGCGCTGACGGCGCTATCTCTGATCTTCGCTGTGTTCCGCTGCAACCCCGCGCCGATCTGCGTGCTGGACGAGGTGGACGCGCCGCTGGACGACGCGAACACCGAACGCTTCTGCACGCTGCTGGAAGATATGGTGCGCGATACCGGTACACGATTCATGGTGGTGACACATCACCAGATGACGATGGCGCGGATGGACCGGCTGTATGGGGTGACTATGCAGGAGCGCGGGGTCTCGCGGCTGCTGTCCGTGGATTTGCAGCGGGCGACGGAAATGGTGGACCCGCCGCGGATGGCGGCGGAGTGATGGGGCGGGGGTGACGGAAGGAAGGCCAGGGCGCAGCCCTGGACCCGCTCAAGGCGGGGCCTTGAGAATGCGATACTTTCCTTGCTGTGGCGGCGTTGTTTCCATTGGGGTGGGCGTTTAGGCGCGGAAGGCTTGTTGATGGCCTGCGGCGCTTTGGGCTTGGGGGTTTGGCGTTAGGGGCGGATTGCGACTTCCGCTTCGATTTCGACCGGCAGATCGAAGGGTAGGCCGGCCATGCCGACGGCGGAGCGGGCGTGATTACCGCGCTCTGGCCCGTAGAGGCTGATGATGAGATCGGTGAAGCCGTTGATGACGAGCGGGTAGCGGTTGAAGCCCGGGGCGGCGTTTACCATGCCGAAAACACGCAGCCAGGAGGCGAGTCAAGATTGCCAAGCTATCTGGTCGCTATGTGCAGACAAAGCAACTCGTACGACACTTGGTTGAACGTCTTGATCTTGCCACCCTTTTTGGGGTCCAGAGATGTTTGTGACAGCCCTGGGTCCGCAAGTGATGAAAAGCGGCCCTTGCGTACGTCGATGCAACGATGCAACAAGACGGCCTCGTCACCTGCAATACCCTGTCTGAAGTGCTCGCATGCGCCTCGACATCTCGACTGCTCAACAATTGGTAGACTACCCCTCAGAAAAGCTGAATACCGAGCTAAAGAGATGGATCTACCCCGACCACCCAGCGGGGATGGCAAAGAACGTCAGGGCTGTTCTTGGTCTGCACGATCGAGATGGCGGACATCTCATAATTGGCAGCGACGATAAGACTCACTTGCCTGACCTGCCGAACCGCGACTTTGTGCCTCAAGAACTTTTCCATGGAGATATCATCCATTCCCTCGTATCGAAGTATTCCTCTCAGCAGTTTGAAATTTCCGTCGCGTACCCGAACCGGAAATGGAACGTCCTGGTAGTCGTAGCAATTCCTTCAGGCGTGCGTGTTCCGGTTGCGGCAAAAAAGGACTTGGTTGGCCCCGATAAAAAGCGGCTAATCAGAGAGGGAGACGTATATTTCCGCACCTGGCAATCTAATAATACCGTCAGGACTGCAACAGCAAGACCCGACGATTGGGCGGACACTATTGAAATTTGCATGGAGAACCGGAAAGCTGACCTCGGGCGCTTTGTGCGACGGCATCTTACGCCCCTTCCCCTACACAAACCGCCCCACCCTGGTCGTCACACAACACCAGCAGCCCGGATCACCCACTCCACTCTAGGTCCTGATGATCACCGGCGCCACAACTGCGCTCCGGCAATTTGCGCCCGGCCGCGTCTTAGGTTTGCCGTCCCAACACTAATTTGACCGCCCCCGCCACAGCGCTACTCGGAAGTGCATAGCCCCCGAACACCGCTGCTACCTTAGCTGCCACCTTCTGACCGTAAGGAGCAGGTGCTGTAGCCGAAGTATCGCCCGAGAGCGAAACAAAACTGACCACCTGATCATCTTGCGCTACGTAACGGGATGAGATGTACAATGAAATCTGACTGCCCCACGCTGAGGGCCTTCTATTTCGAAGGCCGCTCAATCGGAATGCGAGGCCGAGTTCAGTTTGGGCAGGATCGCACTTGAGTGCTCTTGAGAATGCCAGTCCTACCATCATAATTTCGGCCACGTTACGCACTACGATAGCTGGGTCAAGATGAGTACCGGGATTCGCCTGTCTCAAGCCTGCAGTAGCGTCGTCGTTGTGTGGCCGCCACGTATAAAACCTGCCACTGGGCTCGAACCGCATGAAGCCAAGGTAATCCCAAGGCGAGACCTCACTAATGATGACCTCCCATCCCTCCTCTTTGACAACCGGCTGTGCCTGAGCCTTATGGAAAGATCGTGTATCCATCCAAACTGGCCAACCGCTGCCAGACCTCAGAGCTTGGCATAGGCTTTGGCGTCGGTCGTGCTGTTCCAATCCGAGAAGGTGGCGAAGGGATGGTCCGTCGCGGGGTGTTCTTCGAAGCGCGTTAGTATGGCGCGGCCGTTTTCCATGACGTAGGCGATTTCGTCGCCTGGGTGTAGGCCAAGGGCGGTTCGGACGGATTGCGGAATCGTCGTTTGGGCCTTCGCCGTTAGTTTGCTTGTGATCATGGTTGGGAAAGTAAGCGATTTCCCTTCTCTGTCGAGTCGGATCGCTGGATATCAATCGAAGGCAGCTGCCGCGCCGAGAGAGTCCAGGATTGTCAAGGCTCCGCCTTGACCGGGTCCAGGGCAGAGCTCTGGCCTTCCTTAAGTCCACTGACCCGCGCTCCACATTCCGCAATCGGCGTCCGAATCCGATACAGCGCCGCCATGACTGAGTCAGCGATGAGGGTCAGGCGCGAGGGGGCGAAGTGGGCGGCGTTGGGGTCGGCGCCGGCTTCGAGCAATAGGACGTGGGTGTAGTTGCGGAAGGCGATGTTGGTGCGGGAGAGGGGGCCGGTATCGGTGCAGGCGGTGAGTTCGGTGTGTGGGGGGAGGTTGGCTTCTTGCTCGGCGAGGGCTTGGTAGGTGGGGGTTAGGGCGATGGGTTGCTGGGAGGGATCGGCGAAGAGGTAGGGCCAGAAGGCGCGGTGTTCGATGAGGATGAGGGCGGGGAGGTGGTAGTCGAGCCTTGTGCCGTTAGAGAGTTGGCGGGCGGAGGTGTTGTGGGCCCAGTAGGCGGGGGCTTCGTCGGGGGTGACGGCGGTGATGAAGACTCGGTCGCCGGGGGC
>DASXIW010000300.1:0-9336 GCA_036497785.1 Acetobacteraceae bacterium | reverse complement strand
GGCGGCCAGCGCCTCGGCCACCGGCAGGTCTTCCATATCCGGCCCGTGCGCCACCGCCACGGCGACGCAACGCCCGGCCGGCGCGTATTCATCGGCCGGCGTCGGGCCGAACAGCGACAAGGTGGGCGTGCCGGTAGCCGCGGCCAGATGCGTCAGGCCGGAATCATTGCCGATATATAATGCGCAGCGGGCAAGGCAGGCCGCGGCCTCGGGCAGCGACACAAGGCCGCACAGATTGATGGCGCCGGGCAGGGCGGCCAGCACCGGCGCCGCCAGGGCGAGTTCCTGCTCCCCAGGGCCACCCAGCACCGCCACGCGGGCATTGGGCAGCGCTCCCGCCTGCAGCGCATGGAACAGTGCCACGAAGCGCTCGGCCGGCCAGATCTTGCCGGTCCAGTTGGCGGTCGGGGCGAGAGCAATGATCGGTGCCCCGTCCGGCAGCAACTGCGCCGCACGGTCCCGGTCGGCCTGCGCGGTCCAGGCCACGGGCAAAGGCGCCGGATCGAGGCCGAGAATGGCGGCAAGCTGTTCGGTTTTGTGCCCCGGGCGCCGGCGCATGGAAACGCGACGGCGCGCCGGCACCAGCCAGCCAATGGCCGACGCCCGGATATCCACGACCAGATCCCACCAATGCCGCACCGCCGCCCCCCAAAGCGGCAGCCAATGCAGGCCAAAGCGCTGCTTCTCCATCACGATCAGCCGCTCCAGCCGGGGCATACGAATGAACACGCCCTCGGCGGCCGGCCCGCAGGCAATGGTAAACCGCGCCCGCGGATAGGTGCGGATCAGGTGGTCCAGCAGGCCGGTCGACAGGACGGCGTCGCCGATGCGATTGGAGGTGATGAACAATATGCGCATGTTAATGGGGCGGATAGCACATCCCCGCGCTGTGCGCGCGGGGGGTTGTTGGCGGCGTGGCACCGCGTATAGAGCCGTCGCTTAATTGAGGACCACGACATGTGTGGATTAGCCGGCGTGATGATGCGCGATGGATCGGCCCCGGCAGGCCCGGTGCTGGATCGTCTCATGGCCGGCATCGCCCATCGCGGCCCGGACGGGCAGGGCCGTCTGGTGCGCGGCGACACGGCGCTGCTGCATACCCGCCTCGCCATAATCGACCTCGATACCGGCGACCAGCCGCTATTCGCCCCCGGTGGCGCGGCCCTGGTGGGCAATGGCGAGATCTACAACAACCCGGAACTGCGCCGGGAAATGGCCGGCACGCCGTTCCGCACACGCTCGGATTGCGAGCCGCCGGTCTTTCTGTACGAGGCGGGCGAACTGTCCTTCGCGGATCGGCTGCGCGGCATGTATGCGCTGGCCATTCACGATCCCGTGCGGCGGCGGCTGGTGCTGGCGCGCGATCCGTTCGGCATCAAGCCGCTCTATTACGCCCAGACCGGCACCGCCTTCGCCTTCGCCTCCGAACCCCACGCCCTGATCGCCGCCGGCTTCGCACAAGCCGGGACCGACGCACGGCGGCGGGCCGAATTGCTGCAGCTGAAATTCACCACCGGCGAGGAGACGATCTTCCCCGGCATTTTGCGCGTCCTGCCAGGCGAGACGCTGGTGATCGAGCGCGGGATTGTCGTTCAGCGTCTTCGCCGCCCGGTCTTGCCCGAAGGCCCGCCCGAGCCAGTGTCGCATGCCCATGCGCTGGCGCGTCTCGACGGGGTGTTGCAGGACAGCGTGGCGGTGCATCTGCGCTCGGACGTGCCCTATGGCCTGTTTCTGTCCGGCGGCATCGATTCCGCCACGGTGCTGACCCTGATGGCCCGCATCGCCGGCCAGCGCGTTCAGGCCCTCACCATGGGTTGGGAAGGCGCTGGCGAGGCCGATGAGAGCAACGAGGCGGCGCGGCTCGCGAAGATCGCCGGTGCCGATTGCCACATGTTGCGCATGGGGCCACGGGATTTCTGGGATTTCGCCCCCCGCATCGCCGCCTGCATCGACGACCCCACAGCCGACGCCGCCGTGCTGCCCAGCTACATGCTCGGCCGCGCGGCGCGCGCGGCCGGGCTGAAGGTGACGCTGTGCGGCGAGGGGGCGGACGAGATGTTTGGCGGGTATAGCCGCTATCGCAAGCAGCGCGCCCCCTGGCGCTATCTGGCCCGGCCGCCACGATCCAAGGGCGTGTTCGGCGATCTGCCCTCATTGGATGGCTGGCGCGAGGGGATTGCGGCGGCGGAAGCGACGATGCCCACCGACCGTTCGCCAATGCAGGCCGCCCAGGCCATCGATATCGCGGAATGGCTGCCCAACGACCTGCTGACCAAGCTCGATCGCTGCCTGATGGCGCATGGGGTGGAGGGTCGCACGCCATTCCTGGACCCGATGGTCGCGCAATTCGCCTTCCGCCTGCCGGATGCGCGGAAGGCCGGGCTGCGCTTCGGCAAGATCCTGCTGCGCGACTGGCTGGCTAGCGCCTTTCCGCAGGCCGGCGCCTATGCCCGCAAAAAAGGGTTCAAGCCCCCGGTCGGCGGCTGGCTGGCGGCCCGCGCGACGGAATTGGGGCGGTTGGTGGCAGCCCAGCCGGGAATCGCGGAATGCATCCCGGCCGATCTGGTGGCGGCGGCCTTCGCCGAGGCGTCTCGCAATTCGCAACGGGCCTGGAGCCTGCTGTACTACGCGCTATGGCATAGCCATCACGTAATGGGGCTGCCCGACGAGGGCGATATCGGCCATGTGCTGACGCAAGCCGGGCGCTGATTTCATACCAACGGCCCCAAGGTGTTGACCTGTAAGCACAGGTCAACGGCCGTCGGTATGAGTCTTTGTTCGGCGCGCGGCCGCCCCACCATGCCCGCGCGCAATACCACCCGCCTGAAATGATGGAAGAGTCATCATTTCAGGCGGGTGGTATCAGGCCCGCACCAGCCCCCGCATTGCGCTCGCCGTGCGGCTGTCCGGGAACACCTTGGCCAGCGCCGCGTCGTCCAGGCCCAGGCTTTGGGCGAGCAATCCCTTGGCCACCGAGCGCAGATCCGCGGTGGGTGCGAGGTCGCGGTCCTCGAACAGGCGGCCCTCGCCCAGGCCGGGCCAGTCGGCCTGCACGCGGCCGCCTGTGACCGCGCCGCCGGCGACGAAGGCGACCGTGCCGGTGCCATGATCCGTACCCCTGGTGCCGTTCACGCGCACGGTGCGGCCGAATTCGGTCATCGCCAGCACGGTGGTCTTGCGCCAGCTATCGCCCATCGCGGCCTTCAGCGCGACGAGCCCCCGATCGAGCCGGGTCAGCGGTCCGTTGAGCTGGTTGACCTGGGCCACATGCGTGTCCCACCCGCCGATTTCCAATGCCGCGAGGCGCGGGCCGGCCGGGTCGGCCAGCATGCGGCCGGCGGCGCTGCACAGGGCCGAGAAGGCGTATTTGTTGGGCGGCTCCTCCACACCGGACAGCACCGCGGCGCTGAAGCCACGCTCCTTCAGCCCCTCGGCGATTGCGGGGCCGGTCACCGCGTCGTGCGCGTTCAGCTCGGCGATGCGGGCATAGAGATCGGGTGCGGGCTGCTGGAAACTCTGCGGCAGCCAGCTACCCACCGGCGCGGGGCCGCGCAACAGCAGCGGCACCGAGGCGCCAACTGACAAAGCCGGCTCGCCGGTACCACGAACCGGGATGAGGCCGACGACGCGGTTGAGCCAGCCGCTGGTCAGGCGGTGGTCGGCGCCGGACTCCATATAGTCCTGCGCCTCGAAATGGCTGCGGCTGCGATAGGCGCCGGCCACGGCGTGCACGGGCAGCAACTCGTTGGCCTTGTACATGTCGTGCAGCCCCGCCAGCGCGGGATGCAGGCCGTAGAAGCCGCCGAGATCCAGCACGGCGCCGGGCTGCCCGGGGGGCGGCGGCACCAGCTCGCCGCGCAGGACAGCCAAATCGGGATCGCCATAGGGCACCACGGCGGCCATCCCGTCCAGCGCGCCGCGCAGAATGACGACGACGAACCGGTTATCCGTGGGCGCCGCTGCCACCGCCAGGGAGGCGCGGCCGAGGCTGACCGCGCTGGTCAGGCCGAGCAGGGCGGAACGCCGGGTGAGTTGGAGTTTCATCAGCGTCTCTGGAATTCGGGTGAGGTCAGCAGCAGCGTCATCGCCTCGCGGCGGGAACCGGCGCCACGGATCTGGTCCAGCGTGGCGGCGCGCAGCAGCGGGCCCATATTGTCATTGGCCAGATCGGCGGCGTCGATCTGCCCGGCGCGGGCCGAGACGCCATAGGCCCAGTCCACCCGGCGCAGAATGGTCTCCGGCCCGCCCCAGTCCTGGGCGGTATCGCCCCAGCCATTGGGCAGCGGGGCGTTGAAGAAGGGCTGGCCCAGCGCGTTCATCGCGCCATGCGCGTCCGGCCGCTTATCCGCCGGCAGATCGAGCGCGCGCAGCACGGAAATGACGTAATCCTGCGGGGTGCGCAGCTTGGTGAGCGGCTGCCAGGCCTCGGGCAGGCGGATCAGTTCCAGGGACGCGGCCTTCAGGTCGCCATGGGTATCGCGCAGCACGCCCTCGACGCGCTTGACCGCTTCCGGCGGCGGGTCGTCGGCGACGAAATGGCGCACCAGCTTGGTGGCGAGATGGCGATGGGTCCAGGGATGGTCGGCGATCCAGGTCAGCGCCGCGATTCCACCTGCCTCGCCGGCCGGGAAGGTCTGGCCCATCAGCGTCTTCGGCCCCGGCTCATGCGCGTTGGGGCGGAACAGGAAGCCTGCGGGCGGCTGGTTCAGCTGGATCGACCAGCCCGTCAGGATGCGGGCATATTCGGTGACATCGGCCTGGGTATAGCCGGAGGCCGGGCTGAGCGTGTGGAGTTCGAGGTTCTCGCGCGCCAGATTTTCGTTCAGGCCGCGATGCTGGCGCAGCCCGGCGATGCTGTTCGGCCCCACTGACTGGGCGTTTTGCAGATACATCAGCATGGTGGGGTGGCGCATGACCGCGAACAGCATGTCGCGGAACCGGCCATTGACGTGCGGGCGGATGGTTTCGCGCACATAGGCGCCGGTGATTTCGGCAATCTGGCCCTGGCGCACGCTGACGGTGAAATGATTGGCCCAGAACCAGACCAGCCGCTCCCGGAACGGGGTATCCGTCGTGAGCATGGTGTCCATGGCCTGGGCGGCGTCCGCCCTGAAGATATCCCGCAACGGATGGATGTCTTTCCGCTGTTCCGCTGGCGTGTGGCGCAAGGCCTGCAGCGCCGCCAGCCCGTCCGCGGTGCTGGTGCCGGGCATGGCGAGGGCCGGGTCGGGGCCGTCCAGCTGGGCTGCGAGCCAGGCTTGCGGATCGGCGGGCAGGTCTTCCGTGCCACGCCGTCCCAATCCGAAACGAATCAGCGCCTGTGCCGCCTGGACGTCCATGGATTATGCATAGCAGCATCCCGGTTTTGGTTGGATGAAGATCCGTTCATCACCACCCAATGTCCGGACTTGCAAATCTGCCTGCGTGCGGGCATGTGACGCGCAGTTGGAAGCCGGCCGCGATGCCGGGGCATGGCGGGGTGCGCAGGGCAGGGGCCTTGCTGCGCCAGCCATGCTGTGCCCGTTGGGCAAATTGGAGACGATCATGGCCGGACCGGCGCTCGAGAGCATCCGCAACATCGGCATCACCGCGCATATCGACGCGGGCAAGACGACGACGACGGAACGCATCCTGTACTACACAGGCGTGTCGCACCGCATCGGCGAGGTGCATGACGGCAACACCACCACCGACTACATGGACCAGGAGCGTGAGCGCGGCATCACGATCACCTCGGCGGCGGTGACCTGCGAGTGGAAGGACCACCGCATCAACATCATCGACACCCCCGGCCATATCGACTTCAACATCGAGGTGAATCGCAGCCTGCGCGTGCTGGACGGCGCGGTGTTCATCATCGAGGGCGTGGCCGGCGTGCAGCCGCAATCCGAGACCAACTGGCGCCTCGCCGACCGTTACAATGTCCCGCGCATCATCTTCATCAACAAACTGGATCGCACGGGTGCGGATTTCTATCGCGCCTTCGATACGCTGAAGGAGAAGCTGGACATCGTGGCGCTGCCGCTGCAGCTGCCGATCGGCGCCGAGGACCAGTTCCTGGGCGTGGTCGATCTGGTGGAGATGAAGGCGGTTGTCTGGGAAGGCGGCGAGCTGGGCGCCAAGTTCCATGACGAGCCGATTCCGGCCGACTTGCTGGAAAAGGCCAAGGAATACCGCCAGAACCTGCTGGACACCGCCCTGTCGGTGGACGATGCCGGCATGGAGGAATATTTCGAGAAGGGCGATGTCGATGTCGCGACGCTGAAGCGCGCCATCAAGACCGGCACGATCAGCGGTGCGTTCCGCCCGGTGCTGTGCGGCACGGCCTTCAAGAACAAGGGCGTGCAGCCGCTGCTGGACGCGGTGCTGGATTACCTGCCCTCGCCGGTAGATGTGCCCGGCATTTCCATCGCCGCCGAGGAAGGCGAGGAGGATGGCGAGCATAGCGATCGCCGCCGCATCAAGGCCAATCCGAACGCGCCCTTCGCCGGTCTGGCCTTCAAGATCATCAACGACAAATACGGCACGCTGACCTTCGTGCGCGTATACGCCGGCACGCTGAAGAGCGGCGATACGCTGCTGAACACAACAAAGGAGCACAAGGAACGCGTCGGCCGCATGTTCCAGATGCATGCCGACAAGCGCGCCGAAATCAAGGAAGTGCACGCGGGCGACATCGCCGCCTTCGTCGGCCTGAAGGACACCGGGACGGGCGACACGCTGGCGAGTCCCGAGGACCCCGTTGTGCTGGAGCGCATGGCGTTCCCGGTGCCGGTGATCGATATCTCGGTCGAGCCGAAGACCAAGGACTCCGTGGAGAAGATGACGATCGGCCTGCAGAAGCTGGCAGGCGAGGACCCCAGCCTGCGGCTGAAGACCGATCAGGAAACCGGCCAGACCATCCTGTCCGGCATGGGCGAGCTGCATCTGGAAATCATCATCGACCGGCTCAAGCGCGAATACGGCGTGGAGGCGAATATCGGCGCGCCGCAGGTGGCCTATCGCGAGACCATCAGCAAGAGCCACACCGAAACCTACACCCACAAGAAGCAGACCGGCGGCTCCGGCCAGTTCGCTGAGGTGAAGATCGTCTTCGAGCCGCAGGAACGTAATGCCGGCGTGGCGTTCGAGAACAAGATCGTCGGCGGCACCGTGCCGAAGGAATACATCCCGGCGGTGGAAAAAGGCATCAGGATGCAGGCCGATACCGGCGTGCTGGCCGGCTTCCAGACGGTGGACTTCAAATACACGCTGGTCGACGGCAAGTACCACGACGTCGACTCCTCGGCGCTGGCCTTCGAAATCGCGGCCAAGGCCTGCTTTCGCGAAGGCATGAAGAAGGCCGGCCCGATCATCCTGGAACCGATCATGGATGTGGAAGTCACCTCGCCGAACGATCACGTGGGCGACGTGGTGGGCGACTTGAACCGCCGCCGCGGCATGATCCAGAACCAGGAGACGGCGGGTTCGACCATCATGGTGCGCGCGCATGTGCCGTTGAAGGAGATGTTCGGCTACATCTCCGACCTGCGCAGCATGACCAAGGGCCGCGCCAGCTTCACCATGCAGTTCCATCACTACGATCCGGTGCCGCGCAACATCGCCGACGAGATCATGGCGAAATCCGCCTGAGGCGCTTGCCATCCGCCTGCGCGTGAATAGCGCCAGGCGGTGCGCCGATTGCGCAGGATGCTATGCAATAGAGCTGGGAGCGGCGCGGGCAAGAACATTGCCCGCGCCGTTTGCGTGCTGATGGCGCGCTGGCGGCCCCTGGCGGTTTTGCGCGATGCCGCGTGGCTGACGCCGGCGCGCGGCCGGGCGTGCTGGCGCGAGCAGGGGGGCTTCGTGACGTGAAATGCCCGACGGGTGGCGCGTTGCTCTAACCCGGCAGCTTGCCCTCGGGCGTCGCGCGATCCACAGCCGTGGGCAGCGCCTCCGCCAGCACCTTCAGCAGCGCATCGGGCGTGGTGCCCGCCTCGGCCGCCCAGGCTTGCAGCTGCTCCGGCGTGAAGGCTGGCCGCAGTTGTTCCGGCGTCACCGGCTTGTTCGGCGTATTGCCCACCCAGGACTGCACATGTTCGGCCAGTCCGGCATTTTCCAGCTGCGCCAGCAAAGTGGGCAGGCTGCCGCCGGCGGCACCCTGCGCGATGCCGAGCAGCTGCGAGAGCCCGCCCATCATCTGCCCCAGAAATTCGCTCATCGCCTGCCTCCCTGGTTTCGCCCGACCCTAAAGCAAACCGAACCCCGGGGAAATCGCAGGCTCGCCCGGCACCGATGAAACCATTCCGTAACAAGCTGTTGTGCAGTCGGGTTGAACTTCCCGATCCATCCCGGCCGCCATCCCGGCGACACCGGCTAAAGGGATTTGCTTCTCCGCACATCCTCGGCGCGCTACTCATAATTCCAAGAACAAAAAAGGGGGGATTGGCATGCGCAGCGTGCAGTCTGGCTCGGGCGCCATGAGCTACGTCAGCGGTGTGTCGTCGGCGCCCCATCTGGGCGAGACGATCGGTCAGCGCCTGGATTCCGTCGTGGCACGCTGGGGTGACCGGACCGCTTTGGTGGTGCGCCAGCAACGCGTCAGCTGGAGCTGGCGCGAGCTGGATGCGCGGGCGGAGGCCTTCGCCGCTGGCCTGTTGTCTTTGGGGCTGATTCCCGGCGATCGGATCGGCATCTGGTCGCAGAACAACGCGGAATGGGTCCTCACCATGTTCGCCGCCGCCAAGGCCGGGCTGGTGCTGGTCACCATCAATCCCGCCTATCGGGTAAGCGAGCTGGAATACGCGCTGAACAAGGTCGGCTGCCGCGCTTTGGTGAGCGCCACCACCTTCAAGACCAGCGACTATGCCGCCATGCTCATGTCACTGGCGCCGGAACTGGCGAATTGCCCGCCCGGCCGCCTGGCGGCCGAGAAGTTGCTGCATCTCGAAATCGTCATCCAGATCGGCGCCGCCACCATCCCCGGCGCGCTGACCTTCGCCGATGTGTCCGCCTTGGGCACGCCCGCCACGCTGGAGACCCTGCGCGCGATCGGCGCCAGCCTGCAATTCGACGCGCCGGTGAACGTCCAGTTCACCTCCGGCACCACGGGCTCACCGAAGGGGGCGGCGCTGACCCACCACAATATCCTCAATAACGGCTATTTTGTCGCCGAGGCGATGCGGCTGACCGAACATGACCGGCTATGCATCCCGGTACCGCTTTATCATTGTTTCGGCATGGTGATGGGCGTTCTGGGCTGCCTGACCCATGGCACGACGATGGTCTTCTCCGGCGAAGGCTTCGACCCGCTGGCCACGCTGGAAACCGTGGCGGCCGAGCGCTGCACCGGGCTGT
>DASXIW010000299.1:0-19655 GCA_036497785.1 Acetobacteraceae bacterium | reverse complement strand
GCCGCCGAGCAGGGCAGCCAGCGTGACGAGGCCGATCGCGAGGCGTCGGGGCACCCTGAAGGCGGCCGCCGCGGCGAGGGGCAGCAACAGGCAGGGAACCAGCTGAAAAGGGTGCACCAGGGTCATCAGCCCCAGCACCAGCAGCGCGCCCAGGCCGGCGCCTGTCAGATCGAAGCCATAGACGCGGCCAATTCTGGTGTCGTTGAGCACGAAGCTCAGGCTGACATACAGGCCGGAGAGAAAGAAGAACGGCAGCAGACATGCGTAATATCCCGCAATGTCATAGAGCTGCGGTTCGAATGTCGCCTGATTTTGGAGCTGTAGCGGATTGAATGGATTGGTGGTGACGAAATGATATCCAATCGCCGCCGCGGCGATCAGCGCCAGGGGCAGACCGGCCAGCAAGCCTTTGCCATGCCGGGCGAACCAGTCCCGGGCCAGCGCCATGGTCACGCCGGACAGGGCGAATCCGGCCAGAACGATCGAGATGACCCAGTAGCCGTATTCCGACCATTTCGCGACGGCGAAATACCGGGTCAGCGCGATCTCGTACCCCACGGTCGCCAGCGAAACCAGGAACAGGGGCGCCATGGCGGTCCGCCCAGTCAATGCCAGATCCTGCGGTGGATGAAATCCTGCACCATCGCGTCGAAGCGGGTCGCATTATCCACGAACAGGGCATGGCCGACGCCCTGCATGATCACGCTTTCCGCCCCTGGCCGATGGGCGGCGAGATTGGTGGCCTGACCGGCGAGGCGAGGTCGAACAATGTACAGCACCGGCTTGTCGGTACCGTACACCGCCTCTTTCCAGTAGCTGCGCGGCACCGGGTAGGACAGCAACTCCCGTGCGGCTTCGGGCGGCGTGCGCAGGGCGGTCTGGGTCAGCTTGTCCAGATAGGCGGCCGGTTGGGGTGTGCGGAACATGCCGTCGACGAAGGCGCGCATGGTGGCGGCGCGCGACAAGGGCGGCTCGCGCCGTCGTATGGCTGGCGGCGGGGCGGGTGAGGGCGGCGGCTCCTCGCCCACCGAATTGTCGACCAGCACCAGGCCGGCCACCTGGGTGTCGGAGTGGCTGTGCAGAAAGGCCAGCGTGTCCAGCACGCCCAGCGACCATCCGACCAGCACCACCGGCTCCGGCCCGAGCTGCGCCAGCAGGTCGGCGACATCCTGGCCGCGCCTGCCAGGTTCGTAGCCGCTCGCCGTGATGGTGCTGTCGCCCTGGCCGCGAGGGTCGAAAGCGACCACGTGGTAGTGGCGGGATAAATCGGCGATCTGCTTGTCGAAGATCCAGGCTGGCATGGTCCAGCCGGGTATGAAAACGATGGTATGACCGCGACCGGCTTCGAGGTAATGCAACTGCACATGGTCGCTCGACAGGAAGAAGCGATCCTGCGCGGCCAGGGCCGGACGCAATAGCCCCATGCAGAGAATCAGCGTGGCCGCGATTGCACAACTCCAGCGCATGCGCTCAAGTGCCGGCCTCATTCTCCCATGTCAACCGGTGAGCGCATGACCGAAGACGATGAACATCAACCGAGCCGGCGCGGGCCGATGATCGCGTTGCTGGTGATTGTGATTGGCGTGGTAGGCGCGCTGTGGCTGACCCATATCCTGAGTTCGGTTAGCCGGATCCAGGATTGTGCGATGGCGGGACGATCAAATTGCGCCCCGATCAGCCATTGAGAGGTTGCTCAGATGCCCAGCTTGCGGAGCAGCCAGTAGACCGCGAACCCGATCAACACCCAGCACGACACGGCAAGCAGCATTCCCAGCGCAATACCCCGTCCCGCGGATAGCGGATCCTCGACCGGCTCCACGTCAGGCAGCGTGTTCTGCTCATGGTCCTGGTCAAGTTCGACGTGTTGCGTCTCAGGCGGAAGTTCGGGTGCTGAGCACGCCAAGCCTTGCATTTGTCGGTCCAGACAGTGATGGTCAGCTTAAAATGGCGACGCATTGTTAGCGGCGCGTGATGCCATGGATAGTTTCGACCACTCGGGCCGAGTCCGCTGGTCATTATTTCGTGAGCCGGCGGAACAACCTGGTCTGCCACCTTTCCGGCGCATGGGAATATGGCTTGCTATGCGTATTTCCATCGCTTCTGCAGCCGCTTGCATGCTGCGTTGGAGCGGGAGATGCTCTCGGCCATGGAAAGCAATGAATTCGATATAATCATGGTCGGCGCCGGCATTGCCGGGGCCACCGCCGCGGCCCATTTGGCGGCGGATCGCCGAGTCGCACTCCTTGAGGCGGAGGAGGCGGCCGGGTTTCACAGCACGGGCCGGTCCGCCGCCATCTGGATACAGAATTATGGCCCCCCGGACGTGCAGGTGCTGACCCGGCTGTCGCGGTCGTTCTTTATGGAGCCACCGGCTGGTTTCACGGGTACGCCGGTCATGTCGCGGCGCCCCGTGGTGTTTCTCGCCCCGCCCGAGCAGGAAGCCCGCTTGCAGGTGCTGCTCGGCGAGGGGCTGGGGCTGCGCGAAATCGCCATTTCCGATTTGCGCGCCATGGTGCCGGCTCTGAAGCCCGATTACGCAACCGCGGCCGCCATCGAGGACGATGCGTTCGACATGGATGTGGCCACGCTGCACCAGGGCTTTCTGAAGCTGTTGCGCGGGCGCGGCGGCGTATTGGCGTTGCGCAGCAGAACCGGGCAGATCGAGCGCCGTGGCGGGTTGTGGCATGTGGAAGTATCCGGTGGCGCCCATTTCCGTGCGCCGGTCATCGTGAACGCGGCGGGTGCCTGGGGAGACGAGGTGGCGCGTCAGGCCGGCGTGGTACCGCTCGGGCTGGTGCCGAAGCGGCGCACCGGCGTGATCGTCGATCCCGCGCCGTACCAGGCCGCGGACTGGCCGATGATCAACGACGTGGATCACACCTGGTATTGCCGGCCTGAAGCCCGCACCAAGCTGATGATTTCGCCAGCCGACGAGACCGACATGTACCCCCATGATGTGCAGCCGGACGAACTGGACATCGCCATCGCCGTCGACCGCATGCAGCAGGCATTGGATATCGAGGTGCGGCGGGTGGAGCATAGCTGGGCCGGGTTGCGCACCTTCACGCCGGATCGCAGCCTGGCAATCGGCTGGGACGGCGCGGCGGAGGGTTTTTTCTGGAGCGTGGGGCAGGGCGGCTACGGCATCCAGACCTCGCCCGCCGCGGGCCGCTTCGTCGCCGATCTGCTGCTTGGGCGCGATCCCGGCGAGGCCGGCGTGATCGCGAAACAGGTGGACCCCAGGCGTTTCGTTCCCGTAAATAGCTGAGTGCATTCCGACATAGCCAATCAACATCAGTTGGGCCCATGTCTATTCATGCAGCGCTGACCCACCGCACTTCCTATCGCTATGACCGTGCCGTGGTGCTGGGGCCGCAGACCATTCGGCTGCGCCCGGCGCCGCATGCCCGCACGCCGGTTCTGTCCTATTCGCTGATCATCGCGCCCAGACCGCATTTCCTGAACTGGCAGCAGGATCCGCAGGGCAATTTCCTCGCCCGCGTGGTGTTCCCGGAAAAGGTCACGCATTTCGATGTGACCGTCGATCTCGTGGCCGACATGGCGACGATCAACCCGTTCGATTTTTTCCTGGAGCCGGAGGCGGAACACTCGCCATTCGCCTATGACCCGGTGCTGGAACAGGAGCTTGCGCCGTTTCGCAAAACCG
Organism: Acetobacteraceae bacterium; assembly: GCA_036497785.1. Taxonomy (GTDB): domain Bacteria; phylum Pseudomonadota; class Alphaproteobacteria; order Acetobacterales; family Acetobacteraceae; genus DASXIW01. The sequence continues at coordinate 15,988 of DASXIW010000299.1, read as the reverse complement.
CCCCGGCAGGTCCGTTGCTGGCGACATTGCTGGACGGCATTCCGCGCGGAAAGCAACGCACCATCGACCGGCTGGTGGAGCTGAACCGCACCGTGCAGGGCCGCGTGGACTATATCGTGCGACTGGAGCCGGGGGTGTGGACGCCCGAGGAGACGCTGGGCGAGGGCAAGGGCAGCTGCCGTGATTCAGCGTGGCTGCTGGTGCAGGTGCTGCGCCATCTCGGCTATGCCGCGCGCTTCGTCTCCGGCTACCTGATCCAGCTGGTGGCCGACATCAAGCCGCTTGAGGGACCGGAAGGGCCGACCGCCGATTTCTCCGATCTGCATGCCTGGGCGGAGGTCTACCTGCCCGGTGCCGGCTGGATCGGGCTCGATCCCACTTCGGGCCTGATGACGGGCGAAGGGCATATCCCGCTGGCCGCCAGCCCCGATCCGCAATCCGCCGCGGCCATTTCCGGCGCGGTGGAGACGTGCGAATCGACCTTCGATTTCGCCATGGCGGTTCGTCGCGTGCTGGAGTCGCCGCGCGTCACCCGGCCGTACACCGATCGGCAATGGCAGGATATCCTGGCCGCCGGCACGAAGGTGGATCGCGCGCTCGCCGTAGGCGATGTGCGCCTGACCATGGGCGGCGAGCCGACTTTCGTCGCTAGCACCGATGTGGAGGCGGCGGAGTGGAATACCGACGCCATGGGGCCGACCAAGCGCGGCTATGCCGGCCGGCTGATACGCCGGCTGGCCAGGCTGTGGGCGCCGGGGGCGGCGCTGCATCTGGGCATGGGCAAACAATATCCGGGTGAGCAACTGCCGCGCTGGACGCTGTCCGCGCATTGGCGTCGCGACGGCGAGAAGGTCTGGCTGGAGCCCGATCTGCTCGCCGACCCCGACAGCAGCACCGGCACTGCGACCGCGGAGGATGTCGCCGCCTTCGCCGGCGCGCTGGCCGAGCGGCTGCAACTGGACCCCGGCCTGGTTCAGCCGGCCCATGAAGATGTGCATTATTATCTGTGGCGGGAACGCCGGCTGCCCGCCAACGTGGTGGTGGAGGATAACCGGCTGCGCGACCAGCTGGAGCGCGAGCGTCTGGTGCGGGTATTCGGCCAGGGGCTAGCCTCGCCAGTGGGCAGCGTGCTGCCGCTGTGCCGGCGCAGCGAGGACGGGCGGCGCCGCTGGCAGAGCGGCCGCTGGTTCCTGCGGGGCGAGACGCTGTTCCTGGTGCCCGGCGACAGCCCGATCGGCCTGCGCCTGCCGCTGGACAGCCTGCCCTGGGCCGATCCGGACAGTATCGAGGCGGATTTCCCGCCCGATCCCTTCGCCCCGCGCCCCGCCTTGCCGCCCCAGGCGCTGCTGCGGCGCAGCTTCGACGCGCCGCTTCCGCTATCCGGCCATGCGCCATTGCGCAGCATGCCGCAGGACCGGCTGGTGGTCGGCCGCCCCGAACCCGGGCTGGTGCGTACCGCGCTGACCGTGGAGGCGCGTCGTGGCATCGTGCATGTGTTCTTCCCGCCGCTGACCGAGGCCGAGGATTGGCTGGATCTGGTGGCCGCTGTGGAGGCGACGGCGCAGGAATTCGGCCGGCCCATCGTGCTGGAGGGCTATACACCGCCCGACGATCCGCGCCTGCTCCATTTTTCCATCACCCCCGATCCTGGCGTGATCGAAGTGAATGTGCATCCCGCGACGAGCTGGGCCGAGCATCTCGAGCGCACCGAGCAGCTGTACGAGGAAGCACGGCAAGTTGGCCTGGCCAGCGAGAAATTCATGCTGGATGGCCGTCATGTCGGCACCGGCGGCGGCAACCATGTGGTGGTCGGCAGCGCCAGGGCCGAGGATTCGCCCTTTCTGCGGCGGCCGGATCTGCTGAAGAGCCTGCTGGGATTCTGGCACAACCATCCCAGCCTGTCCTTTCTGTTCAGCGGCCTGTTCATCGGCCCGACCAGCCAGCATCCACGCATCGATGAGGCGCGCGACGACGCGACCAACGAGCTGGAGATCGCGTTCGGCCAGATCCAGCCGTTCAAGCCCACGCCGCCCTGGCTGACCGACCGAATCTTTCGCAACATCCTTGCCGACATGTCCGGCAACACCCACCGGACGGAGTTCTGCATCGACAAGATGTACGACCCGAACGGCAGCGCTGGCCGGCGCGGGCTGGTGGAAATGCGCGGCTTCGAAATGCCGCCGCACGCCCATATGTCGGCCGCCCAGATGCTGCTGGTGCGCGCCGCTCTGGCCGCGTTTTGGCAGCACCCGTACGAGCGGCGGATGATCCGTTGGGGCACGCGCCTGCACGACCAGTTCCTGCTGCCGCATTTCTGCGAGGCGGATTTCCGGGACGCGCTAGAGGAACTTTCTGCTTTGGGCACGGCGCTCGATCCCGACTGGTTCGCGCCGCATTTGGCCTTTCGCTTCCCGCAGCTTGGCGAGGTCGCTTTGCGCGGCATGAATATCGAGCTGCGCCATGCGCTGGAGCCGTGGCATGTGCTGGGCGAGGACACCACACCCACCGGCACGGTTCGGTATGTCGATTCCTCGCTGGAGCGGTTGCAGGTGAAGCTGAGCGGCTGGATCGACGAACGCTATGCGCTGGCCTGTAACGGCGTGGGTGTGCCGCTGTCGCGCACCGACCGGGTGGGCGAATACGTGGCCGGGGTCCGCTTCAAGGCCTGGGCGCCGCCTAGCGCGCTGCATCCCACCATCGCCGCCCAGGTGCCGCTGGTGTTCGACGTGTATGATCGCTGGAGCGGGCGCAGCCTGGGCGGGCTGAGCCATCACGTGGCGCATCCGGGCGGCCGTTCGTATGATACGTTCCCGGTGAATGCCAACGAGGCGGAGGCGCGTCGCCGCTCCCGCTTCTTCCCATTCGGCCATACGCCGGGGCCGATGACCGAGCCGCATGTGACGCTTGAGCGGGACCATCCGGGCACGCTCGATCTGCGTCGCTTTGTCTGAGAGTTTGTGAGAAATGCACGCCATCCGCCAAACCGGCGCAATAAATCTCGTGACTGCGGGGTGCATTTCTTCGCAAGCTCGATTGCATCGCAAGTTCTGACGGCTCAAGCGGGTGGCACTCCCGGCTTCGCGTGATGAGATGGTCGATGGACGCGGCGGGCTGCGGCCGCATTGGCGTACCCTGCTCGGCGCGTTTTCAGCGCTTGGGGCCGATGGTCTCGCGGCGCGTGCGCGGCGCCTCGATCGCGCCTTCGAGGAGGAGGGCGTCACCAGTCTGCTGCCTGGCGTGTCGACCGGCGCACAACGCTGGCGGTGCGACCCCATTCCGCTGCCGATCCCCGAGGGCGAGTTCGCCGAGATCGAGACCGGCCTCGCCCAGCGCGCACGGCTGCTGGAGGCGGTGCTGCAGGATATCTATGGGCGGCAGGAACTGCTTGCCGATGGGGTGCTGCCGCCGGCGCTGGTGTTCGCCAATCCTTGTTTTCTGAGGGCCGGCTGCCGGCGTTCGGAAGATGCGGCCCCGATGATGCAATTCTACGCCGCTGATCTTGTGCGCGGCCCAGATGGCGCCTGGCGGGTGCTGGCGGACCGGACCGCCGGCGCGGGTGGCGTGGGTTATGCGCGGGAGAACCGGCGACTGCTGGCGCAGGTGATCCCCGAGGCGTTCCGCCCCATGCAGGTGCGCCAGCTGCGGCCATTTTTCGATGTATGGCAGGACGCGCTGCACCGTCTGGCACCGCCCGGACGGCGGAACCCCATCGTGGCGCTGCTGACCCAGGGCATCGCCGATCCGCAATGGTTCGAGCACATGTTCCTCTCGCGCGAGCTGTCCTGCGCGCTGGTGGAGGGGGGCGATCTGACCGTGCGCGGCGGCGAGGTGTTTCTGAAGACATTGCGCGGGCTGCAACAGGTGGATGTGCTGCTGCGCCGAATGGACGGGCGCATGCTGGACCCGCTGGAGCTGGAAACAAGGAGCCTGCAAGGCGTATCCGGGCTGTTGAACGCAGCCCGGCACGGCACTGTGCGCATCGCCAACGATGCCGGATCGGGTGCGCTGGAGGCCCCTGCCTTTGCCGCCTTCCTGCCGGCGCTGTGCATGCGATTGCTAGGCGAGGGGCTGGCGATGGCCAGCGTGCCGACCATGTGGCTGGGCGAGGCGCAGGCGCGGGCATTGGTGCAGCAGGATCCCGGCCGTTGGCTGATCCGCCCGGCCGTTGACGGGAAGGCGCACGCGCTCGCGCCAATGCTGATGGAGCCCGCCATTCGCCAGGCGCTGCTGGGCAGGATCGAGGAGCGGCCACGGGAGTGGGCGGCCTCGGCCGGCATACCGCCTTCCGTGGTGCCGTGCCTCGGCGAATCCGGGATGGTGCCGAAATCGCTGGTGCTGCGGGTGTTTATGGTGTTCGACGGCACGCGCTGGCGGGCCATGCAGGGCGGACTGGCGCGGGTGCTGGACTCGCCGGACCAGTTGGCCGGTGGTCTGCCGAAGGGCGGCACGTCCAAGGATGTGTGGGTGCTGACGGAGGATCGCGCCGATATCGTGGGGCCCGCGGCGCTCGCCATCCCGACATTGCAGCTGCGGCGCACCAGCGGGGATTTGCCGAGCCGGGTTGCCGATAACCTGTTCTGGCTCGGGCGCTATGTGGAGCGGCTGGAGCACCGGGCGCGGCTGGTGCGCGCGGTGACCGGCCGCCTGTCGCGCGGGGCGGCCATTATGCCGCGCGAACTGGCCGAGCTGAACGTGCTCAGCCGCTGCCTGACCGAGGCCGCGGTGATCGACAACGAGGACGCGGGCATCGGCGCCATTGCCACCCTGACCGACGCGCTGTTCGCGAGCACGCGCGACACCGGCGCGATCGGCGCCAATTTCGCCAGCGTGGCCCGGCTGACCGAGCGGGTGCGCGATCGGCTGACCGGGGACATGTATGCCACCTTCACCCAGACCCTGCGCGCGGCGCGGGAATGCGTGTCCGATATCGGGCACAGCCTGGATGGGCTGGCGAGCGGCATGATCGCGATCATGCGCTTCTCGGCCGCCGTAGCGGGGGTGGCGGCCGAGAACATGGTGCGTGGCGGCGGCTGGCTGTTCCTCGATCTCGGCCGGCGCATCGAGCGGGCGCAGGCGGTGGCGAGCGAGGTTGCCTTCGCGCTCGATATGCCGGCCCCGCGCATCGAGGCGGGGCTGCGTCTGGTGCTGGAGCTGTGCGATTCCGCCATCACCTATCGCAGCCGCTACATGAACGTGTTGCAACCGGCACCGGTGCTCGACCTGGTGCTGGCCGATCAGGGCAATCCGCGTGGCCTCGCGTTCCAGCTAGCGCGGATGCGCACGCGGCTGGGCGAGCTGGGCGACGAGGGTAGCCCGCGAGACATGCTGGCCGGTTTCGCTGCCGGGCTGCTGGCCGAGGTGGAGGCGCTGGTCGACAAGGTGCTGGCGGCGGAGAACCAATCCGTCGCGGCCGCCGCCATTCCGCCGTCTTTGCATGCGGTGTCTGACGGAATCGCGTCGCTGTCCGATCGCATCACCCGGCGCTATTTCGCGCTGCTGCCCGCGGTTCAGGCGGTCGGGATGAGCGGGCAGATGGCGGATCTGCGGGGGGCGGCGTGAGATACCGGGTGCACCACGTGACGTCGTATGCCTATGCGACGCCGGTGGATCTGGCCAGCCACATGCTGCATCTGACGCCGCGCGGGCTGGACTGGCAGCGCGTGATCTCCTCGGCCATCGAGGTCAGCCCGGGCCAATCGCGTATGAGCGTGGGCATCGATCATTTTGGCAATCAGGTCGCCTGGCTGTTCCTGGAAGTGCCGCATGATCGCTTCGTGGTGACCGCCTCGGCCGAGGTGGAGGTGGAGTTTCCCGCGCCGCCCGGGGCGGAGACGACGTTGCCCTGGGAACAGGTGGCGGTCGCCGCCGCGGCAGGGCGGGCGGAGGGGTGGCAGGCCGCCGAATTCATTTTCGACAGCCCGATGCTGCCTGCTGAACCCGCGGCCGGCGCCTATGCCGCACAGAGCTTTCCGCCTGGACGCCCGGTGCTGGAGGGGTTGCTTGAGCTGACCGCCCGCATCCGCCGGGAATTCTCGTTCAAGGCCGGTGTGTCCAACCTGCATACCCCGGTTTCGCGCACGCTGTCGCAGCGCGCCGGCGTCTGCCAGGATTTCACCCATCTGATGATCGCCAGCCTGCGCGCCCTCGGACTGCCGGCGCGCTATGTCTCGGGCTATCTGCGCACCAAGCCGCCGCCGGGGACCACGGTGCGGCGCGGCGTGGACCAGTCACATGCCTGGGTGGGGGCTTGGCTGGGGCCGGCGCATGGTTGGGTGGACCTTGATCCGACCAACGATCTGGTGGTGCGGGACGAGCACGTTGTGCTGGCCTGGGGGCGCGATTATGGGGATATCAGCCCGGTGCGCGGGCTGATACTGGGCGGCGGCAAGCATAGCGTAACGGTGGGCGTGGATCTGGAGCCGGTGTAGGGCGGAAAGGCCGGGCTTCCGTTCCGGCCGTTCGGATCAGACGACCTTGCCGGAAGCGGTGTCGATCAGGTGCATGTTGTTGAGATCCGCCGCCAGCGGCATCGCCTCACCGGGGGCCGCGTGGACGGTGGGATCGACGCGGGCGCAGACCGGTTCGCCGCCAACAAAGAAATGCACCAGGGTCTCCATGCCCATCGGCTCGACAACATCGACCATCGCGGTCATGCGGGCGACGTTGGGCTTCTCGACATCGCTGATTTCGGTCAGGTGTTCGGGGCGCAGGCCCAGCGTCATGTCCCTGCCCTTGAAGGGGCCGTAGCGGTCGACGCGCTGCGGCGGGACGGGCAGGGTGGTGCCGTCGGCCAGCCGCAGTTTCAGGCCGGCTTCGTCGAACAGGGAGACCGGCAGGAAGTTCATTCCGGGACTGCCGATGAAGCCGGCGACGAAGCGCGTGGCGGGGTGATGATAGAGCTCCTGAGGGGCGCCGACCTGTTCGATGATCCCGCCATTCATGACCACAACCCGGTCCGCCAGCGTCATCGCCTCCACCTGGTCGTGGGTGACGTAGACGGTGGTGGTGGGGATGGTCTGATGCACCTTCTTGATTTCGGTGCGCATCTGCACGCGCAGCTTCGCGTCCAGGTTGGACAAGGGTTCGTCGAACAGGAACACCTTGGGGTTGCGCACGATGGCGCGGCCCATGGCCACGCGCTGGCGCTGGCCGCCGGACAGGGCCTTGGGCTTGCGCTGGAGCAGCGGGGCGATATCCAGCATGCGGGCGGCCTCGTCGACGCGCTTGCGAATTTCGTCCTTGTTGAATTTGCGGAGCTTCAGCCCGAAGGCCATGTTGTCGAACACGCTCATATGCGGATAGAGCGCGTAATTCTGGAACACCATGGCGATGTCGCGGTCGCGGGGCGGCACGTCGTTGACCACTTCGCCGTCAATACAGATTTCGCCCGAGGTGATTTCCTCGAGCCCGGCGAGCATGCGCAGCGTGGTGGATTTGCCGCAGCCGGAAGGACCGACCAGCACCACGAATTCCTCGTTGGCGATTTCCAGGTCAATGCCTTTGACCACCTGGAGATGGCTGTCATAGGCCTTCGTGACGTTGCGGATCGATACCTGAGCCATGGCGTTTTCCCATTTTTCCCTTGCCTCACGTTAGGCATAAGCTGCCGGCGAGGCAATCGGAGTGTTGTCCGGGCCGTGGCGTGATTAGAAGGTGATCGTCGCGCGCAATCCCGCGATGGTCGCGTTGCGGATGGCGATGGTCGGATTGTTGGGATCGGGGGCATTGCCGCCGGGATGGAAGACGTATTGCACGTCCGGCTGCAGGATCAGCCAGGGTGTGACCGGAAGCTGGTAGGTCAGTTCCAGCACGGTCTCGGCGGCGCGAATGGGCTGCTGGTTCCCGGTATAGAGAATGTTGTCGCGGCTCAGCGAGCTCAGCGCGCTGCTGACATTGGCATAGGAGACGGCGAGCCCTAGCACGTCGTCGTCATGACCGGGTAGAACGCCGGTGAAGGTGGCGCCGGCATCGGCGTAGAATACGATGGGGTTGCGGTCCTGTTGCGGGGCCACCGCCACCCGCACGAAACTGGCAAGGCCGCCATTCATCGTGTCCGGACGGCGCCACAACATCTGGTCGATGCTGCCATAGACCGCGAAATCGCCCTGGTGCTGGCGGGGATCGCCGGATGACAGGGGATTGGCCAGGGACAGGCCGGCATTATCGACGTGCAGGTCGGCGAAGCGCACCGAGTCGTACCATGCGCCGATTTTGTAGGCGGCCGGCAGCCCCGGCGTCTTTTGGTCCGGCGTCACGGTGTAGGCAGCCTCGGCGATGGCGAAGATGCCGTCGACCGGGAACGTCACCCCGCCGGGGTTGCCGTTATTGCCCAGTGGGTTGCCGCTGAACAACGCCCCCTGCACGCTGAAGCCGGGCGACGGTCTGTAGCGCACGCGGATGGCCGGCGTGGCGAGCGGATAGGTGGGGCCGCCGCCCGGCAGGTCGAGCGTGCCCAGCGTCGGCCAGCCGAATGTTGCATTGATGAAGGTCGCGGCCACGGTGCTGACGAAGAATTCCTCGTCCGCCGCGAACTGCCCCACGCGAATGTTGAGCCGGTCGCCCAGCAATCCCTGTTCCAGATACAGATCGTCGAGCACCGTCACCGGTGGAGTCTCGATATTGGAGATCGTCGCCAGGCTGCCGACATAGCCGGTGGTCAGGCCTTCGCCATGGATCTGGAACGCGCTGACATGGATCTTTCCGTCGGACCAGCCCACCAGTTTCGCCAGATCGAGGTCCAGATCGAGTTCCAGCTTGCCCTCGTAGATGGTGCCCTGCTTGATGCCGCCCGCCACGTTGCCCAGCACTTCGTCGGTGTAGACGGCACCGAGGGTGATGCCGCGGTCGATGAGCCACGGGCGGGCGCCGCCCCAGTCGCCAGTCAGGCTGGCCCTATCCCAGAAGCCGGTCGGCGCCGGCGTTGCGGCGTCAGCCTGGCTGGGGGCGGGCGCGCTGGCCTGTGCGCGGGCATGGCCGCAAAGGAGCGGCATTGCCAGCAAGCTCAACGCCCAGGCCGGCACGAAGGTCCTGCGTTTCATGGCGATGGCCCTCCGATTCCCTTCCGGCCCGGCGCGTTTGTGCGGGACGGTGCCGCTCGCCCGCGCGAAGGATTTATGGCTGCCGACGATGGGCCGATCCCGTTCAGACGCGGTCCCCCCCTCCTGCCACAGAATGCGCTAGCGCGTCGATCCGGTCTTCGCGAAAGGCCGACTCGCTACCGGCCCGACGGGCTCAGGAGATCAGGCCGCGACAGGCAGCGCGGCCATCAGCGCTTCGGCCTTGGCGCGGACCGTGGTGGCGCTGTCGCCCGGCTTGTAGATGGCCGAGCCCAGGCCGAATCCCGCGGCGCCGGCATCGAACCAGGAGCGCATGTTGGCCGCGTCGATGCCACCAACTGGCAGAACTTGCGTGCCGGGCGGCAGCACGGCGCGGATGGCGCGCAACACGGTGGGGGAGGCGCCTTCGGCCGGAAACAGCTTCAGTGCGTCGGCGCCGGCATCCAGCAGGGCGAAGGCCTCGGTGGGTGTCGCGAATCCGGGGCAGGTCAGCATGCCGGTCGCCTTCGCTGCCCGCACCACCTGGGTTGCCGCATGGGGGGTGACGATCAGCTTGCCGCCCGCGGCGGCGATTTCGTCCACCTGGGCGGTTGTCATCACCGTGCCGGCGCCGATCAGCATGCGGTCCCCAAACCGTGCGGCCAACCGGGCGATGCTCGCCAGCGGATCGGGCGAATTCAGCGGCACCTCGACGACGGCGATGCCTGCGGCTTCCAGTTCGGCGCAGATTTCCTCCACCTCGTCCGGCCGCACTCCACGCAGGATGGCGACCAGCCGGCAGCGTTGCAGCCAGGCTTTCAGTTCCCCGGACCTCAGTTCCCCGGACTTCAGTTCCCTGGACTTCAGTTCCATGTCGCTCTCCTGCCGATGGCCGCGAGCCCGCGGGCGGCGGCATCCTCGTCCTGCAGTACGGCGTTGCCGCCACACGCAGCAATCGCCCGTGCGTATAACGCGCAGAGTTGTGTGGCGCCAATCAGATGTACGGTCTGTCCTTCCGGCCGTGCCGCGCGCACCTCATGCCCTATCAGCAGGCCGGAGAGATAGGACGCGCTTTCCGTCTCGGCCAGCTGTCCGAACAGGCCCAGCGTGCGCACCCCGAACAGATGGTGCAGCAGATGCCCGCGATCCGCGGCACGCGCCAGACCACGATCGAACGCGGCCTCGTCCGTGGGGCCATCCTTCATCATGCGGCCCAGGATGGTGCCACCACGCAAGGCGGCGAACGCCTCGCCGCTGAGATAGGTGCGATAGGCCGAGATCCGGCCGCTGGTGATGCGCGCCCATTTGGAGTGGCTGCCCGGCAGGCACGCGATCCCGTCGCCGATCTCCGACAGCACGCCGGCGATCTGTGTCTCCTCGCCGCGCATCACTTCAGGTGTGCCGGAATCGTCCGTATCGGTCAGGCCAGGCACCAGGCGGATAAGCGCGCCGTCGAACGGCACGCTCACCAGGGCGGCGGCGATCTCCCCGGGGCCGGCGGGGCAGGGCAGATAGGGAGCCTCCACCCAGCCTTGCCGGCTGCCGATCATGCCGCAGAGCAAAACCCGCGTCTCACCTTCGGCCAGCCAATGGCCGATTTCGGCGCGCAATGTTCCCGCGAAATCCCCGTCCACGACGGTCATGATGCCTCGCGCCGCCGAACGGCGGCCGAGAATTGCGCCATCGCCGGCCAGGCGATAGGCGCGGAAGCTGCTTGTACCCCAGTCGACGCAGATCATGGCTGTCCTCCGCGCAGGTATCTACGACGGGAATGGGAAATCGAGAAACGACGCACCGCAGGCCATTCGCGAGCCGGTCCGCGGTGATCATGGGAGATCCTGGCTTTTTTTGCTCAACCGTCTTATAGTGGTTGTTCGGCACTTTTCGGCCTGGGCTGACCGCGGCAGATCGCGGTGCATTCGCAACCGGTTCCACCCACTTCGAAAAACATTTCGGCCCGCATTTTGCGAGTCGCCGGCTGCGGAGATTGCGCCCCATGACGATCGGTACGGTAAAGTGGTTCAACACGACAAAAGGCTTCGGGTTCATACAACCTGAAGATGGCAGCAAGGATGTGTTCGTTCACATCTCCGCCGTCGAGCGTGCCGGGATGACCCTGAAAGAGGGCCAGAGGGTTAGTTTCGAGCTTGAGCGCGGCCAGCAGGGCAAGACCTCGGCGGTCAACCTCAAGGGCGCGTAATCCGGCTGATTCCCGCATCTGCTCCGTTTGGCGGCGTGCCGCCAGACGGCGCGACCCGTTTGCACAGGAGTGGCCATGTCACCGCATAAATTCGCGATCGGCGACAAAGTCGAATTTTCGCCTGGCCGTTTCGACGGAAACGTGCCGCGCGGCAGCTATACGGTCGCCCGGTTATTGCCCAGCGAAACCCCGGACAATCTGTATCGGGTGAAGAACCTGCGCGACAATAACGAGCGGGTGGTCCGGGAGAGTCAGCTTCGGCGCGGCTGAATAAGGACTGGTCTCGACGGGTCGTGCGCGGCGCGCCGCCCATGCCTGCCAGTCATCGCAAACGGGAACTGGTGTTGTGTGGCTGGGCGCTCTATGCGTGCTGTCAGACACTATGCGAGCGCACGGCGCCCAGAGGAAGGACATCATGGCGTTCAAGGTCAACTACAACCAACAGCGCGCCGAGCGCGACCGCGCCAAGCAGGCGAAGAAAGAAGCCAAGCAGCGGGAGAAGGAGGAAGAGACCGCTCGCCGCAAGGCTGAGCGCGAGAACCCGTCTGGCGACCATTCATCCAGTGCCGAGCTTCCGCCCGACGCCGATCATCCGGAGGACCGCGCCGATGGCGCCTCCTAGACGCCGCATCGAAACCGCGCTCGTGGCCTTCGATGTTCTGTACGTCGATGGCACCCGCAGTTCCAACCGACGGGTACCGGCGACGGCGCTTACCGGTTTCGACGGTGATGCGCCGGCCAAGGCGATCATCGAGGCGCAAGACCGGGAGATTGGTCTCGCATCCGGCCGTCCGCGCCCGGACATCAAATCGGTTTCGCGTTCGGCGGTGAAGGCCGTCGTCAAGGCCTGATTCCGGCGTGCCTGTTCGGCTGTGAACGAAACGCGGTGGTGAGCGGGTCCGGATAGTCTTCAACTTGAACCAGTTATGTTGCGGCATGGGGGCGGCGCCGTGGCTTCGCGCCGGGTCCGACGCCGGATCATTTTGACTATTGGACCGGGCCGCTCAGTAGCGCGGCGGCGGACAGGCTGGCGGGGGTGGGCGGTAGTCCGGCGGGGGTGGGCGGTAGTCCGGCGGTATTCGTGCCGCGGTTCCTCGACAATGCAACCACCCAAGGCCAATGCCACGATCGCGGTTGCGATGACAGCGCGGATAGTGCTCTTCGCCATCCGATCCCCTTCTTGAATTAAGCCCATGAGATCACAGGCGACTTGAAATGTTGCCGTCCCCTTCGACTGCCGATATTTATCCATTTATCGGCGATCGATGGCTCAACGTTCTGCTTGGTTGGATGGTTGCATGCGTGTGCTGCCAGGCCATGGGTGGTGATCTGGCACAGCATTGTCGCGGCGTGCGCGGATCATCGGACGGGCCGCCAATTCATGTGCGCCTGATGCGGCCTGGAAGGATTTTGCCATGCCCAAGCGGCGCACGAAGACCAACGGCGGGATCGGCTTCGCGGTAATGGCGGGAATGGCGCTGCCGTTGGCGGTCGGGTTGGTCGTCACGACGCGTGTGCTACCGCTGCAGGATTTCAACGAGTGGCTCTATCAGGGCCTGCTGGTGAAGGATGCGCTCGCCGGGCATCCCGCGGCGGCCATGCTGAAACCCTGGCCGGTGCCCAACGCGCTCACCCAGTTCCTGCTGGGGGTGATGATGTTCGCCTTGCCACCTTTGATTGCCGGCAAGGCGTTTATCGTCGCCACCATACTGGCCTTTGCCGCCATGGCCTGGCGGCTATGCCGCAGGGAGGGGCTGACGGATTACGCGGCCCTCGCGCTGCTGGTGCCGGTTGTCATCCTTAACTCCGATTTCTGGAGCGGCTATCTGAACTTCCAACTCGGCTTGCTCCTGCTGATGCTGCATCTGCTGGTGGTGCGCGACGGACGGGTGCTGCCCTGGTGGCAGGAAGCACTCTTCGCGGTGCTGATGTTTTTTACCCATGCCCTGACGCTTGCTTTTCTGGCCATCCATCTCGGCTGGCGCGCGGCCCGGCAGCGTGGTCTGGTGCGTGGCACGTTGCGGGTGATCGGGGTTTTGCTACCGGCGCTGGTGCTGGTTGCGTGGTACAGCCGAGCCGACCATTCTCACGGAGAATATATTCCGCCACCGGGCCAGGGCGTTGCCGGATTCCTGCTGTTCAAGGCGTACACCGTCGCGACATACGGGCCGTATCAGAACATGGTGTTCGGCAGCCAGGGCGACATGCAGCGACGGGCCTGGCTCTATGCGCTCGGCGTCGGCCTCAACGGGTTGTTTGCCCTGGTGACGATGCCGCCGCTGCTCGTCGCCGCGCTACGGGGGGTGCGGTCGCGCCGCAGCTTCGCCGAGAGCATGTCGGCGCTCACCGGGCTCGCCGCTTTCCTGGTGCTGCCAAGCACTATGTTCGGCGCGGTGAATATCGGCTCGCGCTTTCTGGTGCCTGCGCTGATGTTCGTGCTGGTCTCCACCGAGGATTGGCGAGGGCTGCGGCGTTATGGCGCTATCCTGGCCTGCGCCGCCCCGCTGATGGTGCTCTATATTGGCTATCTGCAATCCCAGCCCGTGATCGGGCGGGAGGTCGATCATCTCGCCGTCACCGATCCCGTTCAACGCAAGGATTGGCTATTCGGGCACAGCGCTTACCAGTTCCGCGCATCGGCCCAGGCTGCGGAGGCCGGCAACCGCGCCCGGCCGATCGGCTTCGCCACCAGCATACTGGAACCCCGGTAGGGAGCGCCCTTACGGGTCAACAGTTAGGGCTAGTCCCGCCGCCTGCGCAGTAGGCCGCCTACCGCGCGCCAGGCGCGGGTGATGCGTCAGGACGAGCTGCCGCGAATGATGTCGATTGCCGAGCGTAGGTAATCCGCCTCTCGCGTGGACGCCGCCAGTTCCTCCGCCGTTGCATCGGCGAGGGCGCGCAGACGGACGGCCTCTCGGGTGGACGCCGCCAGTTCGTCTGCCGTCGCATCGGCGAGGGCGCGCAGACGGACGGCCTCTCGGGTGGACGCCGCCAGTTCCTCCGCCGTCGCATCGGCGAGGGCGCGTAGACGGACCACCTCGCGGCGCAAAGCGACCCGGTCGACCGTCTCATGCGTCTCATAGGCGACCACCGGCCGGGGCTTGGTCGCCGCCTCGAGTTCCGGGCCGACCCGTACCTTGCCGGGGTCGGCCACCCGTGCATGTGCCGCCAGCGCGCTCTCGCGGCTCACATGCTCCGGCAATAGTGGCTTGAGGGCGCGGAACAGATAGTCGGCGTCGGTGGCCAGCCGCGGGAAAGCGAGGAAGACAATCGGGATTTCGGCCTTGACCAGCCGTTCGACCACCTTGTGGAACCCGACCGCCAGCAGTCGGGCCTGATCCAGCGGGTTGACCGAATACACCACCCCGCCCGGCGTCAACCCCCAGCTTTCCCAGGTCCGGTCGAGCCTGGCCATCCAGGGTGTCGATTCATGCATGGCCCGCAATTCCTGCACGCTCCGGCTGGTCGCGGCCTCTGACAGGTCGCGAACCGGCATGATGACCGCGTCCAGAACAAGGTCGGGGCTCGTCAGGACCTCGTCGATGAATTCATACAGCCAGGGCGATTTCACCACATAGGGCAGGTTAGCGACCTGACCGGGTATCGGCACATCCTCCAGCCCGGCCTGGGCCTGCTCATGCCAACCCGCCTCGCCATGCCTGGTAAGGTTGGTATCCAGCCCCAGCGCGCTCAGGTACCGTACCAGGAAGCTCGTCCCGGCACGCCCGGTTCCGGCGATGAACAGGTGCCGCGATGTCACGGGGATGGCGGCAGCTTCGCCGCAAGCCGCCGCGCCAGAATCCAGGCCACGATGGCGCCGATCGGGGCGGCGGGCGTGATCAGCAACAGGCCGATATTGACGCCCTGCGACATCAGGTTCAAGCCCACCCCCAGCAATCCGCCGCCGATCAGGGCGCCGGACACGCCCGAATACAAGCCGAGCATGATGATGTCGCTGCGCGTTATCATGACGCGTAGCTAACGGTGGGGCGGCGCTTTGACAAGCTGATGGTTTGACAACGGGGCAGGTCGCCCCTATACGGCCGCCACTGCCGGGAACGTGGACAGGCCTTCGGGGCCTGCGCCCGCTTTTGTCATGCTGGCAAACGCCTACCGGTGCAACAAGCCTTGACACCTGCCATAAGGCGGGGCACGGCACGAGAAGAAAGGCCACGCGCATGACCAAGCGCGCCGAGAGTAAATACAAGATCAACCGCCGCCTGGGCGTGAACCTTTGGGGTCGCCCGAAATCTCCCATCAGCAAGCGCGAATACGGTCCCGGCCAGCACGGCCAGCGCCGCAAGCAGAAGCCGACCGATTTCGGTGTGCAGCTGATGGCCAAGCAGAAGCTCAAGGGCTATTACGGCAATATCGGCGAGAAACAGTTCCGCAAATATTACGACGAGGCCGTGCGCCGCAGGGGCGATACCTCCGAACATCTGATCGAGCTGCTGGAGCGCCGGTTGGATGCGGTGGTTTATCGCATGAAATTCGCCATCACCCCGTTCGCCTCGCGCCAGTTCATCAACCATGGCCATATCCTGGTGAACGGCAAGAAGGTGAACATTCCCAGCTACCTGGTGAAGGACAACGACATCATCGAGGTGAAGGAGAAATCCAAGCAGCTCGCCATGGTGCTGGACGCCTCGCAGAGCACCGAGCGCGACGTGCCGGAATATCTCGAGGTCGACCATCGCGCGATGAAGGGCCGCTTCGCCCGCGCGCCGAAGCTCTCCGACGTGCCGTATCCGGT
>DASXIW010000298.1:0-11946 GCA_036497785.1 Acetobacteraceae bacterium | reverse complement strand
TGTCCTTCCACCCGAAGGAGGGCGGATGGCTGGCGAACTACGCCAAGTTCTTCTCCGATCCGTTCCTGTACCAGACCATCGCCAAGACGATGTGGCTGGCCGTGCCGGTGACGATATTGAACGTGCTGATTTCCGTGCCGGTGGCGCTGCGCGTGCGGCTGCTGCGCAACCAGCGCCTGCTCACCACCATTTTAGTGATCCCGATCACGCTGGGCACGGTGCTGGTGGCCGAGGGGATGCTGAACTATCTGGGCCCGCGCGGCTGGCTGAACCGGCTGCTGGCGGATATCGGGCTGGCCGACCATCCCGTGCGGTTGATCCATAATTACTGGGGTGTGTTCCTCTCGCTGGTGATCACCGGCTTTCCGTTCACCTTCCTGCTAACCTTGTCCTATGTGACGGGCATCGACCCGTCGCTGGAGAAGGCGGGTGCGATGCTGGGGGCATGGGGCGGCCAGCGCTTCAAGGAGATCCTGCTGCCGCTGCTCATTCCCGGCCTAGCCATCACCTTCTGCCTATCGTTCGTGCAGGCCTTCGCGGTGTTTCCGTCCGCCTTGCTGTTGGGCTCGCCGGCCGGCGACACGCGGGTGATTTCTATCGCGGCCTACGAGGCGGCGTTCGAGGATTACGACTACTCCATGGCCTCGGCGATCGCGATGATCATGGCGTTCGTTCAGGTGTTCATCGTGGCCGCCCTGCTGGGCGCGCAGAACCTGTTCTACCGGGGGCCCGCCGGCGGCGGGAAGGGCTGACCATGGTCCGCAATGACACGCTTCTGACCAAGCTCTGGGCCACGCTGGTCTGGGTTTTCGTCGGCTTTTTCGTGATCAACCTGATCGCGCTGATCGCCTCGGTGGTGGTGAACTCGTTCGCCACGCGCTGGCTGGGCACATGGTTGCCGGCCGGTTACACTGCCAACTGGTTCGCCTCGGCCTGGGACGAGTTCCAGCTTCCCGACGTGCTGCAAGTAACAATGGAGGTGGTGGGCGCCGTCGTGCTGGTTTGCGGGTTGGTGGGTGTTCCCGCCGCCTATGCCATGGCGCGGCGGGATTTTCCGGGCAAGCGCGCGGTGATGCTGCTGTTCTTGCTGCCGCTGCTGGTGCCGCCCATTACCTTCGGTATTCCGCTGGCCACGGTGCTGTACCGCACCGGGGCGGCGGGCACGATCTGGGGCGTGATCCTGGCCAATCTGGTGCCAACCGTGCCGTTCGTGATCCTGATCATGATCCCGTTCATCCAGCAGATCGACCCGCGCATGGAAGCCGCCGCCCGCGTGTTCGGCGCCGGCACGCTGCGCATGTTCACCACCGTGCTGGTGCCGCTGCTGGCGCCGGGCATTCTGGCGGCATTGCTGCTGGTGCTGGTGCGCACGATTGCGATGTTCGAACTGACCTTTCTTACCGCCGGGCCGACCAGCCAGACGCTGGTGGTGGCGCTGTACTATGCCGTGTTCGCCGCCGGCGTGCGGGCCGGGCAGTCCATCGACGCGATGGCGGTGGTGTATATGGTGACCACGCTGATCTGGCTGCTGATCGCGCTGCGCTTTGTGAACCCGACGCAGATCGTGACGCGCGCCAAGGCGGAGGCGAACTGAGACCGGTCCCGGGCGCGTCGCGGGCGGAGCGCCGGGATGGCCTGAGCCACGGCACTGACCGCTATGACCGCGACAGGGGGAAGCGGAGCGTCAGCCGGTTCCGATCGCCGATCCGCTCGTAACGAATCTCGCGGCGGTAATGGCGGAGGAGGATGCCATCATCCGTCCTTCATCGTCTCGCCCGGCGCGCCGGAGCCGGTGCCGTGCTGGTTGCGCAGCCCGGCGATCGGCATGTTGCCCAAGGGCAAATGGGCCTTGGGCACGATGGAGATCCCGCCGGGCAGCCGGATGTATGTGTTCAGCGATGGCGCCTTCGAGATCATCCCGGCGAACGGGCAGCAATGGTTGATCGAGGATCTGCGGCGGATCATCGAGGCGCCGCGGGTTCCGGGACTGTCGGAGGCGCAACGGATTTACCAGGCGGTGCGGGCGGCGGCGCGGCCCGGGCCGTTGGACGATGATTTCTCGGAGCTGGTCGTTCGCTTCGAATAGCTTTCGAACGAATTGGCCGCTCAGCGCGTCATGCCGTTATTGCCTGCCGCGAATCGCACCGCTTCTTCCGCCGCGCGCAGCAGGGCGCGGGCCTTTTGTCGTGTTTCTTCGTATTCCGAGGCCGGATCGGAATCCGCGACCACGCCGGCGCCGGCCTGCACATACATCGTGCCGTCTTTCACCACGGCGGTGCGCAGCGCGATGCAGGTGTCCATCGTGCCGTCGGCGGCGAAATAGCCGATGCAGCCGGCGTAGATGCCGCGTCGGACCGGTTCCAGCTCCTCGATGATTTCCATCGCGCGCACCTTCGGCGCGCCGCTGAGCGTGCCGGCGGGGAAGCCGGCGGCGAGCGCGTCCACCGCGTCGAGATCCGAGCGCAGCCTGCCCTGGACGTCGGACATGATGTGCATGACGTGGGAGAAGCGTTCGATGCCGAAGCTCTCCGTGACTTTCACGCTGCCTAGCTCGGCGACGCGGCCCACGTCGTTGCGGCCGAGATCCAGCAGCATCAAATGTTCGGCGCGCTCCTTGGGGTCGGCCAGCAATTCGGCTTCCAGTGCCTGGTCTTCCTCATGCGTGGCGCCGCGGCGGCGTGTGCCGGCGAGGGGACGGATGGTGACGATGCCGTCGCGCAGGCGGACCAGGATTTCCGGGCTGCTGCCCACCACCGCGAAGCCGCCGAAATCCAGGAAGAATAGGAAGGGGGCGGGGTTGATCCGGCGCAGGGCGCGGTACAGCGCCAGCGGGGGCAGGGTGAAGGGGACGGAGAAGCGCTGGCTCAGCACGATCTGGAAGGCATCGCCCGCGGCGATGTATTCCTTGCCGCGTTCCACCGCGGCGATGAAGCCCTCGCGGGTGAAGGTTGAGTCCGGCTCCGGCACGGGTGGCAGCACCACAGGTGCGGCGGCCAGGGGTAGGGGGAGGGTGAGGGCGGTCTCGGCCGCCGCCAGCCGGTCCTGGGCGGCTTCCCAGGCCGTCTTGGCGGAGATGCCGGGGCGGGGATAGACCGGGGCGGCAAGGGTTAGCAGGTCAGTGACGTTATCGAAGATCGCGAACAAAGTGGGCCGGGCCAGCAGCGCCTCGGGCGTGCCGATATCGTCCGGGTTGTCCGCCGGCAGCTTTTCGATCTGGCGGATCATGTCGTAGCCGAGATAGCCGATCAGGCCGCCGCACATTGGCGGCAGGCCGTCCGGCACGTCCAGCCGGGACTCGGCGATCAGCGCGCGCAGGCTTTCCAGCGCCGGGCGCGTGTCGGGCAGGAAGGCGTCCAGTTGGGTCAGCGCGTCGCGGTTCAGCGTGGCGTGGCCGCCCTCGCAGCGCCAGATCAGGTCCGGGGCGAGGCCGATGATGGAATAGCGGCCGCGGGCGGCGCCGCCTTCCACGCTTTCCAGCAGGAAGGAGAACGGCTTGCCGTGCGCGAGCTTCAGGAACGCCGCCACCGGGGTTTCCAGATCGGCCACGCCGCGCAGCCACAGCAGCCGACCATGCCCCTGTTCGTAGTTCTGCCGGAAATCGTCGAATCCGGTGGGCAGGTTGGCGTTCATTGGGGTTCCTCCGGCAGGGGGATGATCACTCCGACTGCACGATGCTGTTGATGGCGCCGCTTTGTACCCGGGGGTTGGCACGGGCGCGCAGGGCGGTGACCAGCACCGTCTGCACGTCGTCGCCCACCGCCTTGGTCAGTGCGTCGCGAATCTGGCCATAGCCGAGCGGATCGGTGTTGGGATCGGATGGGATGATCTTGGTCAGCGCGGCGACGGTGAAGCCGTCATCGGTCTCCACCATGGTGGGTTCGCCTTGCTTCAGGCTGAACAGGGGCTCCAGAAGCTGCGCCGGCAGGCCGGGCGCGCCGGTGGAGCGGCCGGCCGGGGGCAGGGTGGTCACCGTCAGCCCGGCGGCTGCTTCGTCCAGCGTCTGGCCGCCCTTCACGGCGGTCAGGATCCTGGCCGCCGCTACCTCCTGTGTGTGGCGGATGACGTCGTGTGTCCATTCCCGGCGCACGGCGTCGATCACCTCGGCCATCGGCTTGGTAGCGGGGGGCGTGATGTCCTCCACGGTCACGGCGAAATAGCCCTGGCCGGCGGGATCGTCCTTCGGGCCTTCCGTTAATTGCGGCAGGTCGCCCTTCTTCATCTGGAATGCGGCGGCAATCAGCGCGCTGCGCAGTGCGTCGGACCCGGGGATCGGCGCCGGTTTGCCCGCGCTGGTGTTGCCCTGTGCGTCCAGCGTGCCGGTTACCGCGCCCAGGCCGAGATCGCCGGGCAGGTCGTCCAGCGACGTGCCGCCGGCCAGGGCGTCCTGCACCTTGCCGGCATCGTCGTCGATCAGGTCGGACGCCTTGTCGGCCAGGATACTCACGCGCAGCGTGTCGCGGACCTGATCGAGCGTCTTGTCGCTCCCGGGTGAGACCTTGGTGACCTTGAAGACGTGCCAGCCGAGGGGGCTGTGCACCGGTGGCGCCACAGTGCCGGGCTGCGCGGCGAACACGGCCTTGGCCAGTTCCGGCGCGGGGAATTCGGCCTCGGTCGCGTCGGTCAGCTCGACCGGGCCGTTACCCTTCTGGATCGTCGCCCAGTCCGCACCAGCCGCCCATTGCGCGGCCAGGGCCTGCGCCTTCGCCTCGTCCGGCGCGAGCAGCACCTGGACCGAGCGTTTTTCAGGCTGCACGAATTCCGCCTTGCGCTGCTCGTAGGCGGCCTTCAGATCGTCGTCGCTGATCTGGATGTCGTGCGCCACGGTCTGGGGCGACAGCACCACGGCCTTGATCCGGCGCATCTCGGGAGTGGCGTAGTCTTCCTTGTGGTTTTCGTACCAGCGCGTCAGCTGGGCGTCGTCCGGGGCCGGGGGGGCGGGCGCGGCCGAGAAGGGGAGCTGCACCATTTCCGCGACGCGCTTTTCCTGCTGGAAGTCGTACACCGCTTTGGTCAGCGTCTCCGGGGAGGCCACACCGGCTCGGGCGGCGCCCATGAGCTGGCGCTGCAGCAGGTCGGCGCGCAGCAGGGTCAGCAGCCGGGCTTCGGTCATGTTGTTGTTGCGCAGCACGGCGTCGTAGGTGGCGCGGTCGAACTGGCCACTCGGGCCGTGGAAATTGGGGATTTCCGCCACCGCCTGGCGCAGCGCGTTCTCGGACACGCCCAGGCCCATATTGGTGGCCGCCACATTCAGCGCGGCCTGGGTGATCACTTGTTCCAGAGCCTGGCCGGCGATGCCCTGCTTCATTTCCGGCGTGGGGTCCACCTTGCCGCCGAACATCTGCGTCATCTGCGCCAACTGACGGCGATAGGCTTCCTGCGCCTCCGGCAGTTCGATTTTGTGGCCGTCCACCACGGCCAGCGCGCCATCAGTGCCGGCATTGCGGATCACGTCGCCCACGCCCCACAGGACGAAGGTGGCGACCAGCAGCAGGAAGAACAGGCGCGCGACCCAGGAATTCAGGTGGCGGCGGAACGTGGCGAGCATCGGCGGATCCCATACGGAAAGCGGCATTCAGCATACGGGCCGAAGCCTTCGTTTGCCAGTAGGGCGGTCATCCGTTACCAGCGAAGGGTGACTGGCGCCAGATGGCGGGACGCGGGAGGGGAATGCGATGCGGCAATTGATCGCGGGCAACTGGAAGATGAACGGCCTGACTGATCAGGCGACATCCATCGCCGACGCGCTGCGGCGGCGCGTGGATGGCCTGGGGTGCGACGTGCTGGTTTGTCCGCCGGCCACGATGATCCTGACCGTGGCGCGGCTCCTGGCCGGCTCGCCGGCGGCGGTTGGCGGCCAGGATTGCCACGCCGAACCCGCCGGCGCCCATACCGGCGACATATCCGCCGCGATGCTGCGCGATGCCGGCGCCGGATGGGTGATCCTGGGCCATTCCGAACGCCGCGCCGACCACCATGAGACCGACGCCGAGGTGCGCGCCAAGGTGATGGCGGCCGGCGCGTGCGGCCTGATCCCGATCGTGTGCGTGGGTGAGACCGAGGCGGAACGCCAGGCCGGGCGGCACGAGGCGGTTGTGTGTGGGCAACTCGCGGGCAGCTTGCCGCCGGATTTTGCGGGGGTGGTAGCCTATGAGCCGGTTTGGGCCATTGGCAGCGGCAAGACGGCGACCGAATCCGATGTGGTTGCCATGCATGGCTGCATCCGTGCCGAGCTACTGCGGGCGCTCGGCACGGTCGGGCAGGGCGTGCGCATTCTGTATGGTGGCTCGGTCAAGCCCGGCAATGCGAGATCGCTGCTGGCCCTGCCGGAGGTTGGCGGGGCGCTGGTGGGGGGCGCCAGCCTGGTTGCGGATGATTTCCTGGCCATCGCGGCGGCGGCGCATTGAAGCACGCCTTGTTGGGCGCCACCTACAGCCTGGCCGCCACCTAATCTTCCCATCCGGCCCCGACCCCGCTATTACCCCCCGCGAACGTGCCGCGCCACGGCCGCGCGTCTTTGGGAATCGCGATGACCACCGTCCTTCTGTTGATCCACCTGTTCGTTACGCTCGCCCTGATCGGCGTCGTGCTGATCCAGCGCAGCGAGGGCGGCGGTCTCGGGATCGGCACCTCCCAGGGCATGGGCAGCTTCATGTCCGGGCGCGGCACCGCCAATTTGCTGACCCGCACCACCGCGATTCTGGGCACATTGTTCTTTGCCCTATCGCTGGCGCTGGCACTGCTCAATCGCGGGACCTCGGGCGTCGGCCGCTCGATCATGGACGCACCGCTTCCGGCGACCCCCGCACCCATCACCGCGCCGCTGGTTCCCGGCAGTCCGGCTACGCCCTCTCCGGCAGCACCGGCCGCGCCCCCTCCGGCCGCGCCCGCTTCAACGGCGCCGGGCACGCCATCCGCGCCGGCACCTGCCACGGCCCCTGCCGCGCCAGCCGATTCGGGGCCCACCGTCCCAACGAAGTAATCACCCGCCGGCACGCCGTGCGTTGCGTGCCGCGCAAAGCTGATCAGGACTGATCTAATGCCGTATCGGTTTCCGGCGACTCGGGCGCGCCTCTATACTGGCCGCCCATG
The DNA here is from genome assembly GCA_036497785.1 of Acetobacteraceae bacterium. Classification (GTDB taxonomy): domain Bacteria; phylum Pseudomonadota; class Alphaproteobacteria; order Acetobacterales; family Acetobacteraceae; genus DASXIW01. The sequence continues at coordinate 4,857 of DASXIW010000298.1, read as the reverse complement.
ACGCGGTTTGTATTCATCACCGGCGGCGTGGTCTCTTCCCTCGGTAAGGGCATTGCCTCGGCGGCTCTCGGCTCGCTGTTGCAGGCGCGCGGGTATAGCGTTCGCCTGCGCAAGCTCGACCCCTATCTCAATGTCGATCCCGGCACGATGAGCCCGCTGCAGCATGGCGAGGTGTTCGTGACCGATGACGGGGCGGAGACCGATCTGGATCTCGGGCATTACGAGCGCTTCACCGGCGTCGCCGCCAAGCGGACGGACAACGCCACCACGGGGCGGATCTATTCCGAGGTGATTGCCAAGGAGCGGCGCGGCGATTATCTGGGCGCCACGGTCCAGGTGATTCCGCACATCACCGACGCGATCAAGGAGGCCATCACCCGCGACACCGAGGACGAGACGGGGCGCGCGCTGGATTTCCTGCTGATCGAGATTGGCGGCACGGTCGGCGACATCGAGAGCCTGCCGTTCCTGGAAGCGATCCGCCAGCTCGGCAACGAGCTCGGCCCGTCGCAGATCATGTTCGTGCATCTCACTTTGGTGCCGTGGATCCCTTCGGCCGGCGAGCTGAAGACTAAGCCCACGCAGCATTCGGTGAAGGAATTGCTGAATGTTGGCATCCAGCCGCATATGCTGCTGTGCCGCTGCGACCGGCCGATCCCGGAGAATGAGCGCCGCAAGATCGCGTTGTTCTGCAATGTCCGCCCCGAGGCGGTGATCGCGGCGCTGGATGTGGACACGATCTATGCCGTGCCGATCAGCTATCAGGCCGAGGGAATGGATCGCGAGGTGCTGCGCCATTTCCGCCTGCCGCACGAAGTCGCCCCCGATGTTTCCCGTTGGCAGCGCATCGTCAACATCGTGCGTGCGCCGGAAGGCGAGGTGCGCATTGCCGTGGTCGGGAAATACACCAACCTGCTGGACAGCTACAAAAGCCTCTCCGAGGCGCTGGCCCATGGCGGCATCGCCAATGGCGTGAAGGTGCGGCTGGACTGGATGGACAGCCAGATCTTCGAGCAGCCCGACGCCGTCGAGAGGCTTGAGGGCGTGAACGGGATATTGGTGCCCGGCGGGTTCGGCGAGCGCGGCACCGAGGGCAAGATCGAGGCAGTGCGATTTGCGCGCGAGCGGGGTGTGCCGTTTTTTGGCATATGCTTCGGCATGCAGATGGCGGTCATCGAGGCCGCCCGCCATCTGGCGGGGCTGCCCGGCGCTTCCTCGACCGAATTTGGCCCCTGCGACGAGCCGGTGGTGGGCCTGCTGACCGAATGGGCACGCGGCAACGAGATCGAGCGCCGGACCGAGGGCGGCAATCTTGGCGGGACCATGCGCCTGGGCGCCTATCCTGCCATCCTGGCTGAGGATTCACTGGTGCGCGCCATCTATGGCGGGGCGCCGGAGATCGCCGAGCGCCATCGCCATCGCTATGAGGTGAACGTGCATTACCGCGACCAGTTGGAAGCCACCGGTCTGCGCTTCTCCGGCATGTCGCCCGACGGGGTGTTGCCGGAGATCGTCGAGTTGCCGGGCCATCCCTGGTTCATCGGGGTGCAGTACCACCCCGAGCTGAAATCCAAGCCCTTCGAGCCACATCCGCTGTTTCGCGGTTTCATCGCCGCTGCCGTGAAACAGGCCCGGCTGGTCTGACGGCCACCCATGAGTCCCGAGGAAATGCCTATGTCGCCCGAGGCCAAGATCGTTACCGTCGGCGGCGTCGCCATTGGCAACAGCCTGCCATTCGTGTTGATCGCTGGTCCGTGCCAGATCGAGAGTCTGTCCCACGCGGTGGAGGTCGCGGCGGCGCTGGACGAGATCTGCACCGCCGCGGATGTGCCGCTGATCTACAAAAGCAGCTACGACAAGGCCAACCGCACCAGTGCGGGGGCCGCGCGTGGCGTTGGCATGAACGAGGGGCTGGCGATACTGGCCGCGGTGCGCGAGCAATTCGGCCGCCCGGTGCTGACGGACGTGCATGCCGTCGATCAATGTGCGCCCGCCGCCGAAGCTGTCGATGTGTTGCAGATCCCGGCCTTTCTCTGCCGCCAGACCGATCTGTTGCTGGCCGCCGGCAACACGGGCTGCGCGATCAACGTCAAAAAGGGCCAGTTCCTCGCCCCGTGGGACATGCAGAACGTCGCGGCCAAGGTGGCCAGCACCGGCAATGAGCGCATCCTGCTGACCGAACGCGGCGCGAGCTTCGGCTACAACACCCTGGTTTCCGATTTTCGCTCCTTGCCGCTGATGGCGCGCACCGGCTATCCGGTCGTATTCGACGCCACGCACAGTGTGCAGCAGCCGGGCGGGCAGGGCGCCGCATCCGGCGGGCAGCGCGAATTCGCCCCTGTTCTGGCACGCGCCGCGCTGGCGGTGGGGGTGGCGGCGGTGTTTATCGAGACCCACCCCGATCCCGATCACGCCCCCAGCGATGGCCCGGTGATGATCCCGCTGCGCGACATGCCCGCACTGATCGCCCGGCTGAAAGCGTTCGACGGCCTGGCCAAGGCCTGATCTTCGGGCGTGGGGAGAGGCCATTGTCGCCGCGCAATGGCTATACAACGCAATCGGCGGGCATTATGAAACGATCTCGATACCAAGGCGGTACCCGACGCTTCTGACCCCTTCCGGAAGGCCCGCGCACCTTGTGCACTCCCCGTCGCCACCGCGTGCAGCCGCGCCCCGGGGAAGGTTTGTGATCTTGCGAAGGCATCGCGGTGATTTCATGTTCAATGTGGTTTGATCTTCCGCATCGTCGCGGGGCATCCGGCCGGGCATGAACGAAGCCGGCAAGGTTCTGCTGATCGCCAATAATTTTCCACCGATCCGTGGCGGATCGGCGGTGGTCTATGACAACCTCGCCCGGTTTTCCGGCGGCCGACTCATCCCGATCGCACCCCAGCGCAGTTATCTCGGCGGATCGCCGCTGGCCGGCTGGCAGGAGCATGACAGCAAGGCGTCGTATCGCGTGTTGCGTTTGCCCTTGCTGCGCAATGTCATCTGGTCGGGCGGCAAGGTGCCGCCTTGGCGCCGGGTGGCTTTGCTGTTCGCCGACCTGACCATTCGCGCGCGGCTGGCCATGGTGCTGTTGCGCCAGATCCTCGGCGGCGGCGTTGCCGCGATCTGCGTGGGGGAGTTGGTCGCCAGCGGCTGGATCGTGCGCCTGTTCGGCCTGATCCCGGGCCTGCGCATCTTCGTCTATGTGCATGGCGAGGAGATCACCACGCAGACGCCGTATGACGCGGGCGGAGAGCGGGCGGCGCAACACGTTGCCGGCGGCGGATGGCATCGTCGTGGTCAGCCGATTTACCCTTGAGGCGGTGCGTCGGATGCTGGGGCCGATGGCGGGCGACAATATCTGCCTGATCGAGAACGGCGTCGATACCTCGCGCTTTCGCCCGCGCGGCAAATCCCGCGATCTGCTGGACACATACCGGATGGATGGCGGTTTCGTGTTCGTCTCCGTCTGCCGGCTGCTGGAAAAGAAGGGGCTGGACCACGCGATCCGCGCCTTCGCCATGGTTTGCGCGACACGTCCGGATTGCTGCTACCAGATCGTCGGCGGCGGTCCGTTTCGCGAGCGGCTGGAGGCGATCGCGGCGGAGGTTGGCGTCGCGGGCAAGGTGAGCTTCGTCGGCGAGGTGTCCGATGAAAGGCTGAGCGATTTCTACTGCCTGGGCGACGTGTTCGTTATGCCGAGCCGCAGGATGCCGCATGGCGATACCGAGGGAGTCGGGCTGGTCTTCTTGGAGGCGAATAGCTGCGGCCTGCCGGTAATCGCCGGGCGGGATGGTGGCAGTACGGACGCCGTGCAGCACGGGATGAACGGCCTGGCGGTGGATGGCGGCTCGGTGAATGACATCGCGCGTGCGATGCTGGCGCTGCGCGAGGATGACGCGCTGCGCGCCGATCTCGCGCGTGGCGGGCTGGCGCGGGCGCGGCAGGCGGATTGGGCGGGCAAGGCAGAGGATTTCCTGCGGCTGCGCCTTGGCGAACTCAATCCAGCGGAGGGGCCGGAGGCGGGCGAGCGCCAGCCGATGGCGTGAGCGGGGCCGCGAGGGATTGCCATTGATCGCGCAGCCCGACGCCGGCCACATGGCGGGTTACTCAGCTGCTCCCTGGCGAGCGAACTGACCCATCCAGCGCTGGCGGCGCTGTGGCTTGATCTGGAGGCGCGAGCCGACCCGCCGTTTTTTCTCAGCTGGGATTGGATCGGAAGCTGGCTGGCGGAGATCGAGGCCGAGCCCGCGGTGCTGATCGGGCGCGCCGGCGATGTGGTGGTGGTGCTGGCGGCGCTGATCCCGGTGCGCCGCCGCGAAGGCCCGTTCCGCGCCGATGCGCTGCGGCTGCACGAGGCCGGTACGCCGGCCCGGGACATCATCAGCATCGAATATAACGGCCTGCTGGTGGCGCGCGAATGGGTGGGACGAGCCGAGGCGGCGGCGCTCGATTTTCTGCTGGACGGTCGCGTCGTCGCCGGGCGGCGCGACGAGTTGCACCTGAAAAGCGTGACCGCGGCTTATGAGGCCTTCATCCCAGGCAGCGCGAAGCTGCATTCGGTGCCGTCGCGCAAGCCCTCGTGGTATGTCGACCTAGATGCCGTGCGGGCGTCCGGGCGCGGCTATCTCGACCGGCTGATCGCCAATACGCGCCAGCAGATTCGGCGCGCCCGGCGGCTGTACGAACAGCGCGGCGCGCTGAGCATCACGCGAGCGCGCGATGTCGGCGAAGCGCTGGATATGCTGGATGGGTTGGCGGCATTGCATCAGCCCTACTGGATCGGCCGGGGCCATCCGGGCGCCTTCAGCTACCCGTTCTTCGTCCGCTTCAATCGTCGCCTGATCATGGCTGCCCTGCCGCATGGCA
>DASXIW010000297.1:0-10609 GCA_036497785.1 Acetobacteraceae bacterium | reverse complement strand
CCCCTGAATATCCGGCAGCGATGCGTTGGTGATCTGGATGTTCAGCACTGCCATGAAGGCGCCGATCATCGACCCGCCGACTGCCAGCCACGTCTTGGAATCGACATGGTCGCGATCCGCCACGGCGCTCATGACACGGCGCCCCGCTCCGCATTGCCGCCCTTCGCCGCCGCCGCGCGAACGCCCTGCGACCTGGTGTCGATATCCGGCTCCACCGACATGCCCGGGCGCAGAATGCCCTCCATCAGCACCTGCGGGTCCAACGCGATGCGCACCGGAATGCGCTGCACGATCTTGGTGAAGTTGCCGGTGGCGTTATCCGGCGGCAGCAGCGCGAATTGCAGCCCGGTCGCCGGCGCCAGGCTGTCCACATGGCCGGTGAATTCCCGGCCCGGATAGGTGTCCACCGTCACCGTCACCTTCTGACCCGGCTGCACGTCGGTCAGCTGCGTCTCCTTGTAGTTGGCGACGATATAAACCGCGCTCAGCGGCACCACCGCCATCAACTGGGTGCCGGCCTGCACATACTGCCCCACCCGCAGCGTCCGCGCGCCCACCACGCCATCGATCGGCGCGGAGATGACCGTGTAGCTCAGGTTCAGCCGCGCCTGCTGCTCCGCCGCCTGGGCATGGTCCAGCTGCGCCGCCGCCTTGGCCCGCGCCGCATTCAGCACCGCCACCGTCTGGCGCGCCCCGGCCAACGCCGCCTCGGCCGCATGCACATCCGCCGAACGCTGCTGCAGCACGGATGCCGTCTGCTGCGCCGCCTGAAGACTGCCCGCCCCGCTATGCGCAAGCGCGCCAAACCGCGCCTGGTCCTGCTGGGCGAAGGTCAACGCGGCCTGCGCCGCGCTCAACCGGCTGCTCGCCTGGTCGATGGTCGATTGCTGCAAATCCAGCTGCGCGTCGATGCTGCCGATCTCGGTCTGCGCCGTCTGCCGGTCCGCGACCGCCTCGCGCAGCGCCGCCTGATAGTCGCGGTCATCGATGCGCGCCAACACCTGGCCAGCCTTCACGGTCTGGTTATCGCCCACCAGCACCTGATCGATATATCCGGAAACACGCGGCGCGATCACCGTGCTGTCCGCCGCCACATAGGCATCGTCGGTCGACACCATGAAGCGCCCGACCCGCCAATATTCCAGCCCGAACTGCGCCGCCGCCGCCACGCCCAGCACGGCTGCCACGCCCAGCAGGATCGGCTTCAGTCGCGACCGCCGCGGTGCGCGCGCGCCGGCATCCGCCGCCGGAGCATCCGCCTCCCGCGCCATGGTGCTCGCCTGAGTCATCGCCCTGCCCCCCGAAGCCATAGGTTTCGCTACACTCTGTAGCTATCGGCGGCCTCTATAAAGGAATGCAACAGTGGCTGCGAAGGCGCACTCAGGTAATATGATACATGCCGTAGCGGTATGATTGAACCGCGGGGCCCGCCGCCGTATTATAGGCGGAAAGTGTAGGATGCGATCTCATGGAGCTGACCGGCATCACTGCTGCGCCCGCCGCCAAACGCACGGATGATCCGTGCGCCGGTAAGCGCTTGGCCGGCCGTCCCCGCTCGGACGCGACGCGGGGGGCCATCCTGCGTGCGGCCTATGAATTGCTGTCCGAAGGCGGTCTGCGCAACTTCACCATCGAGGGCGTGGCCGCCCGTTCCGGCGTCGCCCGCACCACGATCTATCGCTGGTGGCCCAGCAGGGGCGCGCTCGCCATGGACGGCTTCCTGGAGACCACCGCCCCCCACATCACCTTCCCACACACGCAATCGGCCACAGCGGATCTGAGGGTGCAAATGCGGCTCTGCGCCAAGTTGCTGCGCGGACCGGCCGGGCGCATCCTCTGCGGCATCATCGCCGAAGGGCAGAACGACCCGGAAACCATCGCGGTGTTCTCCGAACGCTACCTCACATCCCGCCGGCGCGAGGCCGCCGCCATCCTCCAGCGCGGCATCGATACCGGCGAGTTCCGCCCCCACCTCGACATCCAAGCCACCCAGTCCGCCATCTACAGCTCGCTGCATCTGCGCCTGCTGCTGCGCGAGCCGATCGACGATAGCTGGGTAGAACGCCTCGCCGACAGCGTGCTCCGCGGCTGCGTCGCTACGAGTTAAACGAAGGCCCTCTTACCCCGCCGCTGCGATCGCCGCGCCATAACTGCCGTACCGCACCCGCGCCGCCTCGATCTGCTCCGGCGTCAGCAACCGAGGCGTCCCGCCGCCGCGCGCCAACAGGTATTGCCGCGCCAGCGTTTCCAGCCGCAGCGCCGTGGCCAGGGCGGCGGCCGGGTTGCGGCTGTGGCAGATCATGCCGTGATTGGCCAGCAGGCACGCCGTGCGCCCGTCCAGCGCCGCCACCGCCGCCTCGGCCAGTTCCGGCGTGCCGAAGGTGGCGTAGGGGGCGCATCGCACATCCGCGCCGCCGAAGCTCACCACCATGTAATGGAAGGCCGGCAGTCCCTCGCCCAGGCAGGCCAGCGCGGTGCAGGCATCCGCATGGGTATGCACGATGGCGCCGGCCTCCGGACAGGCGAGATAGATGGCCGCGTGCATCGCCCATTCGCTGGATGGCGTACCGGCGCCCGCGACCGTTCCATCCAATCCCATCGCCACCAGTCGCCCGGCCTCCACCGTCTCGGTCGTCACGCCGGAGGGGGTGATCAACATGCCCGCGCCGTCGCGCTGGCTCACATTGCCGCTGCTGCCGATATTCAGCCCGAGCCTGGCCAGTTCGCGATAGGCGAACACGATCGCCGCCGCATCCGCTGCCATGCCGCCCTCTCCCTGTCCACTGAACACTTTAAAACGTGACGCCGCTATCCGCAGCGCGGCAGCAATATCGTAACGGTGGCACCCTGCCCAGGCGCGCTGCTGATCCGCACCTGCCCGCCCGCGCCGGTGGCGAAACCATGAACCTGCGACAGCCCCAGCCCCGGCCCGCTGCCCACCGGCTTGGTGGTAAAGAACGGCTCGAAGGCCTGGGCGGCAACCGCGTCGCTCATGCCGGCGCCGCTATCGGCAACCGAGACCGCCACGAAATCCACCGTCTGGATCCGCTCGCACGCGGTGCTGACCGTAATCCGCCTGGGCTCGTTGCATCCGGCCAGCGCCTCCCTGGCGTTGAGCACCAAATTGACCACCGCCGACTCGAACTGAGTGGCGTCGAAATGCGATTCGCCTACCTCCGCGCCGAGCTGGAGGCTGAATTGGGTCTCGAATCCACCCGTGCGGCGCAGCAGATCCGCCATGTCGGACAGCAACTGGTTCGGATTCAACCGGCGCGGCTGCGTCAGGTCGCGCTGCGCGAAGGTCAGCAACTGGCGGATCAGCTTGGCCCCATTCTCGGCCGCGATCATCGCCGTGCCGGCTAGCGCCGTCACCCTTGCGGGATCGTTCGCCCGCAGACGGATCATTTCCAGATTGCCGGTGATGATGGTCAGCAGATTGTTGAAATCATGCGCGACGCCGCCGCTCACCCTGCCGATCGTTTCCATGCGATGGGCGCGCAGCAATTCCTTCTGCAGCCGCTTCAGCCCAGTAATGTCGATACGCAGGGCCACACGGTTGCCGCTTGGCGTCCATTTCGTCCGTATCTGCCACCACTGGTCCAATTTGGCATGGTACACCTCGCGCGTCGCCAGCTTGCGGTCGTTCAGCTCCGCCACACGCCTGGCGATATAGGCCGCCCTGTCATTGCACGCATTCGGGTCCATCACCGTGCCGGCGTCGATGTAAGCCCCCAGCAATTCCTCGTAGCTGCGCCCCACCAGCTCCTCTTCCGGCGGCATGTGCGGAAACAATTCGTGATAGCCGCGATTGCCGAAGCAGCAGCGCAGATCGGCGCTGTACACAGCCACGGTGCCGTCGATCGCATCCAGCGTCTCGCGCAGCATGGCGTTCTCGCGCCGCAACATCTCGAGTTCTGAGGCAGGCGCGAGGGCGCTCGGCGAGTCCATCTCATTCCTTTTTGTCGCGCAACCACAGCATTCCGGATATCGCCCCTGTCACGCAAGACGAGGATGCGTGATATCCGTAAAGAACATCGGGCGCGCGCAGTCTGGCGGGATGGTCAGCGCACGACGATGATCCGGCACCGGCGAAAACGGGCTTCATGCCGCATCGTGAATCCGTCGTTTTAGATGCGATCCATCACCGGGTTTTCGTTGCGACTTCCGCTTCGGCATCCAGAATCTCGTCGCGCCATTAGATCGGTATCGCAACACATTCCACTTCCAGACGCGCCGCTCTCGCACAGTCCAGCGATGCGTCGCCATTGGTCCATTGCCACGCCGGTTCGGCCTGCTGCCAGCCCGCCAGCCGCAGGCAGGCCGGCGCAGCGCGGCCGTCTAGCCACAGGCCGGAGACCGCGACACCCAACCTCCGGTAATCGCTGCTGGGTGGATGGGTATGGGCCAGCACGGCGACACGCGACAGCAGACACCGCCGCACCGCTTCCAGGATCGGGCCATCCGTCACCAGCCTGGCACCGGCGGCTTTGTCCCACACGCGCAGGGCGAAATCCGGATGCAACTGCGGGGCATTGCCGCCAAACGCGCCGCGATTGCCGGTGTCCAGATAGGATTCCGCCGGCAACCCCTCGGCCAGCAGAACATTGTGCGCCTCCAGCTCCACATGCCAATACCGCGCCTCGGCCATTTCGATCTGGGCGATGCTGCGGCCGTTCAAGAGATAGCGCACCGGGATCAGCACGCCATCCCCATGCACGGCGTGGTCGGGTGACAGAAACAGCGCGGCGCGGCATGCCCGGGCCGAACGCCCCTTTCTGGATGCGCACCGGCTGCACCTCCCCGGGCTTGGGATGGCGCCGGCATTGCACCCGGCGCTGGCCGATCCAGCGCACACGCGCCAGGCCCGGCCCCAGCAGAACCGGCACGAGGTCGCCCACCGCAAGCGCCTCCACGGCGACCTCCCCGCGCTGGGTCAGAATTCGAGTGCCGTGCAGGAAACAGGGATTCTGCTGGCCGATCGGCGGAGTGGACAAGGTCACCACCGTATCGCCGGCGACGTTGACGAAGCTGCTGGCGCCGCCATTGGCCGCGATGTTTGCCACGCTCGGCGCCAGCGTTCCGCCCAGCACCAGCTCGCCCGCGGCATTTGCGATGCTGCCGCCCCCGATCAAGCCCGTCAGCGTCGTGTCGATGCCCAGCTCCAGCGTCGCCCTAGCGGCGATGGAAATGCTGCCCTCATTGCTGAAACCGGGGGCCGAAATCAGCAGATCGTCCGTGCCGGCCACCTGGATCTGGCCAAGATTGGTGAATTGCGCCGCCTGGATATAGGCGCTGCCCGCGTCGTCAGGATAACGCCGCCACCGAAGGTCAGCGCGCCAGAACCGATGATCCCGGCGCCGTTGAGCCCGGTGCCGCTGGGCCCGGGCGCCCTGGGGCTGCGCCACCTTCACGCCAATGCCCCCATAGCCGAGGCCGATCGCGAAATTATCCAACGTCTCGCTGTCCAGCAGCGTCAGCGTGCCGCCATTTGCCAGGATGCCGGCCTGCCCGCCCACGGCGCTCAGCCCACCCTCGATGGACACGCTGTAAAGGCTGGTGCCATTGCCGACATCCAGCGTGGCGAGCACGCCGATCGCGTCCAGCGTGGCGCCCGGCAACGCCAGCACGCCGTCACCCGGGGCGATGGTGCCATCCGCCACGGTGCCGGAACCGGTGCCGGCGGAGATGATCAGCGCGCCCTGGGCGCCGATCTCGACCGTGCCGGCATTCGTGAAGGACGCGCCGGTGAAGCTCCAGGAATCGCGCGCGCCGCCGCTGATCAGCAGGAAACCGTCATTCACCATGTCGGCGGCGGTGCCCCGCAGAAAGCCGTTGGGATAGGCGTCCAGGATCATCAGGCCCAGATTCTCCAGCGTCGTCCCGCCCACCGCGGCCAGCGACCCGCCCGCGGCCTCCAGGCTGGCATTGGCGCCCAGGGTCAGCGTGTCCCCCGCCGTCATCTCCTGCAGGCCGCCATACAGGTCCCCGACGGTGATGCCGACATTATCCAGCGTTTCACTGTCCAGCAGGTTCAACGTGCGCCGGTCAGGTCGATCGAGCCGGGCTGCGACCCCTCCGCCGCCAGCACCGCGAACCCACCCAGCACGTTCACCGCATAGAACCGGGAAGGCGCCAGAGTGCCCATCACGGTCACGCCGTCCAGCGTGCCGCCGTTCATTTGCAGCAACCGGCCCGCCAGCGCGACCGTGCCGCCCTACACCACGCCGCCACCTTGCAGTGCGCCGTCCTGCAGGCTCAGCAGCGCATCCGCGCCGCCCAGCGCCAGCACCCCCGCGACGCCGAGCGTCGCCCCGGCCGCATCCAGCGTCACGGCATCGACGGCGATGGTTTCGCCGCCGGCGATCGACACGGCATATGCGCCCGCGCCGGCGATGACCGCTTCGGCATCCGGGGAATCCGGGTACCGGCCGGCATCCCAATCGGAGCCGGTGGTCCAGTCGGCGCTCGTGCCGGTCGACTACGTGAAATTCCGCATCATGCACTTCCTGAATCGAGCCGCCGCGGATTGGCTCACCCAGCTTGCGGCTTACCGATTCGTTGATAAAGCGTTCAAAAAGTCATCGTTGCGTCAATTCGTTACGTTTCACTCGGGCATCAGCCATGCCTGCGAATCGCATTGCATACGATCGTCTGTCACGCATCCGGCATCTGACATGCGTCCGGCGTACGACCAAGGCGATGGCAATTTCGCCGCCGGGCTGGAATAAACCGGCCGTCCAGGCGTCCCTGTCGCCGGGCGAGCCCGCCCGCGGCCCCGGAGCTGAAGAGCCCATGTCGACCTTGACCGAAATCGAGGAAGCGGTTCCCGCGCTGCGGCGCTACGCCGGCAGCCTGCTGCGCCAAACTCAGGACGCCGACGATCTGGTGCAGGATTGCCTGGTGCGCGCGCTCGACCGCCTCCCGGAACGCAGCGGCGACATGCCGGTGAAACCCTGGCTGTTCGCTATCCTACACAATCTGTTCATCAGCCGCTGGCGCAGCGCGCGACGCTGGCGCAAAGTTCTTCACGATCCCGGACCGAATATGCCGGACGGCGCCATCGAACCCCCACAGGAGTGGAGCATCGCCCATCGCGACCTCATCCGGGGCCTCGATACACTGCCGGAACCGCAGCGTCAGGTGCTGCTGCTGGTCGGCGTGGAACAGCTGGAATACAGCGAGGTGGCGGCGATCCTCGAAATCCCCATCGGCACCGTCATGTCCCGGCTGAGCCGGGCCCGGGACGGCTTGCGCGAACACATGGCCGGGCACGCGCGACAGACCCCACCCCGCCATAATCTGCGGAGGGTGAAATGAACCGTCCCATCCGTCCGGTGCAGGAAGACGAGCTGCACGGCTTCGTCGACGGCCGGCTCGATCCCGCACGCCATGCCGAAATCGCCGCGTTGCTGACCCAGGACCCCAGGCTGCAACAGCGCGTCGCGGACTGGCAGGCGCAGCAGGCCCTGCTGCGCGAGGCGATGGCGTTCAAGGCGCGCGAGCCCGTACCGCCCTCGCTGCATCTGGGCCGGCTGATGGACGCAAGGCTGGCGCGCCGGAGTGTGCCCTGGCGCATGGCCGCAGGTTTCGTGCTGTGCCTGATGCTGGGCGGGGCCGGCGGCTGGGTAATGCGGGGGCAGCAGCGTCCCAGCGACATGATGTGGCTGACCCGCCAGGCCGCCTCCGCGCATCGCGTCTTCGCCACCGATGAAATCCGCCCCACCGAGCTGGGCTCGGGCGATCGCACCCAGCTGGTCGACTGGATCTCCCAGCGTCTCGGCCATCATGTCGACGTGCCGGACCTCAGCCGTCTCGGCTATCATTTCATGGGCGGCCGCCTGCTGGCGGCCGTCGGCGGGCCGGCGGCGATGCTGATGTACGGCGATGGCGCTGGCAACCGCGTCACCGTCTATGTCCAGCCAATGCACGGCCCCGAGCGTGTTCCCATGCGTCAGGTCGAATCCGCCGGCAACGATACCGGCGCGGTGGGCGGCTTTGCCTGGATCAACGGCCAGGTCGGCTATGGCGTGATGGCCGCCGCCGCCTCCCCCGCGCTGCATGTGCTCGCCAACACCGTGCGCGACGCGATGGCAAAGCCCGGTTGATCGGCTCACAATCGGCCGGAATGTGCCCAGCGCCGCATAGTCCCGTCATCCCCCGCCACGCCGCAAGCCTGCTGCTGCTGCGTGGCGGCAAGAGGCCGGAGGTGCTGATGGGCATGCGCGGCGCCGGCCACACCTTCATGCCGAACCGGCTGGTTTTCCCCGGCGGCGCTGTGGACCCGGAAGACAGCTACGCCCCCTGCGCCACGCAATTGCCACCGCCCGTGCTGCGCCGCCTGGAAAAATCCGCCAGCCCCGATCTGGCCCGCGCGCTGGGCATCGCCGCAGCGCGGGAGCTTGCGGAGGAGACGGCGCTGACACTCGGCTGCCCACCGGCGCTGGACGGGCTCGACCTGCTGTGCCGTGCCGTCACGCCCGAACATTCCCCGATCCGCTTCGACGCCCGCTTCTTCGTGGTCGACGCCGCCCGCGTCAGCGGCATGCTGGGCGGCTCGGGCGAGTTGGACGATCTGCGCTGGTACGGTGTGGCCGAAGCGATGTCGCTGGATCTGGCGGTGCCGACCATGGGCGTGCTGCGCCGCTTGCTCGACTGGCTGGCGATGTCCGAAACCCAACGCGAAAATCGCTGCCACGTGCCGGTTTTGCTCAACCGCGTCTGGTCGGTCGAGTAATTGCAAATTGCGAGGCAGAATGCGGCACGTCAGGCCGCGCGCCACAGCTCCCCGTCGCGCCGGGCACGTCCTTCGGCCAGCAATTTCTGCAAATGGGCGATCACATTGCGCTCCGCGGCCCGTCTTAATGTCGGATTCACCTGCGAATAGAGCGCATTCACCAGGCCGATCGTGTCCTTCGGCGCCTCCCGCAACGCCGCCTCGATCGCCGCCTCACGCTTCTGACGATGCGCCAGCAGGTCGCGCACGAACGGACGCGGCTCGGTGATCATCGGCCCATGTCCGGGCAGATACACGCGATCCTCGCGGCCCAACAGGCGTTCGAGACTGGCGAAATAGGCGGCCATGTCGCCGTTTGGCGGGCTGACCACGCTGCTGGACCAACCCATGACATGATCCGCCGAGAACAGCACCCCGTCCGGCCCGGCGAAGCATAGGTGATCCGCGGCATGCCCGGGCGTGTGGATCGCCGTCCACCCCGCCACGCTGCCCCCGTCATGCAATTTGTGGTCGGGCGCGAATTCCGCCAAGGCACTGAAATGAAACCCATAAGTTGGTGCGCCGGTCGCCGCCTTCAGGGCGGCCAGTCCGCCGACATGATCGTGATGGGTGTGGCTGAGCAGGATGCGCGCGATCGGGCCATGCGCCTGATCCAGTATCGCCGCGACATGGGCGGCATCGTCCGGACCGGGATCGAGCACCGTGAGCCCGTCCGGTCCGTCGATGAGATAGGTGTTGGTGCCGTGATAGGTCATCACGCCAGGATTGGCGGCGACGATCCGCCTTATGCCAGGCAGCATTTGTTGGGCGACGCCGCGGATCGGTCCGGGCTCGGTGAGAAACGCCATGAAATCTCCTGCGCCGCGACGGCTACGTGCCGCATTGCAGCGACACTGGTAAATCGTGTCAAACATCCGCCATGGAAACGGCCGAATACGCCCTGATGGACGAGGCGGAGCAACGCATGTGGTGGTACCGCGCCCTGCATGCGCGGCTGCTCGACGCGCTGTCCGGGGTGGCCGGGCGGCTGCTGGACGCCGGCTGCGGCACCGGGGGGTTGCTTGCGCTGCTAAACCAGAGGCGGCCGGATTTGGTGCTGACGGGCGTGGAATGGTCGCCGCTGGCCGCCACTCGGGCGCGGGACAAGTCCGGCGCAGACCTGGTACAAGGCAGCGTGAACACCCTGCCCTTCGCCGATGCCGCGTTCCATGCCGCCGTCGATCCCGCCGCCGCCCTGGCCGAGCTGCGCCGCGTGCTGCGCCCGGGCGGATTGTTGCTGGTGAACATGCCGGCCTTCGCCTGGCTGTCCTCGGCGCATGACCGGCGGGTGCATAACGCGCGGCGCGTCTCCGCGACCGAGTTGCAATCCTGGCTGGCAGCGGCGGGTTTCACCGGTATCCGTGTACGCTATTGGAACAGCCTGCTCTTGCCGCTGATGATCGCACAGCGCAAAATACGGGCACGACGTCACGGCGACGTGTCCGATGTCGTCACCTTTCCGCCATGGCTGGATGCAATCTTGCATGGCGCAACCGCCCTTGAGCATCGCCTCCCTTTTGCGCTGCCCGCCGGCGGCTCGGTTCTCGCCATCGCCCGCGTCCCCGATTGATGACCCGCCGCTTGACCCGACCGCATGACCAAGGATGTTTGCCCCGTGCCGCCGAAGCCGACCATATCCACCTTCCCCGGACGCCCGCCGATCGGCCTTTCCGTCGTAGTCCCCGTCTATCGCGGGGCCGCCACCATCGGCGCGCTGGTGCACGCCCTCGCGGCACTGCGGCCCGAAGGCGGCATGGAAGTGGTGCTGGTCAATGACGGCAGCCCCGACAATTCCGGCGATGTCTGCCGCGCGCTGGTGAAGGCGGCGCCGCTGCC
>DASXIW010000296.1:0-3150 GCA_036497785.1 Acetobacteraceae bacterium | reverse complement strand
CATGGACGGTCTCCTCTGTCTGAGATCAACAACGACCTCATTCTGGCATAATCGATGCCGTCGGGGGCCGTCCACACCAACAACTGAGTTCGGCATTCGGCCGGGCCGAGTTACGGCGCTCGGCCGGCGCCTTCATCGACGGCCTGCTGTCAGGCGTGGCCCGTAAAACCGATCCGGCATCGCCGATCGGTTCAGCGCCGCTGGTCTCCCTGCGCGGTATACGCAAGCGCTTCGCCACCGGCTATGCCGATCCCGGCGTGAAGCAATGGCTGACGCCGACCTTCAGGGGCGCCGTCATTCCAGGGGCATAAAGAGGGCAGCGTGGCCGCCGGTCCGCCACGCTCCGTTCGCGTCAGCCCGCGGGCTTCAGAGCCTCGGAGGCCGGCACCGACGCCTTGATTGGCTGCGGCGCGGTGGATGGTGGGGGCGCCGCCCTGACGCCGGCCTGGACACCGGCTGGGGCCGGCGACTTCATCATCGTCCCGGTCATCGGGATGAAGAACACGCCGACATCCTTGCGCGAGTGGATCTTGCCTTCCTCGTCCTTGGTATAGACGTAGAGGAATTGGCCGCGCTTGAAGGGCTGGCCAATGGGAATGATGAGCTTGCCGCCGGGCTTGAGCTGCTTGAACAGATCGGGCGGGGCGTATTGGGCAGCGCAGGTGACGATGATGGTGTCGAAGCCGTCCTTCACCTCGGGCCAGCCGAAATAGCCGTCGCCGACCCGGGTCTGGATATTCTGGTAGCCGAGCGGCGCGAAGATCTTGCCAACGGCGCGGCCCAGCGGCTCGATGATCTCGATGGAGTAGGCGCGGCTGACGATGCGCGACAGCAGCGCGGATTGAAAGCCGCTGCCGGTGCCGATTTCCAGCGTGACATCGGTGGGCTTGGGCCTGGCGATCTGGGTCATGTAGGCCTGGCCCAGATAATCCGAAAGCGCGGAACCGAAGCCGAGCGCCCAGGGCTTCGGGTTATCCTCATAGGCATCGCCCGGCGTCGCCCGGTGGCTGTCGTACAGATAGTGGAAATACTCGCGCGGCACGGCCTGGAAGGCGGCCATCACGGCGGGATCCGCGCTGCCCAGATGTTCTTTCAGATAGGTCTCGATGCGTTTCATCGCGGCCGGCTTGCGCGCCTGGATGGCGTCGAACTGCGCCTCGGTCAGGTCCACCGGGCGGCCGGATCTGGCCATCGCGTCCATATAGGCCTGGCGGGTCCACGCGCCGGCGGCGGCCGGCGCGGCGCGGGCAACGGCCGGGGCGGCGATGGCTCCGGCGAGTAGCAGGCGGCGGGTCAGGCGGAATTCTATTGCGGCCAAGGTATATTCTTTCGCGCGCGAGGAAAGACGAACAGGCAAATCACATACAGCAGCATCGCGGTCAGCAGAACCCTGTCATAGCCGAACTGCAACGCCACCAGATTGGCGAGCGGGGTGGAAACGACGGAGAACGCTCCATTCAGCCCCCAGGCCCAGGGCAGGAAGCTGCCCGAGCCAACTCGGGACAGGCCAAGCGGGAAGGGCAGGCCGAGGGCAAGCGAAACCGGCGCCACCAACATCACCACGGCCGCCGCCCGTACCAACCAGGGCAGCCCGAGCGTCGCCAGCATAAAGCTTTGCAGGCCGAAAAGCAGCCCCGCACACCAAATGATGATGACGCAGACGGCAATCCCGATCCCGCGCCGGGCCCGTGTTTCGAAGCGATGCTCCATCATGCTGCCGAGACCGGAGAAGATCAGCATGCCGGTCAGGACCAGGGAGAATCCGCTGGTTCGGTCGTTCAGGTAGAAGCTGGCGCGGTCGATCAGGAATAGTTCCAGGAACAGGAAGCCGAGCCCGAGGGCGGAGAAATACATCACCGCCCGGATCGTGCCGCCGCCCGGCACGCGCATGCGCCGTCCGCCGAGCAGGGGGACGGCCAGGACCAGTAGCGCCACCACGATGGCCTGGGCGAGCACGGCGACATTCACCAGCGCGCCGATTTCGTTTTGCGGCAGGATTTCCAGCCGCTTGAGGATGGTGCCCAGCTCGGACAAGCGGAGCACGGAATAAAAGGACGGGCGGTCATAGGTGATAGGCGACAGGTTGAAGGCGCGGCCGGATTCGGTGGTCTTGCCGTCCAACACGCCCTGGGCTTCGTCGGCGATGGCATCGTGCGAGCCGTCATCCGATGACGTGACTTCGCCTTCTTCGAAAGAAACGTTTGGCAAGTCATTGTATATATTGGCGCGTGCGGCGGCGACGTCGATGCCGGGGAAATAGCTGATGTCGAAGGACCGGTCGTCGCAGAATTTTTTGGCGGCCGCGATGCGCGCCGCATCGAACGGCGTGTTGGAGAGCAAGATGCGCACGTTCCAGGCCGAGCGATAGACCAGGACATGCAGCGCCGGATCGGCGATGCCGGCCCGGATCAGTCCCAGCCGGGCAGTGGCCAGCATGCGCACCGCATAAGCGGGGAATTCGCGGATCGAGACGGGAATGGAGACGATGCCGCCCGGGGTCAGGGCGCGCAGATAGGCGGCGACTGCCTCGGCTGCGAAGGCGCTTGTGTTGGCCTCGGCCGCATCCAGGAAGTCGCCGGAGATGTCGATGATGTCGTAAGGCCCGTCGGCGCGCGCTGCGGCAATGGGTCCCTCCGCCAGGATGCGCACGCCCGGGGTTGGGGGATAGGGCGGCGACTCGCCCAGGCCGTGCAGCAGCGCGCCGCGCAGGATGGGCTCGGGTTCGAGCGCGTCGATGGAGGCCGCGCCGAGCTTCTTCAACTCCGCGATGCGAAAGCCCCCGGACGAACCGGCCAGCAGCACATGCGCATTCGGGTGCAATGTGTAAGGCAACGCCGCCAGCGTGCCGCCGGCATAGGACGCGTCGAGCACGCCGGGCTTGGGCAGCGCCGCGAGGCGGTTGCCGTCGCGATAGAGGCCGAGCGCGATGGGCGGCCCGGGGAAGCCAAGCATGGCGGCATCGTTGGAGATGTCGGTATCGACGCGCTCGGTGAAGTCGTCGAGCAGGGTGTACAGGCCGCGCGGCGAGTGGATTTCCGCCGTGGCACGGCTGTTGGGCACGTGAAGTGGGGCGTATATTGCCTTGTAATCGTTGAAAGCCGCCGCATTGTCGAGCAGCAACAGGGCTTCACCGCCGAGCAGGGCAGCGAG
>DASXIW010000295.1:0-15035 GCA_036497785.1 Acetobacteraceae bacterium | reverse complement strand
GCTGGTTTCGGCAGGCGGCGGCCATGCTGGGCGAAAATGCCCGGGGCGCCGTCCGCCAGCACCAGGCCGCCACGCGCGCGAAATTGGCGGATTTTCGCGGATTCGGCCGGTGAAAGCGCCAGGCTGTCCGGCAGCACCACGGCGCGCAGGCCGTGACGCAACGCGCCGGCCGCGATCATGGCGTGGGACAGCCAGCTTGGTTGCAGCCCGGCATGCACCAGTGTGGCGGCGGCGCGGCGCATGGCCAGCCGCGTGGCATTGTCCTCGCCTTCGCGTTCCGAGCCGCGCTGCCCCCAGGCATCGCCATCTGCGCGATGGTCGAGCGTCCAGCGCAGGCGGAAACTGGCCGCGGAATAGAGGATCCCGACCGGGCCGGGCTGTGTCCGCCTTGCGATCAACAGCGCGCCAAGGCCGCCGCGCAACTCGTTAAAGGTCGCGGACTCCGCGAGGCCGCGTGGACCGGGGGTACCCTTGGGCGCGACGATGCTGCCATCCTCGTCCCACACCACCAGGCCACGCTCGCCCTGAAGCAGTTCGTGCCAGATGCGATGCTGTTCGCCCGCGCCGGATCCGCCGGATGTGCTGAGCAGGGTCAGAGCGGGGTTGAGGGCGTGGGCGATTTCCACGTTGTTGCCGGCGTCGAAGGTCTCCATCACGTCGACGGCATGGGAGAGTTTCGTGTAGTCGTAGCCGCCCCAGCCCGGTATCTGCGCGCCCTCGATGGCGGCCTTGGCGGTGGGGTCGGCCTGGTGCACCGCGTCCGTGCCGGCGCGCAGGGCGTCCGCGAAGGCGCTATCCATGAACGCCTTGAAGTTGTTCCAGGCGGCGAAATTCTCGTTTGAGGCCTGCTTCGCGGCGGTTGTCGTGGGCGGCAGGACGGTGTCCCAGGTCGCAAAATGCGAGCCCCATTCCGCGTTTAACGCCGTGAGGCTCGCATATTGCGAGTGCAGCCAGACCCGGAAGGTGGACAGGGCGGCGGGCGAGAAATCGAAATCCCAGGCGGCGGCGAGATCGGCGATGCCGGTCTCATCGCCGAGATTGTAATAATACGGGCGATACGGCGCCTGATCGTGCACCGTCTGCGTCAGGCGGTCATGGATGCGGGCGATCCAGGCGGGATCGGACAGGCTGGGATCGCGCAGCCGCAGCGCGGGATCGGACGGGCCGGTCAGGTTGCACTGCTGGAGACCGGTGTAGCGCCAGTTGACCGCGTTCGGGTGCGCCGGCGTCCAGATATGATAGGCGGAAAAGAAATCCGTGGCGATGTTCTCGACGAACCAGCGGCGGTCGAGGGCGAGTTGCGGGGCGATGAGGCGCTGGAATTCGGCGGGATCGATGGCGGTGCGAATGCCGAAGATCTTGCCGCCGTCGATCCCCAGCGCGCCCAGCCCTTGGGTTCGGACGGGGTCCTGATCCTACCACATCATGATGTGGTAATCGTCCCAGCCCGGCGCCGGTTTGGCGAAGAAGACCGCGTCGGCCTGGCCGATCGCGGCGCCGTTTTGCATCAGCCGCGCGTGCAGCGTGTTGCGCATGGCGGCGGCGCGGCTTGCATCGAGCGTGAGCGGGATGTCGGTCGCGTTCGTGACGGCGACGCGCATGGCGCGTTGTTCGACGAGGCGGCCGAGGCTGTCGGTCCAGTCCAGCGCCAGGGTAAAATTTCCCGTGGCCTTGTGGTCCAGCCGGTAGGTCAGGGCGACCGGCCCGGTGCGTTCCACCGCCACTGGGGCGATCAGCGTGTCCGCCAGCGTCGGGGATGCCAGGGCCGTCCGCAGGCGCAAGAAGGCGAGGCGGCGGTGCATCAGCGGGGCCGCAGCGTGCGTAGCAGGGTGGGCATGAAGAACAGGGTGGAGACCAGGGTGCAGCCCAGGCTGATCAGCAGCAGCGTGCCCAGGCTGGCGGTTCCGGGATGGCGGCTGAGGGCGAGCGAGCCGAAGGCGGTGCCGGTGGTGAGCGCCGAGAACAGGATGGCGCGGGCCGTGGCGGTGCCCAGGAAGCGGGAATGGCCGTGGCGCCAGTTCATTACGAAATAGATATTGAACGAGACGCCGACGCCGAGCAAGAGCGGCAGGGCGATGATATTGGCGAAATTCAGCGACACCGAGAACAGGATCGCCACCACCACCGTCATCAGCCCGGACAGCAGCAGCGGCGCCAGCACCAGCGCCACGTCCATCACCCGGCGGAGCATGAAGGCCAGGATGATGGCGATGGCGATGAGCGCGCCGATCGCCGCCGAGCGGAAGGCGCCGACGATGGTCGCGGCCGTTCGCACGATGGTGACGGCGGAGCCGCCGGCATCGGGTGTGACCGTGGTCACCTGGGCGACAAAGGCGCCGAGACCGACGCTGTCGCGCGCCTGGGGCTTGGCCAGCGCCTGAACCCGCACCTGTCCGTCCGGCAGGCGCCAGTCGCGCGCGATGCTTTGGGGGATATCGGCCGAGGTGACCGGCTTGGCGGTGAGCGCCACGCGGAGACGTTCGAGCTGCATCGGCAAGAAGCGGGTCAGCGCCGCGTTGGCCGCCATCAGCGTGGCGTCCGGCGCTGATTCGAGCGTGTGCAGGTCGCCGGAGAT
The DNA here is from genome assembly GCA_036497785.1 of Acetobacteraceae bacterium. Taxonomy (GTDB): domain Bacteria; phylum Pseudomonadota; class Alphaproteobacteria; order Acetobacterales; family Acetobacteraceae; genus DASXIW01. The sequence goes on along the minus strand of DASXIW010000295.1, from coordinate 12,460 downwards.
CGCCACCAGCGGATCGTCCTTGGCGAGCTTGGGCAACGCATGGTCGATCGCCTTCAGCGCGGTTTGTGCCGCGAGGCGGATATCCGAGGGCGTGACTGGCGCGGCCGGGCTGCGCGGCGCCAGCGTGTCGCCGAGGATATTCTCGGCGTCCTCGATCAGCGCGAGCTTGGGCGTCTGATCCTTCGGCACGAAGCTGGACAGGGTGATGACGTCGGCGGTGAGCGGCAGGGCGGAGAGGCGCGTGGCCAGCGCGTCGGCGACCTGTTCCGAGGGGGTGAGAATGTCGACGCTGTACGGGTTTGTGAACGGCGAGTTCATCAGGTCCTGTAGCGTGCGCATCGCCTCGGTGTTCGGGTTCTTGGTGTGCAGCGGGTCGCTGTCGAAGGTCAGATGCGGGAGCAGCAGCGCGCCCGCCATGGCCAGGATGGCGAAGACCGACAAGACCACGACACGGCCGCGCGACAGGAACGCCTCCAGCGTGTCGCCCCAAGCGAAGCCGATTTCATGGGCCTCGGCGCGGGGGCGGCACAAGGTGAGCGCCGCCGGCAGGATGGTGATGGTGCAGCAGAAGGCGATCAGCATCCCCACGCCGGCGATCAGCCCCAGCTCGGCCACGCCGCTGAAGGCGGTGGGCACGAAGGCCAGGAAGCCGGCCGCGGCGGCGGTGGCGGCGGTGAGGACCTGCGGCCCGACCAGGCCGGCGGTAGCGCGCAGGGCCTCTGCCGGGTCCGGCGCCTGCACGCGCTGCTCGCGATAGCGGACGCTGAACTGGATGGCGAAATCGACGGCGATGCCAACGAACAGGATGGCGAAGGCGACGGAGATCAGGTTGAGCGTGCCTACGGCGATGGCGGCGAAGCCGGAGGTGAGCAACAGGCCCAGCCCCAGCGTGCCCAGAATGGGCAGGATCAGCCGCCAGCTGCGCACGGCAAGGATCAGCCACAGCGCGATCAGCAGGGCGCTGCCGATGGTGCCGGCGACGGCCCCCTGGGCGACGGTGGCGAATTCCTCGTCCGACAGCGCCACCGAGCCGGTGATGCGGACATGAGCCATGCCGTCGCGCACGAATTCCAGCTTCGCCGCCGCATCTCGGATGGCCTGGGTGGCGGCGCCGCCGGGCTCGAGGGCGCCGTAGTCGAGCTTGGGCTGGGCGAGGACGAAATGATGCGGCCCGGCCTGTTCGGCGAGCTTGCCGCCCAGCAGCAATTGCCAGGATAGCGGCGTGGGATGACCGGCGGCGGCGGCGGCCAGCGATTGGTGGAATGCCGTCAGCGCGGGCCGGAAGGAGGCCAGATTGGCCTGACCCTGGTCCACCCCCACGCCCAGCAGGGACAAGGCGGCGAACAGGCCGCGCGCGCTGGGGTCGGCCACCAATTGACCGAGGAACGGCTGCGCGTCGATGGTGCGGTCCAGCACGTCCTGCAGCGATTGCTGATTGGCGAAGAGCAGGCCGTTGCGTTCGAGATAGGGCGAGGCATCGGGCCGCCGGGAGCTGAGGAAATGGACATGGTCGGCGGACAGGGCGGCGTTGAGATCGGCGGCGGTGGTCTCCGCGATCTCGGGCGTGGTGCCATCGACCACCGCGACCAGCAGGTCCTTGAACTGGGGAAAATCCCGGTCATAGGCCATGTTGTGCTGCCGCCACGGCAGGTTGGCGGCGAAGAGCTTGTCCGTGTCCGTGGAGACGCCGAGCCTGGTGGCGGCGAGCCAGCAGCATAGGGCCGCGAGCGCGATGCCCGCGAGGACGGTGATTCCGGCGCGACGGCGGCTGGTGTCGATGATGGCGGCGAGCAGACGGGAGATTATCATGCGCGGGAAATAGAGCGTCCCGCCGCGCCGGTCCATTGGGGTGACGCATGAAAGCCTCGCCGCGTGATCATGGAGCTGGCCGGCGCCGATGGTACCGCGGATCGTGCCGATATGATCGCGCTGCAAATCGCATCAAGCACCGAGGGCGGAACGGTGCGCGCGGCTATCGGATGGACCGGCATTGCTGGCCTGGATACAAGCACGGGGCATGAACACGGGCGTGTTCGAATCCGCCCTGCATCGCGATTTCGTGGGCTCCATGATCACGGATGCGCATGCCAGGGGCGCACTGATATCGGGGCAGATCCGGTGCGGGGCGACGATCCTTTCGGCGGGGTGTGGGATCGTCAGCGGCGATGAGTTCATGTTCTACCAATTCGCCTGTGACGCGGCCTATGCGTCGTTCTCCCCTTCCCGGCTGTTGTTGGAATGCCTGATCCGGCGCTGCAGCGAGCGTGGGCTGCTTGTGTTCGACTTCCGGCTGCCGAATATCGATTGCAGCGCGGATATCCATGTGCGGCATTTCATTGCCGGCGTGCATGCGGAGAATCTGGCATCCGTGAAGATGCATCGCAGTTGCGGGATGGACATCGACGCCGACTTCGCATTTCTGTTCGCGCGTGTTTCGCGCACGCGGGAGGCGGCGCTGCTTGGCGCGGGCTGATTTGCCGCGACCGCGGAAAGTTATCGCGAAGGCGTCGAATGACGATCGCGGTTCGCGGGAACCTGGTCTTAGTGCATGTCCGGTGTAGATAGACGCACCGGACATGTTCTAGCTGTTTGTTTTACGACGATTCCGCCTAAAGCTATATTGCTCCGGCAAATCAATAACACGGCGGATACGGATAATACCCGCAGCGCGGCGGCGGATAAGAGGCGGGAGGATAGTACGGCGCCGGATAGCCGTAATATGGGTGCGTCGCCGCGTTATACATCGCCGCGCGATAGGCGGTCCGACGCGCCACGCCTGCGAATGACAGCGGCGTGAATGGCAGGCCGATGATATCGATGAACACCGCTGCGGGGCCATCGGCACCTTTCAGATCGCCCTCCAAAACCTGCACATCGAATGTCAGCTTATCGCCCTGAAGGACCGGATGCTTCAGCACCACCACAGCATCCCTGGTAAGCGAGCCGTCCTTGCTGAATGCCGACACAGTCGCATTCGGCGGATCCTTCGCAAAGCTGGCATCATCCGCGCTGCCCCACTCCTCCAGGAAATGAGCGGTCAGTACATGCCCGGCCGCCCTGGTCGGACGGTCGGCGAAAATGATCGTGTTGGATGCCATGCCGGTCAGGGTTAGTTGGTTATCCGCAAGCGTCGCACCTGCGGCATTCATCACGATCAGCGCCGGCTCGACCTTCGCGGCTTGTGGCGCGGTGGGTACGCCGATCGTTTTCTGCGCCGGTTCGTTCGTTGGCGCTGGGGCTGCACGCTGCGCGAATATCGATACTGGCGCACCGGCCAGAACCATCGCGGTTATCACCGCCCCAGCCGTGCGAAAGATAGAAAGGGCCTTGCGCCTTTTGGATAATCCCCAACACATGTTTTATCGCTCCGTTCGGTCGTCGGAAATTGTCAGACATGCGCATACCCGCGTCACGGCGAGATGCGCGGCAAGTGCCGGGTGCCAAATGCCTCAGCGGCGCGCTACACCCAGACGTTTTATTGCACTTCGACTGCAGGCGGTGGTGACCACGACAAGGTGGGGAACGCAGGCGGGCGCGGACCAAACACTGTGCGACCGGTCGCAAAGGAATCTATGCGTTTCCGGCAATACGGGGCGCGCTCAGGGCAATAGCTGTGCCGATCCGACCGGGCACTGGCGCCGATCCGCCAGGGTGAAGACGATGGGCGCATCCGGGCGGTTCGAGGCCGAGAATAGTTCGCTCTGGCCGAGTGCGGTTGCCGGCGTGCCGTTGACCGCGACGATCCGGTCGCCGGGGGACAGGCCCGCGCGCTCGGCGGGGCTGCCCTTGAGACAGAGAGAATTTCGAACGCATTGCGGGTCAATTTGGCGGCGGACAAGCCGGAACTGCGGAAGACCACAGGGCTGTGCTGGGGAATCCCGTCCGGCTCAAGCACGAGGCGGTTATTGGGCACATCGATGAACAGGGTGAAATACTGCAGGGCGCCCATGCCAAGCAGCGCCACCTGGCGAGGCCGTACCCAGCGGCTGGTATTGGGAGAAGGGGCGTCGCGAATGATCGAGACAAATGGCGAGGCGATTTCGGCACCACCGATCGACAGGCGCGTGCCGAGCGCCTCCAGATACAACAGCCGGCCATCGATGCCGCCCGGAACGACAAAGAGAAGGCATTTGGGGTAACGATGCAGGGCGCCGGTCTGCTCCGCCACGTCGCGGGGCAGAACAAGTGCGCTGCCGGCCCCGGTATCGAATTGTGCCGACAGGACGGAGCCGTTCAGCTCGATATCCAGCGTCATGCCGTTGACGGCGGCGATCTGGCCCGGCCCCTGGCTGACCGCGCCATATGCGATGCTGAGGGGGATCTGGCGGCCGGCTGGGTTGGGCGGGGAGCCGGGCGGCAGAATGGTCAATTCATGCCGGGCGACGTCGATGCGCATGATCCGGCCGGCGAAGGCCGCCGCGCCGATCAAGCCGGCAAGGCGCGGCTTTTTGCCATGGTCCAAGAGCGGGTTGGGCATATCGATGACCGCGGCGGGCTGCCCGGTGAGGGTGAGCGGGCCCTGGCGCAGCGGCACTCCCTGGGCGAGGCCGGCGCGGACCGAACGCCCGGCGACGCCCTGTGCGCCGAGATAGCCGGAACTGGCGAGGCGGATCTCGTTGGCATAGCCGGCGTCACTCGTATGGGCGCTGGCGCCGGTGTCGAGAATGAAGGGCGCGGGTGGGGCGGAAGCAACTGCGACCTCGATCAGGACATGTCCGCCCTCGTACACGATGGGCAGGGTGACCGGAGCCGCGGGGGCGGTGGGGCTGCCCTTGAGGACAGAGAGAATTTCGAACGCATCGCGGGGTTTTTTGACGGCGGACAGGCCGGGACTGCGGACGATCACGGGGTTGTGCCGCGGAATCCCGCCCGGCTCAAGCACGAGGCGGCTATTGGGCACATCGATGAACAGGATGAGATGCTGCAGGATGCCCATGTCCAGCAGCGCCACGCCGGGACGCCGCGGCCAGCGGCCGACATGGCGAGGGGGTGCGTCGCGCATGATCTCCAGATACGGCGAGGCGATTTCGGCGCCACCGATCGACAGGCGTGTGCCAAGCGCTGCCAGAATCGGCCCCGGGCCATCGATGCCGCCGCCCGGACTGACAATAGGAAGGTATTTGGGGTAACGCTCCAGCGCTCCGGTCTGCTCCGCCATGTCATGGGGCAGCTTGAGTGTGCCGCTGTAGCCGGTATCCAGTAGTACCGGCAGGACGCCATCGAGATCGATATTGAGCGTCATGCCGTTGAGGATGGGAGCGAGTTGACCCGCCCTCAGGATGGCCGCGCCATAGTCGATGCTGAGGGGAACCTGGTACCCGCCAGCGGCGGGCGGGGAGCCGGGTGGCAGAATGGTCAATTCACGCCGGGCGACATCGATGCGGATGATCCGGCCGGTGAAGGCCGGCGCGCCGAGCAGGCCGGCAATGCGCGGCTTGGTGCCACGGTCCAGGAGCTGGTTGGGCATATCGATGATTTCGGCCGGCTGCCGGTGACGGTGAACAGGCCCGAGCGATTCGGCGCGCCATGGGCGAGGCCGGCCTGGACGGAACGCTCGCCGGCTCCCAGTGCGGGGAGATTGCCGGAACTGGCGAGGTGGATCTTGTCGGCATAGCCGGTGTCGATCATGACAGGCGCGGCCTCGCCGGACGCGAAGCCGAGATTGATCAGGATACGTCCGCCCTCATACACGAAGGGAATGGTGGACGGCTCCTCGGGAGCCGGCCTGGGAACGACTCCCTCCCCGCTCCCGCCGAGGACGACGCCCTGGGCCGCGGCGCTTGTGGCCAGGACGGCGCCGCCAGCGGCGAGTAGAGCCCGTCGGGCAAGCATCGCCGGGTTCGGCACATCCGTCATCGAGACCTCCAAACCGGCAGGCTGGCAAACCGGCACTGTGGCGGCGCCAGCGTGGCAGGGTGCGCTGATCTATGCCGTCCCATTTTGACTTTGCAATATTCCGGGCGGAGCGCCGGGGTCCGCTTCAAGCGTTACCCAGGGCCCTTCGCTGCCGCGAAGTTTCTCGACCGAGCGTCTGCCCGCTGTTATAGTTCTGCTGATGTATAATTGAGCGATGGCGTGGCAGCCGAAGTTAAGCGATGGCGTGGCAGCCGAAGTTAAGAGTAGTTTCAGGGACACTGGAATCGGCTGCTCGATAAAACTGATCGGGAAGACAAAAGCCGGCGTGGTTTCATGTCTGCCATGTGCCGGGCACTGCAAATGGAGCCGCTCCAGGCCTAGCAAGTCTGCGAGAGATGATGTCGTCATAGATGAGTAAGTGGAGCGGGACATGGCGGACGTGCCTGTCTTTGATATTTCCGATCTCAATCGCAAGGCGTACGAGACCGCCCAGTCTCGCCGTGTCTATCGGAAGGCATCCGGCTGGCTCGACGCCGGCGAACAGGCGGCCATAGCGGCTTCGGGGTTCGGCAAGCCCGGCTGTGCGGTGCTGGATATCGGGATTGGTGGCGGGCGGACCACGCCGTTGCTCAGCGCCATCAATCCGAACTACGTTGGCGTGGACTATATTTCGCAGCTGGTTGAAGCCGCGAGAGCTCGTTTTCCTGAGGCCGATTTGCGGCAAATGGACGCCCGGCGGCTGGCGTTTGGCGACGGCGCATTCGATGCTGTTCTGTTCAGCTATAATGGGATCGACTCTGTTAATCAGGCGGATCGCATCGCGATCCTGGCTGAGATTTTTCGCGTGTTGCGGCCGGGCGGATGTTTTTGCTTCTCCTCGCTGAACCGTTACGGGCCTGCATTCGCGCAGCAATTCCAGAGACCGTTCGGGATGGATACGAGCAGCCTGCGCGCCTTGGTGCTGGACCTGGCGCGCGCCATTCGCTGGTATGCCATGTTTCTGGTGGTGGGGCTGCCAGTTTATTTGCAGGCGCGCAGAGCCAACCGCAGATCCAAAACAACCGAGTTGGTGGCACGGCAGGTCTCGGCCCATTATGGCGGGCTGGTGCTTTTGTTTACCAGTGCGGCCGCGAATGTTGCCCTGCTGCGGCAGGCTGGTTTTGAGGTAGCGTTGATATTGGACGAAGCGGGCAACGATGTGGCTGGCGACGGCAAGGCGGAAGACAGCAGGTGGCTGTATTATGTCGCGCGAAAGCCAGCGGCGGCGGGGTTACAAGGCGGCGTTGGTGGCGCGCAGGCGGGCGGCTAGTTGGCGCATGACGTACCAGTCGAAATTCGGCATTTCTTCGACCATGAAGGCGAACTGGCGGGGGTCGATCCGGATCAGCTCCGAATCTTCCAGGGCCCTTGCCGTCGCGCTGCGGGGGAGACCGTCGATCAGCGACAATATGCCAATCGCAAAATTCACGCCGACAATCTCGATCACCCTGTCCGCGCTTTCGATCTCCACTGAGCCGGACAGCACGATCCACATGAAATCGGCGGCGTCGCAGCGTCGGAAAATCGTGTCGCCTGCCTTGTAGGCGATGACGGTCCCGGCGGAGCGGGCAAATGTACGAAAGTCGATATCCTTCGTTTCCATCACCTGAGGCGCCCCCATTTTTGGGGGGGATCCTGGTCTTTTTGTTCTAATATCGCAAGGCTTTCGCGTTCGTGCCGCAAGGCGGCCTGGGCGGGTTTGCGCCTGGCTTGCGAAATCCCGGCCGTTACGAGGCGGCGGCGAGGCCGCCGAGATAGGCGGCGCGGACCTGGGGGTTGCTCCATAGGTCGGCCGGGGCGCCTTGGACGAGGAGGTGGCCCGTCTCAAGGACGTAGCCGCGATCGGCCACCGACAGGGCCATATGGGCGTTTTGTTCCACCAGCAGGACGGTGGTGCCGCGGGCGCGGATGTCGGCGACTATGCGGAAGACCTGCTGGACGATGAGTGGGGCGAGGCCGAGGGATGGTTCGTCCAGCAGCAGCAGGCGGGGGCGTGCCATGAGGCCGCGCGCGACGGCGACCATTTGCAGCTGGCCACCGGAGAGAGTCCAGCCCAGAGCGTGCTGAAGGCGGCCGAGATCGGTGAAGAAGCCGAGCATTTCGTCCGCGTCGGCTTCCAGGGTGCGGCGGCTGACGCCTTTTCGGTTGGAGCCACCGAGCAGGATGTTGTCGCGCACGGTGAGGCCGGGGAAGATCCGCCTGCCCTCCGGCACGTGGGAAATGCCGAGGCGGACGATGGCCTCGGGTTTCAGGCCGAGGATGGGTTTGCCGGCGAAGGAGATGTTGCCGGAGACATTCGGCACCAGGCCGGAAATGGCGCGCAAGGTGGTGCTTTTGCCGGCACCATTGCTGCCGAGCAGGGTGACGATCTCGCCTTCCTCGACGGTGATGTCGAGGCCTTTGAGCACGTCGGCGGCGCCGTAGCGTGCGACGAGGCCGGAGATTTCGAGCAGTTTCATCAGGCGACGGCCTCTTCCTGATGGCGCGGTTCGCCGAGATAGGCAGCGATCACGTCCGGGTTGCGCAGTACGTCCTGCGGCGTGCCGTCGGCGATGCGACGGCCGAAATTCAGCACGGTGATGTAGTCGGCCACCTGTTCGACGAGGTTCATGTCGTGGTCGATGATGAGGATGGTGAGGCCGTGGCCTTTGAGGCGGCGCAGGAGATGGCCGAGTTCGACCTTCTCGGTCATGTTCAGGCCGGCGGCTGGTTCGTCCAGCAGCAGGGTCTCGGGGCTGCCGGCGAGGGCGCGGGCGATTTCGACGTATCGCTGGTGGCCGTAGGACAGGGTGCCGACTAGGCGGTGGGCGTCCTCGCGCATCTCCACGAAATCGAGCGCGGCCAAGGCGCGCTGGACCACGGCGGCGGGATGGCCGGTGATGTCGTTGCCGCGGCGTTCGGCGCCGACCATCACGTTTTCCAGCACGGTCATGCCGCGAAACACCCTGATGTTCTGGAAGGTGCGGGCGAGACCGGCGCGATTGCGCTTGTGCGGCGGGAGATGGGTGATGTCCTGGCCGGCGAAGGTGATTCTGCCCGCGGTCGGGCGGTAGAGGCCGGTGACGACGTTGATGAAGGTGCTTTTGCCTGAGCCGTTCGGGCCGATCAGCGCATGCACACTGCCCCGGCGCACCGCGAGATCGACGCCGTCCAGCGCGCGCAGGCCGCCGAAATGCTTGGCCAGGCCCTCGACGGCCAACACAAGCTCGTTGCTGGGGGCCGCGGTTTGCGAGAGCAGCGGCAAGGGCGGCACGGCATGTTCGATCGGGCGGGCGCGGCGGCGGACGCGTTCGTCGACAAAGCCCCAGAGGCCATCGGGCAGGAAGACCATGATGAGGATGACGGCGGCACCGTAGACGGCGAGATAGACCTGGCGCAGGAAGCGCAGCCATTCCGGCAGCAGCACCAGCAGCAGTGTTCCGATGAGCGCGCCGAAGGGCGATTCCACGCCGCCCAGCAGCGCCATGGTGAGCAGCACGATGGATTCGGGGAAGCCGAACTGGTCGGGGCTGATATAGCGGAAGCTGCCGGCGAACAGGCCGCCGCCGATGCCGCCGAGGACGGCGGATATGCCGAAGGCCAGCACCTTGGTGCCGAACGTGTCGATGCCGCTGGCGCCGGCCGCCAGTTCGTTGTCGCGCACCGCCTGCATGGCGCGGCCGAGCCGGCTGGCTTTCAGCCGCCAGATCGTGAAGGCGGTGAGTGCCATGATGACGAGGCAGAGGCCGAGATAGGCGTGGCCGCTCTCGAAGCTGAGGCCGAAGATATGCGGGCGGGGGATGTTGCGCACCCCGTCCGGGCCGTGGGTGAAGCTGATCCAGTTGGTGAGGACTTGGGTGAGGATCTGCTGGAAGCTGATGGTGACCATGGCGAGGTAATGGCCACCGAGGCGCAGGCTGCCGAGGCCGAGGATGAGGCCAAGCACGAAGGCAATGGCCACGCCGATGGCCAGGGCTGCGAAGAAGTTGAGGCCGAAATCGACGGAGCCGATGCCCACGCCATAGGCGCCGATGCCGAAGAAGGCGGCCTGGGCGATGGAGATCTGGCCGCAATAGCCAAGCACGACGACGAGGCCGGTGACGGCAATGGCGTAGGTGCAGGCCTGCAGGATGATGTTGAGAAAATAGCCCTGATCGGGTGCGGCGAAGCAGAGCACGATGGCGAGCAGGATGGCGCCAGCCAAAGCCGGCACGCCACGCCAGGGATTGGCGGACAGGGCACCCATGATCAGGCCTTCTCCGCGATGCGTTCACCGAACAGCCCTCGCGGGCGGACCATCAGGAACATCAGCAGCATCAGGAACGCGAAAGCGTCTTTATACGGCACCGAGATATAGGCTGCCCCCAGCGTCTCCACCACGCCGAGCGCGAGGCCGCCCAATATCGCCCCCGGAATGCTGCCATAGCCGCCGATGATGTTGGCGGCGAAGGCCTTCAGCGCGATCAACCCGGCCATCTGCGTGGAGACGAACAGGATCGGCGCCACCAATATGCCGGCGATGCCGCCGATCGCCGAGCTGTAGGCGAAGGTGATGAGGATCATGCCGGCGACGGGGATGCCGAGCAGGGAGGCCATTTCCTTATCCTGGCTGGTGGCCTGGAGCTTTTTGCCGAGGATGGTCTTTTCGAAGATAAGGTATTGCAGCAGCACCAGCACGGCGGTGACGATCAGGATGGACAGGTATTGGCTGTCCATGAAGACGGGGCCGACCTGGATGCCCGGGTTATCCCACAGCCCGTCTATCTGCACGGCGGCAGGGCCGTACAGCACCAGCACCATGTTTTCCAGAAAGATCGAAGCGCCGATGGTGCTGATGATCACGGGGATGCCGCCGCGATTGCGCAGCGGCCAATAGGTGGCGCCGGCGAACAGCACGCCAAAGGCTGCCATGAGTACGATGGCGATGAGGATGGAGACGTAATAGTTGATGCCGAGGACAGTGGCGAAAACAACCAGGGCGTAAGCGCCGAGCATGGCGAATTCGCCCTGACCGAAATTCACCACGCTGGCGGCGCGGATGAGCAGCACGAAGCCCAGGGCCACCAGCGCATAGATCGCGCCGATGCCCAGGCCGTTGAAGATAAGCTGGAGCAGAATCCCCATGTCAGCGGACCGGGCCGATGCTGCGCGGGATCAAGAGGCGATTTCGACGTGTTTGTCGAACACCGCTTCGCCTTTGACGTTCTTCACGATGTTGTAGCCGTGCAGGCCGTCGCCGTTCTGGTCGAAATTATATTCGCCCTCGGTGCCCTTGTAGCCTTTGATGGACAGGATGGCGGCGCGGATCTTTTCGGGGTCTGTGGTTTTCGCGTCGTTGATGGCGTTGCACAGGATGTTGATGCCGTCATAGGTCCAGCCATTATCGGGCACCGCGCCGTTATGGGCTTTGCCGTATGCCGCGGTGAACGCCTTGGATTGATCGTTGGCGTCCGGCGTGAAATCGGCGACGCCATACGTGTCCCAAAGGGCGTTTTTGGCGAGGCCGCGCGTGACCGGCGAGATGATGGAGTTGGAGCCGACCCATGGCGTGTGCACGCCGAGCTGGCGTAGCTGGCGGGCGAAGAGGGCGTTGTCCGGCTCGTAGGTGAAATAGCTGGACATGACGTCGGCCTCGGCCTGCTTCACAGCCAGGACCACGGGCGAGAAATCCGCTTGCTGGTTGGTGTAGCCTTGCGCCAAAGCAAGCTTGATGCCGAGCTTGTCCAGGCTGTCGGTCAGCGCCTTCATGCCGCCGGTGCCGAAGGCGTCGGTGGAATAGACCAGCGCCCATTTTTTCAGCTTGAGCGTGTTGACGCCGAAATCGGCGATGACCTGGGCGGAGTAGCTGTCGTTCGGCCGGCAGCGGAACAGCCAGCGATAGCCGTTATGGGTCAGCGACGGGTCGGTGCCGCCGAACATCACGGGCTTGCCCAGTTTCGCGACATCGGGCGCCATCGCGTTTACCTGGGTGGAGCGGATGGAGCCGAGGAAGCCCACCATGTCAGGGTTGGCCGCCAGGCGGCTGAAGGCCAGCACGATGCCGGGGTTGGTGGTTTGGTCGTCTTCGACGATCAGTTCGACCTGTTTGCCGAGCACGCCACCTTTGGCGTTGATCTCGGCGGCGGCGAGCTTCGCGCTATTGAGCTCGATCGCGCCGACCTCGGCGGCCGGGCCAGTCAGCGGCGAGCAGACGCCGATCTTGATGGTGTCGGCGGCGCGGGCACGATTGATGATGGCAAAGCTAGTCACGGCGGCGGCGGATAACAGCGTCGCCCGGCGGGTTATCTGCATCGACGGTCCTCTTTGTTTTGCTTTTCCAGCCATCCGTGGCCGGCGGAATTTTCGGTCGCTGGCCATCGTTAGCATGCAACGGCGGTTCCGCAAACACAGACTGAAGGGCGCGGTGTATTTTTGGTAGCGCTATCCCCGGGCCGATCTGGCGGGGTGATCGGGATAGGGGGGCGCCTTTCGGCGCCGCCCCTCCCACACCACCGGGCATACGGGTCTCGTACCACGGCGGTTCGACCGGATTAAGCGGGGGCCGGAACGTAGAGTCGGGGGAGGCCGAGTGAATCAAAGTAGTGGT
>DASXIW010000294.1:0-2368 GCA_036497785.1 Acetobacteraceae bacterium | reverse complement strand
CATCATGCGCCACACGCGGCATCGCGATTTGCGCACCATGCGCGGCTACGTCCGCCGCGCCGGGCTGGTTGCGGAAAGCCCGGCCGGCCAACTCGACCTGTGAGCGCGTTCCAGTTTCCCTGGGATTCTGACGCGGCACCTCCCCTCGCCATGCCGGCGCCGGCGGTTGAGCCGGAGGCGGAGGCTGGGGAGACCAAACGCAAGCGCCGCGGCCGCCGCCCGGCGGCGGCCCTTCGTGCGGCACGGCTGGCGGCCAACGCGGCGCCGGACTGGCTGTATCATCACCTGACGATCAGCGGGCCGACGGAAATTTTGGAAGATTTTGCCGCGGCGGCGCGCGGCGCGGGCGTCACCCCGTGGCAGCTGGATACGGCCCGTGTCGAGGACGACGTGTTCCACCTGGCCGTCTCCCAGCCGGCACGCCAAAGGAACCTTACGGTCGAGGGGTGCCGGATTCTGGCGCGGCAATTCCGCGAACGGGTCGAGGCCCGCCAGGCAAAGGCCGCGGCCTTGGTTGGACAGAGCCAGGCCTGCCCGTTCGATCTGCACGCGCTGCTGCCGGTGCCAGAGTCCGTCCTGTTGCTTGGGCCGACCCATCCGGAGGCGCTGGCCTGGCTGGCGGCGCATTGGGGCGTCACCGACGGGCTGCGCCAGGTAGCGGTGCGCGCGGGAGCGACGACCGGGCGGCGGCAGAAGCGGGGGCATGCGGTGATCGGCTACGGGTTCTTTACCGCCGGGGAAACGCCGCATGCGGCGATCGCGCAGCTCGCCGCGCGGTGGCCGGCGCTACGTTTCGTGCTCGTGCCGCGCCCGGCCGACTGAACCGGCCCGGACATGGATCGCAGCGCGGAACCGAGGAACGGGACGGGGCGGTGACCACCACCTGGCCACTGCCGGCGCCGGTGGAAGATGGGGCCGGGGCAAGGGAGAGGGGATTCCCGTCGCTCAGCCTGGATGGGTTCGCTGGCCCACTCGACCATCTGCTCGCCCTGGCGCGCGCCCAAAAGATCGATCTTTCCGCGATCTCGCTCCCGGCGCTGGTCGACCAGCTGGTCGCGGCGCTGCGCCGGGCATCCGCAAAAATCCCGTTGGGGCAAAAAGGCGACTGGGTGGTGATGGCGGCCTGGCTGGTGCAGCTGCGCACGCGGCTGCTGCTGCCGGCGGACGCAGCGGCGGACCAGGCGGCCGCGGCCGAAGCCGAGAGCGTGCGGACGCGCCTGGTCGCCTTGGACGACATCCAGGCGCTGGCCGGCTGGCTCGAACGCCGGCCGCAGCTCGGGCACGACGTGTTCGCGCGCGGCGCGCCGGAGATTTTTGGCCTCGCGGTCGCGCCCGGCCAGGCGGGCGACGTGATCGAATTCCTGTGGGCCAGCCTGGCGCTGTTCGACGACCCGGAACAACCGGACCCGGCAACGGTCTACCGGCCGCGTCCATTCGACCCCTATCCCGTTGCTGAAGCCCGGGACAGAATCTGCCGGCGGCTCGCGGAGGCCCCAGAAGGGGTGCCGCTGGATCGGCTGCTGCCGGATCCGCCCCAAACGGAAGAAAGTGAGGTATGGGGCAAAACACGGCTTCGGTCGGGGTGGGCGAGTACGCTGATGGCGGGGTTGGATTTGGCGAAGATGGGCGAGGTGGTGCTGAGGCAGGGGAGGGATTTCGGGGCCATCGACGTCGCGCCAGGCTAACCGGCCAATTGGCGGGCTCAAGGCTTGATTGCGCCAATCGGCGGGACCATCTATGCTTCGTCCATCGCTATGGAGGCTCCGATGACCTCGCCGGGCTTTTTGACATCCGCGCCAATACCGGTTCAACCGCCGGCGGATATCCATGGCCGTGTGACCGACGAGGAAGCACGGGCGATGCTACGCGCCGTTCTCAACCTGCTCGACAAATGGGATCTCCGGAAGGAGGAAAAGCTCGTCCTTCTTGGCGGCGTGAGTGATCGCACGTTCCAGCGGTGGCGTGCCAGTGAGATCGGGCCGCTGGCGAATGACACGGTCTATCGGCTGGGCGACCTGCTCGGCATCCACAAGGCCCTGCGCTATATGTTTACCGATGTCGGACGCACCTACGGGTGGGTGAAGCGGTCGAATCAGGCCTTCGGCGGGAGATCGGCGCTTGACGTCATGCTCCAAGGCGCCCCCGCCGATATCAGCCGGGTCCGTGCCTATCTGGACGCCGAACGGGGCAGTTGGTGACCGCGAACCTGCGCTGGACGCCCGGCTATCGCATCATTCGAACCATCTATCCCCCGGTCGACCTGTTCGAGGACATCGCCGATCCCGCCGACTGGGAACTGCTGGTTTCGGCCGAAGCCAAGTTGAACCCGCGGATCCGCGACGCGGTTGGCAATCTCGCCCTGGTGCCG
>DASXIW010000293.1:0-20573 GCA_036497785.1 Acetobacteraceae bacterium | reverse complement strand
AATTCGGCACCAACTGGTCCGAATTCGCCGACAAGGCCGGCCCCGTCCTTGGCCCGCTGATGGGCTATGAGGTACTGACGGCGTTCTTTCTGGAAGCCGGCTTCCTCGGCATCATGCTGTTCGGCATGCGAAAGGTCGGGCGTGGCCTGCACTTCATGGCCACCTGCATCGTCGCCATCGGCACATTGTTCAGTGCCTTCTGGATCCTGTCGGTCAATAGCTGGATGCAGACGCCGAGCGGCTACACGCTGACGGCGGACGGGCATTTTCTGCCGGCGGATTGGCTCGCCATCATCTTCAATCCCAGCTTCTTCTACCGCCTGCCGCATATGGTGCTGGCCAGCTACCTCAGCGTGGCCTTCTTCGTCGGTGCGGTCGGCGCCTTCCATCTGTTGCGCAACCCCAGCAATCCGGCCGCGCGCACCATGTTCTCCATGGCCATGTGGATGGCAATGATCGTAGCACCCCTGCAGATCCTGATGGGCGACATGCATGGGCTGAACACGCTCGAGTACCAACCCGCCAAGATCGCTGCCCTGGAAGGCGACTGGAATACCGGGCGCGGGGTGCCGCTGATCCTGTTCGGCATGCCCAACATGCGCACCGAAACCACCGATTACGCGCTGGAGATCCCGCATCTCGGCAGCCTGATCCTGACCCATGACTGGAACGGTGAGATCCGGGGCCTGAAGGATTTCAATCCGGCCGACCGGCCATTCTCGCCGGTGGTGTTCTGGGCGTTCCGGGTGATGGTCGGTCTTGGCTTCCTGATGGCCGCCATAGGTCTCGCGGGGCTGTTCCTGCGGCGCGGCGGCCGGCTGTTCCATACTGGCTGGCTGCTGGGCGCGATGGTGGCGATGGCGCCGGCCGGCTTCATCGCCCTGCTGTCCGGTTGGGTCGTCACCGAGGTGGGACGGCAGCCTTACACCGTCTATGGCATGCTCCGCACCGCCGACAGCGTCTCGCCGATTGGCACGCCGGGTGTGGCGACATCGCTGCTGGCCTTTGTCGTGGTCTATCTGGTCGTCTTCGGCGCCGGCGTCACCTTCCTGTTCCGCATGATGAGCCGGCCGCCGCTGGCCGGCGAGGCAGGCCCCGCCCCCGACCAGCCGACGCGCAGCGCCGGCATCACGCCCGGGCCGGGCAGCCGGCCGCACGAACATCTGCCGGCCGGGGAGTAATCCGCATGTTCGCATCCCTCGACGTTCCGCTGATCTGGGCTGGGCTGATCGCCTTCGCCGTGGTCGCCTATGTCATGATGGACGGGTTCGACCTGGGCATCGGCATCCTGTTCGCCATCGAGCATGAGGACGGCGACCGCGACGTGATGGTGAATTCCATCGCGCCCGTCTGGGATGGCAACGAAACCTGGCTGATACTGGGCGGCGGCGGCCTGTTCGCGGTGTTTCCGCTGGCCTACGCCACCATCATGCCGGCCATGTACCCCACCATCATGGGCATGCTGCTAGCCCTGATCTTCCGTGGCGTCGCCTTCGAATTCCGCTTTCGCGCCGCAACTCCCGCCGGGCGCGCGGCGTGGGATTATGCCTTCTTCGGCGGCTCCACGATCGCCGCGCTCTGCCAGGGCCTCACCCTCGGCGGCCTGCTGCAAGGCATCAAGGTGGTGGACCGCCACTATGCCGGCGGCTGGTGGGATTGGCTTACCCCGTTCACCGTGCTCTGCGGCCTCGCCGTCGTCGTCGGCTATGCCCTGCTCGGCGCATGCTGGCTGATCTGGCGCACGGAAGGCGGCTTGCACGATCGCTGCCGCCGCCATGCCGGCATCCTCGGCGCCGCGGTGCTGGCGCTGATCGGTGTGGTCAGCGTGTGGACCCCGCTGCTGAACCCGGTCTTTGCCGCACGCTGGTTCGGCTGGCCCGGCATATTGCTGACCAGCCCGGTGCCGGTGCTCATGCTGCTATTGGCCTGGATATTCTGGCGCGGCCTGATGCTGGGCCACCACCTCACGCCGTTCCTGTGCGTCCTGGGCTGGTTCCTGCTGTGCTTCGCCGGGCTGGGCATCAGCATCTACCCGAACATGGTCCCGCCCGGCATTTCCATCTGGGATGCCGCAGCCCCGCTCGCCAGCCAGGAATTCCTGCTGGCCGGCGCGCTGGTGCTGGTGCCGATCATTTTGATCTACACGGGCTACGCCTATTGGGTGTTCCGCGGCAAGGTCGTGCCCGGAACACATTACCATTGATGGGGGCGGCTACTCTGTGCCGCGCGAGGTAGCCTTCCTGCTCCTACAACGTCTCCAGATCGATATCCGCCAGATCCATTGGCTGGATCGAGAACCACACCGGTTCCGGCGCATTTGCCGATGCCCGGAGGATGGGTTTCACGGCGGAGAGCAGGTCTTCCAGCGACCGGAACGGTGTGATGCTGTCATCGCCTTCGGGCGAGCGTGTGCAAAGGCCGTAGCCACTCTTGAGCCGGGCCTTGGGCGCGGCGGCATTGCGTGACGCATTCCGAACGGCGGGGGTGACAGTTTCCGCCGGAGGTTTTGCCGCAAGCGGGATTGCGGCGGGCGGCGCGGGGGGGATGGGCGCCGGGGCAGGCGTGGCTTCGGCCACCTCCAGCAGCGGGGCTGGCTCGGGCGCCGGGGCCTGCTCTGGAGCAGCCCGGCGCTTTTGCCCGTCGCGCGGCGCGCGTCCCTTCCGGCCCGGGCCGTTCGCCACGACCAACTCGAACGGCGCCTGCAATGTTGGCGGGGTGGCCTCTTCCGGCATTTCTTCCGTGACCGCGTTCGCGACGGTTTCCACCTCGGCCTCCACCACAGGCGTGGGGTCATTCGCGGCGGCCGGGCCGGGGCAGCGCAGGCGGGTCAGGATGGCGTAGATATTGGCCGGGGTGCAGCCATACTCGGCTGCGATCTCCGGGACTTTCTTGCGCTCGACCTCCACCAGACGCTGGATGGTCGCGTGTTCGGACTTGGCGATGCGGGCCATTCTTGCTCTCTCTCGTCGTGGCCGGGAGTCGGTTGGAACGTATCAAGAACAACACTCTGGCAAATCCCACCGCGCCGCGCCAGTGTCAAATTTGAATCCCGCCCCCCGCCAGAAAAATTTCCGCCGCTGCGAGCACAGTCGCCATCTGGGTCGTGTGCGCCAGGCGGAAGGCGTCGTCGTAGATCGTCTCATCCGGATATTCGGTGATCAGCGTCATCGGCACGTCCTGATCGTCGGATTGCGACACCATGCAGGGAATGCCGTCATACACCGGCACGGTGAGCGGTTCGCCATGGGCGAGATAGGTCGCGATATGCCGGTCGTTGAAGGCGCGCAGTCCCGGCGTTTGCGACACACGCGCGGTCAATGCGCGGATGAATGCGTCGGCCATCTCCGCCAGTCCCGCCGCGTGGCGCAGGATCAGGAAGAAGCCTTTCGGAATGGTCCAGGGGGCGAAGCCGCGCGGCACGTAGTCGGTCAGCGGGCGGGTCCATTCATGAGCGGGATAGCCGTGCAGGTTGATGTGCAGTTGCGCGCCGATGCGCCGGAATGCTTCCAGCCGGGCGGCCTTTTCATAGAACGGTTCGGATTTGCGGACTTGCAGATCGTCGCCCAGCGCGGTGTAGCGGGCGGCGTGATGCATATGGCCGGGATTGGCTTCCCGCAGCCGGTAGTGCAGCGCGTAGCCGTCCGGGTTTTCCTGCGGGATCAGCGCGAAGTTCACGCCGCGTGCCTGCAGCAGCGGCGCCGCGCGCAGCGCGCCGACTACGCCGGATGTCTCGTTGGCATGCTGGCCGGCGGAGACAAGTATGCCGGGCCCCGATCCCGGAAACTGCGCGGCAAGCACAAGGCGGCCTTGGACGGATGTCGCGGTAAAGCCATGCCCGCCAAGGGAAGCGAGTTCGGCCTGGATCCGCGCCGGGGTCAGCGGGCGGGACGCCTCCGCCAGCGTTTCTCCCGGATCCCCCGCGATCGGACGCGCCACGGGCGGCAGCAGCGCCACGCGCAGTTTCGTCGGACCATTGCCCGCGCGGATATCGGGAATGATTTGCCCCGGCTGCAATCCGCGATCGCCGGCGGCCAGGCCGAAATGGCGTTGGAAGACTTCCAGGATGGAAAAATACAGATCCTCGTGCAACGCTTCGCGCGTGCTGACGCACTCATCCTGATAGGGCAAACGCTCCTCTATGCCCCCGGTCTCCACAGCGATGTCCAGCGTCTCGAAGCAGGGCGAGGCGTTGCCCCAGTCATGCGCCATCACCGCCGCCATGATGGCGTGGAATGCCACCTCATACTCGGTCTCGAGCGGGCCGTCCTCATCCGGCGCGGTGCTGCCGGGCCGCCAGACGCGCAGCCAGCCCGTGCTGGAAAGCGTTGGTTTGCCGAGATGATCCGGCCGAATCCGGTTGGGCGCGAAGATGCGATGCGTGACGCGCTCGCCGGATCGTTTGGTGATCACGGCTTCGTAGTCCAACTCGTCGGTCCCGTCCGCGAAGCGAACCGGCACGTCTCCCAATAATCCGGCGAGCGGATAGGTCTCCAGCCGAAAGCGCAGCGCCGATCCTTCGGGGTGGGTTGGCGTGTGGATCAACACTTCCGCGAGGTCGCGCAGATCGGCCTCCTCGCGCAGCGCATGCAGCACCGGTTTGTACGCGCTGCGCAGGGTCGCGGTCACGCCATGCGCCGCGAGCGCGCGTTCGCCGGCGCGCCGGGCGGCAGCATCCTCGAACAACCACGCTTCTACGCGCATGCCGCGGCCGGCCGGGGTCGCGAAGCGGGCGATCAGCCCGTCCAGCGTCCGGGGAAATTCTGCTTCGAGCAAATTCGTCATATTGATCTCTGCGCGGAATGAAGGACTGAAAGAAACGGAAGGCGCTCGGCGGCTATTCCTGCTGCACGACCAGCCGGAGCGACGCCGCCAGAGCCGTCGCGGCCAGCATGATGCCGGCCATCGCCATCAGCCCCGCGGTGAATGAGCCGGTTGCGTCGCGCAGCCAACCCATCATGGCGGGGCCGGCGAAGCCCCCGATCGTGCCGATCATGTTAATGAAGGCGAGCCCACCGGCCGCCGCGATGCCGGTCAGGAAGCGCGTCGGGATGGTCCAGAACACCGCGCGCGCGGCCGTCACGCCGATCAGTGCCACCGTCAGCCCGAACAGCCCGATCAGCAGCGAGCTCGTCAGCACCGAAATCACCAGACCAACCGCTGACAAAAGGCAGGTGATCGTGAGGTTGCTGATCTTGCGGCCGGTGCGATCCACATGCCACGCCCAAGCCAACATGCCGAGGCAGGCGAATAGATACGGCACGGCGGAGATGAAGCCCACGGTCAGATTGGTCAGATGATGGGCCTTCACGATCAGCGGCAACCAGATGCCGATACCGTAGGAGCCGAGGGTGAAGCCGAACTGCACCGCCGCCAGGATCAGCACCCGCGTATCCGCGATCGCCGACAGCACGGAATGCTTCGGCCGCTCCCGGACCTCGGCGGCCAACATTTCGTCCAAAGCGTTGCGTTCGTCCTGTGTCAGCCACGATGCCTCCTGCGGCCGATCCGCGAGCACGCACAACACCAACACGCCGAGCAGCACGCAAGGCAGGCTGACGGCCAGGAACAGCCATTTCCAGCCGGCGAGGCCAAACACGCCGTCCAATTCCAGCAACAGGCCGCAGATCGGGCCGCCGATCAGCGATGACGCGGGGATCCCCAGCAGGAACCAGGCCAGCATCTGGGTGCGATACTGCGTGGGAAACCAGGCGGAGATGAAGAAGGTGATGCCCGGAAAGAACCCGGCCTCGGCGATACCGAGCAGGAAGCGCACCAAATAGAAGCTGTTCGGCCCCACCACGAGAGCGGTGGCGGCGGAGGCGATGCCCCAAGTGATCAGGATGCGCGCGATCCAGCGCCGCGCGCCGAAGCGGTACATCGCCAGATTGCTGGGAATTTCGAAGAACGAATAGCCGAGGAAAAAGATACCGGCGCCGAACCCGAACTGGCTCGCGCTCAGTCCGATATCCTTGTTCATTGTCAGCGCGGCAAAGCCGAGGCAGGTGCGGTCGAGATAGTTGAAGATATAGGCGATGGTCAGCAACGGCACGAGCCGCCAGGCCGTCTTCCGCAACGCGGCCTGTTGCACCGGGGTCATCGAATGTCGCCTCCCAATTGCCAGCCCTGGGCAGGCGGCACGTTTCTCATCGGCCGGCAGCGCATCGGGCATCGCCGGATCGTCATGCGCGCGGTCCCGCGCGATCGTCGCGCGGGCCGATGGGCGAGTCCGGGATCAATCGACCATCGTCAGAAGCTCGCGGGTCAGTTCCCCGTCCGGCTTCTGCAACGTGTCGAGCACAGTGAAATGCTCGGTGCCGGCCACCGGGATGAGCGCGCCCGGCAGATGGGCGGCCGAGCGCATCGCATGTAGCGCCCGGCTGTCATCGACCAGCGCCTGCAGCTCCAGCGAGCCATAGGCGATGGAAAGCGGCTTTTTCACCGGCGGCAGGCGCAGCGGCGAGAGCGTGGCGATCTCTTCTTCCGTCAGCTGCAATTTCACGTTCAGGTAGGTGTCCCGGATCGGGCCAAGCTCGAACACCCCGGACATCGCGAGACCGGCCGACACGGCGGCATGATTCAGCATCATGGCGGTCAGGTGCCCGCCGGCGGACCAGCCGGAGATGATGATCTTGCCCGTGATGCCGTACGCCGCCCGGTTCGCCGCGAACCAGTCCATCGCGGCGTTCAGCTCGGCGATGATTCCGGCCAGCGAGTTATCGGGCGCCAGCGTGTAGCCGGGCAGGGCAGCGGACCAGCCATGCGCCAGCACCCCCTCGGTCAGGATCGCCGCCGCTTCCCGGCTGCCGCCCTGCCAATACCCGCCATGGAAGAACACCAGGCACGGCGCGCCGGGATTGGCGGAGGGGTAGATATCACATTTGTTAAGCTCGCGCCGGCCGTAGGGGATGTCGAGATGCTGCTTGTGCCTGGCGCGAAATTCGGTGGAAACGGCAAGCCTTGCGGCCATGCTCTGCTGGCTGTTCGCGACGGCGGCGCTGTTGTTGTAGGCGGCATTGCGCTGGGCGTTGGTCATACGCCCCCAGTTAGTGGAAGAGGTCATGCGGAAACCTTTTTCGTTGAACGCGGGCGACGTTACGTCACGCAGCCATGCATGGAAAATTTGCAAATTGTCCACGTGCCGGCCGGCAAATTCCCGTCACCCCGCCTTCTTTTCAGGCTCCTTGTTGCCGTCGGGCAGGGCAATTCCGGCCAGCGCCTGCCACACGCGGATGACGAACGCGTCGTCGCGCCCGCCATGCCCGGATGCGGCGGCGGCCAGGAAAAGCTGATGCGCCGCCGAGGCCATGGGCAGCGGAAAGGTCAGCGCCCGCGCCTGGTCGAGCACGATGCCCAGATCCTTGACGAAGATGTTCACCGCCGATAGCGGCGTGTCGTCCCCGGCCAGGATATGCGGCACCCGGTTCTGCCACATCCAGGAACTGCCGGCCGAGGTGCTGATCACGTCGAACAAGGTCTGCGGATCGGCCCCGGCGCGAATGCCCAGCGCCAGCGCTTCGGCCGCGGTGGCGATATGCACGCCGGCCAGCAACTGATTCACCATCTTCACTGTGCTGCCCACGCCCGCCGCATCCCCCAGCCGCCAGACCTTGGCCGCGATCGCCGCCAGCACCGGCTCCGCCCGCGCGAAGGCCGCTTGCGACCCGGACGCCATCACCGTCATGCTGCCGCCCTGGGCTGCCACCGCGCCGCCGGAAACCGGCGCGTCCAGCATCAGCAGCTCGGCTTCAGTCAGCTTCGCATCCAGCGCCCGCGCCGCTTCCGGCGCCATGGTGGTGCAGCACAGCACCACGGCGCCCTTCGGCAGCCTGCCCACGCAGCCATCGGGCCCGAACAGCACGTCGTTCACCTGTGCGGCGTTCACCACGAACACGACCAGCGCTTCCATGCCCTCCGGCAGGGCGGCGGCTTGCGCGACCGCATGCCCGCCCGCCTCGGTCAGCGTGGTCCGCGCCGCCTCGCGCAGGTCGCAGCCGTGCACCTCGTGGCATTTGCGCGCCAGATTCAGCGCGGCACCCATGCCCATCGACCCCAGGCCGATCACACCCAGTTTCATCGGCCGTCTCTCCTGTCAGATATATTGCCGAAACCGCTCCACGGCGGCGACCAGTGCGCGCCGCATCCCCGGTTCCAGGGCGGAATGCCCGGAATCCGGAATCACCGTCAGCCGCGCCGCCGGCCAGGAAGCCGCTAGCTCAAAGGCCGTCCGCGCCGGGCAGATCATGTCATAGCGTCCCTGCACGATTTCGGCGGGGATATGCGCGATCCGGTCCATGCCGCCAAGCAGCCCGCCTTCCGGCAGGAACAGGTCCTGGGTGAAATAATGCGCCTCGATCCGCGCCAGCCCCAAAGCGGTCCGATCCTGCGCGAAGGACAGCACGCTTTCGTGGCTTGGCAGCAAGGTGCTGCACGACCCCTCATAGACCGACCATGCCCGCGCCGCCGGCATATGCACGGCAGGATCGGGGTCGCTGAGCCGCTTGAGGTAGCTGCCCAGCAGGTCGCCCCGCTCAGCCTCCGGCAGGAACCCCGCGAAGGCCGCGTGTGCCTCCGGAAATATCGCGGCGAGCCCGTGCAGGAACCACTCCACCTCGATCGGCCGCCCCAGGAACACCCCGCGCAGCACGCAGGCGGACACACGTTCCGGATGCGCCTGGGCATAGGCGAGCGCCAGCGTGGAACCCCAGGAGCCGCCGAACAACAGCCATCGGTCGACTCCCAGCGCACGGCGCAGCGTCTCGATATCGCGCACCAGATGCGGCGTGGTGTTCGCCGACAGGCTACCCAGCGGCCGCGAGCGTCCGGCGCCCCGCTGGTCGAAGATCGTCACCCGCCAGAAATCCGGGTCGAAGAACCGCCGATGCACCGTGCCGGCGCCGGCCCCCGGACCGCCATGCAGGAACAGCACCGGCAGGCCGCGCGGGTTGCCCACCTGCTCCCAGTACATCACATGCCCGTCGGTCAACGGCAGGTAGCCGGTCTCGAAAGGTCCGATTTCGGGAAACAGGTCACCGCGTGGCATGGGCCGATTCTATACAGCCCGGGCGCATGGCGGAACACTCCATGAGGCGGTAGATAACCATCATGGACAGATTATGGATTGGCCTGGGCGCGATCGCGGGCCTGGGCGCCGTGGCTTTGGCCGCCGTGGCGGCCCATGCGGGGCTGGATGGGGCGCGGCTGGAAATGCTGCGCGACGGCGTGCAGATGCAAGGCTGGCATGCTTTGGCGCTGCTGTTCACCGGCCTGTGGGCGCCGCGCGGTGGGCGCCTCGCCCAACTCGCCGGGGCGGCTTTCGTCATTGGCCTCGTGCTGTTCTGCGGCGGGGTTTACGCCATCGCGCTGGCCGGCACCCGCCTGCCTTCCGTAGCCCCGACCGGTGGCACGATCCTCATGCTCGGCTGGCTGCTGCTGGCGATCTCGGCGCTGCGCCGCCGCGCATGATTGCCGCCGCCTATCTGGCGCCTGAGGGGCTGGAAGCCGTTCTGGCCGAGGAACTCGGCCGCGCTGGTATCATCATCGCCGGCTGGCATGGGCGGCTGGCCTTGTCGCCCCAGCCGCCGGTCGCCGCCGCCTGGGCGCTGGATGTCTGGACCGATCCGCGCGAGATCGACATCGCCTCGGTGAAATCCGCCGCCACGGCGCTGCGCGCGCTCCAGCGCAACTGGTCCGCCTATCCGGTCGCGCATCACCGCCGCATGGCGCTGATCGCCGGCCATCTGCCGCCGGTCAAGGCGCGTCCGCTGATCTTCCCCGAGCCTGCGCCCGCATCGCATCTCGGCGCCTGGACCCTGCTTGCGCCGGACCGGATGCTGGCCAGCCCGGCCAAGACCAGCCCGTTCGTCAATGGGGAATGTGTGTTCGAGGAGGACCATATCGCCCCCCCCAGCCGCGCCTATTTGAAGCTGTGGGAAGCCTGCACCCGGCTCGGCACCCATCCCGTCCCGGGCGAAACCTGCCTCGACCTTGGAGCTTCCCCGGGTGGTTGGACCTGGGCGATTGCCGCCCTCGGCGCCCATGTCACCGCCATCGACAAGGCCCCGCTCGCGCCCCGCGTGGCGGCCATGCCGGGTGTTGTCTGGCGCGAAGGCAGCGCCTTCGCCCTGCCGCCTGAAAAAGTCGATTGGCTGTTCAGCGACATCATCGCCTATCCGGACCGGCTGCTTGCCCTGGTCCAGGCCTGGATCGCCGCCAGTGCGCCCCGGCACATCGTCTGCACGCTGAAATTCCAGGGCGAGACGGATCACGCGGCCGCCGAAGCCTTCGCCGCCATTCCCGGCGGCCGCGTGATGCACCTGTTCCACAACAAGCACGAGCTGACGTTCGCCTGGTCGGCTCGCGGCTGACCCCTCATTGGGGGTCAGCCGCCATTATCAGTCCTCAGTAGCCGTGGGTCGTATCCACCAGGTTCGGCAGCGGCTTGCCGGCCTGCCACAGCTTCAGGTTCTT
Source organism: Acetobacteraceae bacterium (assembly GCA_036497785.1). GTDB lineage: Bacteria > Pseudomonadota > Alphaproteobacteria > Acetobacterales > Acetobacteraceae > DASXIW01. Next base: position 10,106 of record DASXIW010000293.1, on the reverse strand, counting down.
GAAGAAGATATCCAGCGTGTCCGGATAATAGGTGAGCGGATCACCCGCTGAGACATGCGGCGTCACCACCAGGTTGCGTGTGGTCCACACCCGATGCCCCGGCGGCAGCGGCTCCGGCACGAACACGTCCAGCACCGCGCCGGACAGGTGCCCATCATCCAGCCGGTCGCACAGCGCATCCTGCTCCACCAGCTCGCCGCGCCCCACATTGACCACCCCGGCACCTTTGGGCAGCAGCGCGATACGGCGGGCATTCAGCAGCTGATTGGTCTGCGACGTCAGCGGGGCCGCCAGGATCAGGCAATCCGTGGTGGGCAGAACGCCGTCCAGCGCGTCTGTGGTCAGCATGTGGTCGCAATGTGGATGCACCGCCCCGGTGCGCGAGACGCCGGTGACGATCGCCCCGAAATGCCGCGCCTGTTCCGCCGCCGCCCCGCCCAGCGCGCCGGTGCCCACCACCGTCACCCGGCGGCCGCGCAGGCTCGGCGTCATGTGCCGCTCCCATTTGTGCGCATGCTGGCTGGCGATGAAATCCGGCAGGCCCGCATTCAGCATGACCAGCGCCATCGCCACGTATTCGCCCGTCTTGATGGAATGCACGCCGCTATTGTTCAGCACCACGGCACCCGGCGTCATCCAGTCGAACGGCATCAGCTGGTCCACCCCGGCTGAGGTGGAGAACAGCATTTTCAGGCGCGGTGCATTGAACGGCAGCAGCTTTCCCACCGTGCCGCCGCCCGCGATCAGGATCTCGGTCTCGCCGATCGCCGCCGCGAATTCCTCGCGGGCGGCGCCGAAGCTCACGGCCAAACCCGCATCCGTCATCTCGGCGCGCGCCAGTCCGGCCTGCCAGACGTCAGGGGTGATCTCCTGTGTCATGTTCTGGCCGGTTTGAATATGAATACGCATCTCAGACATCCTTTCGATCACCCACACGCGTGCGACCGCACGCGCTAACTCACAGCGTGCAGCAGCACGCGGCTACCCCAGTGCGTGCAGCAGCACGGCGGCCGACTGCGCCACATTCAAACTCTGTACCCGGCCCGATCCCGGGATGCGAACCTGGCGCCGGCAGGCCGTCAGAACCGCTTCGGACACGCCGTTTTCCTCATTGCCTAGCACCAGCGCCACCGGCCGATCACGCGGCAGATCGGCCAGCGGGATCGCCGCCTGCCCCAACGACGTCGCCACGGTTCGGTAATGCGGCTCCAGCAGCGCCAGGGCGCGCGGCAGGTCGCGCGTGCGATAAAGATCCAGATATTCCAGCCCGCCCTCGGCAGTGCGATAGGCGGCGTCGGACGGCATGGCGTGGCCGATCCCCTCGGCGATCAGCAGCGATTGCACGCCGAAAAACGCCGCACTGCGGGCAATCGCTCCCAGATTATGCGGGTTGCCGATGCCATCCAGCACCAGCAGCAGCCTTCCGCGCGGCGGCTGCGCGCCGTCGAAAATCACCGGCACGCGCGGCCTCGCCACCGCCACGATGCCGCCGTGATGCGGCGTGCCGGCGATTTTCTCCAGCTCTGCCGCATCCACCATCCGATAGGGTTTGCGCGCCGTGGCGAGCATGGCGCAAAGCGGTCCGGCGATCGGTCGCAACTCGGGCAGATGGAAAAGCCGCTGCACATCATCCGGCCGGCGGGCGAACAAGGCGGCCACGGGCTGCACACCACAGATGGTATCGGACTTCATGCGCCCCGCTTCCGCCGGGCGTGGTGTCCTGTCAACCTCCGCCGGCATGCACATACCAATTCTTCATCAGGACACGCGCTTCGCCGTGCTGAACAAGCCCGCCGGCTTGCCTGTCCATCCTGGGCCGCGCGGCGGCCCCAGCGTCGAGGATTGCTTCCCCCACCTCTCCCGCCGCCGCGACGGGCCATGGCTCGCCCATCGGCTGGATGCCGATACCGCCGGCTGCCTGGTCGTCGCCTTGCGCCGTGCTGCCCTGCATGAAGCGCAGGCCGAATTCGCCGCCGGCCACGCCGAGAAAACCTACTGGGCCATCGTCACCGGCGCACCTCAAGGCATGTCCGGCACCATCGACGCGCCGCTGCTCAAGCAAACCGGCCGCACGGGTTGGCGCATGCTCATCGCTCCCACCGGCCAACGCGCAGTCACCGATTGGGTGCTGTGTGGCCAGTCCGATGGCCTCTCCTGGCTCGAACTCCGCCCCCGCACCGGCCGCACCCACCAGATCCGCGTCCATTGCGCCGCACTTGGTTGCCCGCTGCTCGGTGACGCGATCTACGGCGCGGGCGGCGCGCCTCTGCATCTTCTGGCCCGCGCCATCACGTTGCGACTGAATCCGCTGCTGAGCGCAACGGCGCCGGTTCCAGCCCATATGGCGAAAGCCATGGCGGCGTGCGGCGGGTAATCGCTGGACACCAGCCGCCCAGCCGGGCCATGCAAGCAAAAAAGGGGAAGGAAACTGCCATGCCCGCCTACACGGCCCCGATCGCGGAGATGTCGTATCTGCTCGGCCCGTTGCTTGATGCCGAAGGCACTCTCGCCGCGCTACCGGATGGCGAGCCGGTGTCGCTGGCGCTGATGCAGGACGTGCTGCACGAGGCCGGACGGTTTTGTGCCGAGGTGGTCCAGCCGCTCAACCGAACCGGCGACGAGGAAGGGTGCCGGCTGGAAAACGGTGTGGTCTCCACCCCCACCGGCTTCCCCCAGGCTTATGCGGCACTCGTGGATGGCGGTTGGGCCAGCCTGTCGCATGCCACCAGCCATGGCGGCCAGGGATTGCCGCGTGCACTGCAACTCCTGCTCGATGAAATGCTGGCGGCGGCGAATTTTTCCTTCGGCCTATTTTCCGGCCTGACGCGCGGCGCGGTGGAAGCGATCGCCCAGCACGCTGATGCTGCGTTGCAGCAAACCTATCTGGCCAACATGGTGGCCGGGCACTGGACAGGTGCGATGGCCCTGACCGAGGCGCATGCCGGCACCGATCTCGGCCTGCTGCGCTGCAAGGCCGAGCCGGCGGGTAATGCCGGATACCGTCTCACCGGCAGCAAGATCTTCATCACCGCCGGCGATCACGATCTGGCGGGGAACATCGTCCATCTCGTGCTGGCCCGCCTGCCGGATGCGCCGCCCGGCACGCGCGGGATCAGCCTGTTCCTGGTGCCGAAATTCCTGCCCGCCGCCGATGGCACGCCGGGCGAACGCAACCGCATGTCGGTGGGTTCGATCGAGCACAAGATGGGCATCCATGGCTCGCCCACCTGCGTGATGCATTACGACGGCGCGCTGGGCTGGTTGGTCGGCGCGCCGCATCGCGGGCTGGCGGCGATGTTCACCATGATGAACGCGGAGCGGCTATTTGTCGGCATTCAGGGCCTGGGCATCGCCGAGGCCGCCTATCAGGGTGCGGCCGCCTATGCGAAGACGCGCCTGCAAGGCCGTGCGCCCGGGCAGGAGAGCGGCCCGCCGCAGCCCATTCTGGTGCATCCCGACGTGCGCCGCATGCTGCTGACGATCCGTGCCTTCACCGAGCCCGGCCGCGCTTTGGCGATATGGACGGCCTTGGAAATGGACATCGCCGCCCGCCACCCGGACGCCGCCCGGCGGGAAGCGGCCGATGGGCTGGTGGCGCTGCTGACGCCGGTGATCAAGGCGCTGTTCACCGATCTCGGCTTCGAATCCGCCGTGCTCGGGCAGCAAGTGCTGGGCGGGCATGGCTATGTGCGCGAATGGGGCATGGAGCAACTGGTGCGGGACGCCCGCATCGCGCAGATCTACGAAGGCACCAACGGCGTGCAGGCCATGGACCTGGTCGGCCGCAAGGTCCTCCCGGACGATGGCGCCCTGCCGCGCCGTTTCTTCGCCCTGATGCACGACACGCTGGCTGCTGCCCACGCATTGCCCGGCGCCGCCGAATTCGCCACCCCGCTCGCCGAGGCCCTGGCGCGGCTGGAAGGCGCCACCGCCCGGCTGGCCGCCCGGGCGGCACGCGATCCCGCCGAACCCGGCGCCGCAGCCGCCGATTACCTTCGCTTGTTCGGCCTCGTCGCGCTGGGCTGGATGTGCCTGCGCATGGCCCTGCTGGCGCTGGCCAAGGGCGACGCTGCGCAGAATCGTCGCAAGCTCGCTTTGGCCCGCTTCTTCATGGCTCGCATCCTGCCGCAAACCGTATCGCTGGACCAAGCCCTGACCTCCGGCGCAGCCCCCCTGATGTCCCTGTCGGACACCGATTTCTAGGGCGTAATCGGAGAAGAGTTTTTTGCTTCTTTTTTGCAAAAAAGAAGGGCTTAGCTTTCTTGTTCTTTTTTGAAAAAAAGAACCAAAAAACTTTTGTCCGTTTGCCCTTTGGGCAGCGGGGGGCGAGGGAACGAATGCCGCAATGTCGGCTTGCCGAGATTTTTTCGCTGAGCGGGCGGGTGACGCTGATCACGGGGGCCTCCGGCGGCATTGGGCTGCATATCGCGCGCGTGCTGCATGCGGCCGGGGCGGCGGTGGTTATGGGCGCGCGGCGTCATGCGCTGGTGGCGGAGGAGGCGGCGCGGCTGGGTGAGCGGGCGGCGGCGGTGGCGTTGGATGTCAGCGACGAGGCCGGTCTGATTGCGGCGATCGATGCGGCCTCGGTGCCGTTCGGGCCGTGCGACATTCTGATCAACAATGCCGGGATTGCTATCACCCGCCCGCTCCTGGATCAGCAGGCCGCGGATTGGGATGCGGTGATGAATGTCGATCTGCGCGGCGCCTTCTTGATGGCGCGGGAAGTGGCGCGGCGGCTGGTGGCGGCGGAGCGGCCGGGCAGCATCGTCAACATCACCTCGATCGTCGGGCGCCGCACGGCGGGCGCGGTGGCGCCTTACGCCGCCGCCAAGGCCGGGCTGGAGCATTTGACGCGGGTGATGGCGCTGGAACTGGCGCGCCATCGCATCCGGGTAAATGCGCTCGCCCCCGGCTACATCACGAGCGACCTCACAAGCGCATATCTCGAAACCGAGGCCGGTAAAGCGATGCTCAAACGCGTGCCGCAACGCCGCCTCGGCACCCTCGACGATCTCACCGGCCCGATTTTGCTGCTGGCCTCCGACGCCGGCCGCCACATGACCGGCTCCGTCATTGTCGTCGATGGCGGCCATTCCATCAGCGCGCTCTGAGAGGGCTTCCCATGGATTTCTCCCTGCCGACCGATATCGAGGCCCTGCGGGTCGCCATCCGCGCCTTCGTGGACAGCCGGATCATCCCGCTGGAATCGGACCCGGCTTCCTACGACGCGCATGAGAACCTCGCGCCGCCGCTGCTACAGGCGCTGCGCGCGGAGGCAAAGGCGCAGGGATTATGGGCGTTGCAGATGCCCGTCGCGCGCGGTGGCCGTGGCCTGGACATGACCGGCATGGCGGCATGCTACGAGGAGATGAACCGCTCCATCTTCGGGCCGATCGTGTTCAACTCGGCAGCGCCGGATGACGGCAACATGATGCTGCTGGAACGGGTCGGCACGCCGGAACAAAAGGCAAAATGGCTGCAACCGATCGTGGATGGCGCGGTGCAGAGCGCCTTCGCCATGACCGAGCCGGATGGTTGCGGGTCCGACCCTTCGCTGACCTACACCACCGCCACCCGCGGCAATGCGGGCTGGGTGATCAGGGGCCGCAAATGGTTCATCACCGGGGCCGGGGCCGCGAAGCATTTCATCATCGTCGCCCGCACCTCCGACGACAGCCGCCGGGGCCTGTCGGCTTTCCTATTCCATGCGGACCAGCCGGGCTGGCGCATCGTGCGGCGCATTCCGATCATGGGGCCGGAAGAACATGGCGGGCATTGCGAGCTGGCCTTCGACGGGCTGGAAATCCCCGACGAGAGCCTGCTGATGGCGGTGGGCGACGGGTTGAAGCTGACGCAGATCCGCCTGGGTCCGGCGAGGCTGACGCATTGCATGCGCTGGCTGGGTCTGGCCAAGCGGTCGCTGGAGATCGCGATCGCCCATATCGAAACGCGCGCCAGCTTCGGCGCGAAACTCGCCGACCATGAAAGCGTGCAAGCCATGTTGGGCAAGGCCGCGCTGGATATCCAGCAAGGCCGGCTGCTGACGATGCACGCCGCCTGGAAGCTCGACCAGGGCGATTTCGCGCGCAAGGAAGTTTCCATGGCCAAGGTGGTGGTGGCGGACGCGCTGCAGCGCGCCGTGGACACCGCGCTGCAATTGCTCGGCGCGAAGGGCTATTCCACGGACACGCCGCTGGAATGGATCTATCGTTATGCCCGCCAGGCGCGACTGGTCGATGGCGCGAGCGAGGTGCACCAGATGGTGCTGGCCAACACGCTGCGCCGGGAGCGGCTGGATTTCTGGGAATGGGGCGCCGGCGGCCATGGATGAGGCGGCAATCTCACGCATCGCCGCCTGGTTGTGCTGCGTGCTGGCGGCGCGCGCCGTGAGACTGTCGGATTGGTGCCGGCTGACCGGTGGGGCGATCCAACAGAATTGGGCGGTGTCGGTCGCGGTCGAGGGCGGCGATTGGGCAGGGGAACATGCCTGGGTGTTGCGCCGGGACAGCGCGGGCAAGCTGGATGTCAGCCGTCCCCGCGCCGAGGAATTCGCGCTGCTGAAGGCGGCCGCGCAAGCCGGGGTCACGGTGCCCCGGCCGCTGTTTCTGTGCGCGGACGATTCTGTGATCGGTGGTCCGTTTTTCCTGATGGCGCGGATCGAGGGCGTCACCCAGGCGCATCGCATCGTCCGCAGCGAGACGCTGGGCGGTGGGCGCACGCCGCTCGCGGCGGCGCTCGGGCGGGAGCTAGCGCGCCTCCACAGCATCCGTCCGCCGCGCGACGATCTGGCGTTTCTCGGGGGAGTGCCCACGGCGCCGGCCGCCGACCGAGCGATCGCAAGCTTGCGCGCGGCGCTGGACCGGCAGCCGACGGCGCGCCCGATCCTGGAATGGGGCCTGCGCCATCTGGAACGGCGCGCACCCCCGCCCGGCGATGTCGTGCTGTGCCACAATGATTTTCGCACCGGCAATTTCATGGTGGACGAAGCCGGCATCAGCGGCGTGCTGGATTGGGAATTCGCCGCCTGCGGCGATCCGCACGAGGATATTGGCTGGCTATGCGCGCCATGCTGGCGCTTCGGCAATGACGCCATGACCGTGGGCGGCATCGGTCCGTTCGCACCATTCGCCGCCGCCTACGAGGCCGAAGCCGGGCGGCGGATCGACCCCGCACAGGTGGCGTGGTGGGCGCTGCTGGCGACGATACGCTGGGCGGTGATCGCGACATCCCAGGCCCAGCGCCATCTGTCCGGCGCCGAGGCGAGCCTGGAACTGGCGCTGACCGGGCATGTGGTGCCGGAGCTGGAGCTTGATGTGATGCGAATGGTGCGGGAGCAGGCGTATGAATGAGCAACCCGGCGGCGCCGAATTACTGGCCGCCGCCCGAGAGGCCGTCCAGAAGGAAATCCTGCCCTTTCTGCCGGCGGAAAGCCGTGTGCAGGGGCTGATGGTGTTGCGCGCCATCGCCATCGTCGAGCGTGAATTACAGGCGGGCGCAGACCTCTCCGATGCCCTGCACGCGCGCCTGTGCGCCGTGGCGAGCGGCGCCGATCCGCTGCGCCAGCTGTCGCTGGACATTCGCGCCGGACGCTACGATCCCGGTATGGAAGGCGCGGCGACGGTCGGCGCATTGCTGATGGATCTGGCCCGCGCCCGCTGCGCCATCAGCAATCCCAAGGCATTGCGCGAGCATTGACGCAACAACGGGATAAAAACAATCTTCCCGGCCGCAAGAAGGTCACAAAAATGATCCGGTCCGACAATGCTCAGCCAAGCCCCGCACCGCATCTCGATCGGCGCCCCGCCAATTTTTCGGCCCTGACACCGCTGAGCCTGCTCGCGCGGGCCGAGGCTGGCTTTGCCGACAGCATCGCCGTCATTGCCGGGCCGCGCCGCCTCACCTATCGCGCCTTTGCCGAACGCTGCCGCCGCCTGGCCTCCGCGCTGCAACAACGCGGCGTGGGCTATGGCGACACCGTCGCCGTGTTCGCCCCCAACGTGCCGGCGCTGCTGGAGGCGCATTACGGCGTGCCGATGCTGGGGGCCGTGCTCAACGCCATCAACACCCGCCTGGATGCCGCGACCGTCGCGCATATCCTCGCGCATGGCGAGGCGCGCGTGCTCATCGTCGACCGCGAATTGGGCGATGTCGCGCAGGCCACGCTGGCGTTGCTGCCTGCCCCCCCGCTCGTGGTGCATATCGACGATCCCGCCTTCCCCGGCGGCCGCCTGATCGGCGCGCTGGATTACGAGGAGTTTCTGGTGGAGGGCGATCCCGATTTTCGCCCCGTCCCCCTGCGGGACGAATGGGATGCGATCGCGCTGAACTATACCTCTGGCACCACCGGTGCGCCGAAGGGCGTCCTTTATCACCATCGCGGCGCCTATCTGAACGCCATCAGCAATCTGTCGCTGCTGCGCCTGGGCCATCAGCCCGTGTATCTCTGGACATTGCCGATGTTTCATTGCAACGGCTGGTGCCACACCTGGTGCATCACCGCCCTGGCCGGTACGCATGTCTGTCTGCGGCGGATGGACCCGGCAGCGGTGTTCGCGCTGATCGACGAACACGGTGTGACCCACGCTTCCGGTGCGCCGATCGTGCTGAACCTGCTGCGGGAGGCGGCGCGGAAAATATCCCGCCGCAGCGATCACGTCGTCACCTTCGCCGTGGGCGGCGCCCCGCCCCAGCCAGCCTTGCTCGAAAAAATGGAAGCCCTCAACTTCCGCATCATCCACGCCTACGGCATGACCGAAACCTACGGCCCCGCTTTGGCCTGCGACTGGAAGGCGGAATGGAACGGGCTGAGGCTGCCCGCGCGCGCGGCACTGATGGCGCGCCAGGGGCTGCCCTCCTATGGCATCTCGGACCTCATCGTCGCCGATCCCGCCACCCTGGCGCCCGTTCCGGCCGATGCGCGCACGGTGGGCGAGATCCTGCTCCGGGGGCATACGCTGATGAAGGGCTACCACAAAGACCCAGCCGCCACCGAGGCAGCCTTCGCCGGTGGCTGGCTGCATACCGGCGACCTCGCCGTGCTGCACCCGGACGGTTATGTGGAGATGAAGGATCGTTCGAAGGATCTGATTATCTCCGGCGGCGAAAACATCTCCAGCCTGGAACTGGAGAATGTGCTCTACCGCCACCCCGCGGTGCTGGAGGCGGCCGTGGTGGCCCGGCCCGACGAGACCTGGGGCGAAACCCCCTGCGCCTTCATCACCCTGCGCCCGGGCACGCCAGCCACGGAAGCGGAACTGACCGATTTCTGCCGCCAGCATCTCGCCGGATTCAAGATGCCCAGAACGTTCGTGTTCACCGACCTGCCGAAAACCTCAACCGGCAAGGTACAGAAACATCTGCTGCGCCAGCATGCCGCCGGCATGACAACGCGCGGCTCAGCACCGGCGGCGTCATCTATCGCGTGAGGGCTGTTTGAGAGCGGGCTTCAAGAGAAGGTCGGGCTCTGCCCCAACCCGCAAAGGGGCAGAAGCGCCTTTGATCCCGTTACTCTCTCGCTTGGATCTTCTTGCGCCGCAGGCAATCGAACCGTGCGACCGCCGTTCAGGGCGTTCCGGTCGCTCGGCATTCCGGGGGCTTCGCCGCTCCCCAAATCGAGATTGCGGGATTTCAACCGAAGCAAGAAACCGCAGCCGCGAGAAGTAATACCACCCGCCTGATGGGCTGACTCGAATGTGAGTCGGAGGAGTGCGATGTCGTTTGATTCGCTGCGGAGATCGGCAAGGGACGGCAGCGATGACATTGGCGATCACGCGGACAGAGTTGGATCTGAAGGGCTTACGGGCGTCGGCGGCACGCAGCCAGGACGCGGCTGCAGCGCGGCGGATGTTGGCGCTTGCTCTGGTGCTGGAGGGGCATAATCGGACCGATGCAGCGCGGGCGGCGGGCATGGACCGGCAGACGTTGCGCGATTGGGTGCATCACTACAACGAACGTGGCGTGGAGGGTCTGAAAAACCTGCCGGAGAGGGGAGTTCGGCGCCGTTTGTCCCGCGCGAGGGATTGGCGCGGCCCTCGTGCTGCCCACCGTCAACACCGAAGCGATGAACCTGCATCTGGCCGAGATCAGCGCCCAGGTCGCGTCCGGCG
>DASXIW010000292.1:0-5181 GCA_036497785.1 Acetobacteraceae bacterium | reverse complement strand
CAGGCAGACGGCGAAACCGCCTATCCCGAGAGCAAGAAAGATCACGTCAAGCATGACTGGCCCCGTTCTCAACAACTGGAACCCGGAAACTCGACGGTTAGGCATAGGAAAGCGATGAAGCGGCGGGAGGACGGCTATAGGAATGTCATAGGGGTTGGCGCGGGAAGCTAAGGAAGGCCATGGCTCTGCCATGGACCCGGTCAAGCTGGCGCCTTGACAATTCCGGACCCGGTTTGGGCGGCTTCCTTCGGTTCAGCGCAAGATCTTGGCGCCGGGCGCGGCGAAGCCCATCATTAATGCGGCCATCCGGGCGCCGGCGCGCGGGAGATTTTGATGTCTGCGGCGCAAAACAAAACGCCAATTCCAGTCGAAGGCCCTCACCCCGGCCAAAAAGTACCGGATTGTAAAGGCTCCGCCTTTACCGGGGTCCAGGGGCGGAGGTGCCGAAGGTTCCAGCGGCTTGCTTCGCCGCTGGAATGGCACCGGAGGGCAAGCCCCTGGCCTTGCCTTCCCCTTCGCTAAGCCGCCGCCGCCAAGCTAAATCCGCACGCATCGAACGTCGCGAAGAGTTTGGCCGCTTCGGCGGGGGTTAGTTTCATGTGGGGTGGGCGGATATTGGCCCAGGCGGACTGGCCGGTATGCCGCGCCACCAAGGCCTTCAGGCCCGGGATGAGGGGAGCGGAGGTGACGGCCTTGCGGATGGCGGCCAGCAGGATCTGGGCCTTTTCGCCTTCGGGTTTGTCCCAATTGGCATAGACCTGCGCGCTGACGGCGCTGCCGACATTGGCGGCCGCGGTGATGCAGCCGGCGCCGCCGGCATGGAGCAGTTTGTGCAGCGCGCCGTCGTCGCCGCAATACACCTCGAACCCGTCGCGGGCGAAATGGTCTGCGTAGGATTTGGTGTTGGCGAAATCGCCGCTGCTATCCTTGATGCCCTTCACCTTGCCGGGGTAGGCGGCGAGCAGGCGGCCGATCAGGTCGATGCCGAAGGGCACGGCGGACTGGGCCGGGAAGTGATACAGATAGAATTTGATGTCGCCGCCGACGCGCTGGATGACTTCGCTGAAATAGGCGAGCAGGCCGTCATCGGAGGGGTTTTTGTAGAAGAAGGGCGGCAGGAGCAACGCGCCGCGGCAGCCCAGTTCGGCGGCGCGGCGGGTGAGTTTCACAGTGTCGGTGATGGCGGGCGTGCCGGTGCCGGGCAGCAGCACACCGGCCGGAATGCCGCGAGCGACGATGCCTTCCATGACGGCGATGCGTTCGTCGACGCCGATGGAATTGGCCTCGCCGGTGGTGCCGAGAATGCCGAGGCCATTGCAGCCATTGGCGAGGAGCCAGCGCGCATGGGCGGCGGTGAGGTCGAGGTCGACGCTGAGGTCGTCGCGCATCGCAGTGGTGACCGCGGCGTTGACGCCGCCAAACAGGGCATTCTTCAACATGGCTTTTCTTCCTCCTTGGGCGGATTGGTCCCGCGCGCTGGTGTGGTTGCCCGGCTCCGCGTTGCGGCTTTGGTGGAGCTGCGGCGCGGCGCGCGTGGCGTCTGGCCGGGCCAATCGACGATGTGCTGTTCCAGGCCGCCGGCGTCGCGTTCGCTGATGGCACGACCGCGTACCGATACGCCGGCCGTGTGCACCGTTTCAGGATCGCCGGATACGAGCGGATGCCACCAGGCCAGGTCCTTGCCTTCGGCGAGACGGCGATAGGCGCAACTTGGCGGCAGCCAGTCGATTTCGGCGAGGTCGCGCGGCGTGAGTTGCACGCAATCCGGGACGCGTTGCTGGCGGCTTGCGTAATCGCCGCAGCTGCAGTTTTTCAGATCGAGCAGCCGGCAGGCGACATTGGTGAAAGCGAGGTCGCCGGTTTCCTCGAAGCGCAGCTTGTGCAGGCAGCAGCGGCCGCAGCCGTCGCAGAGGGATTCCCATTCCGACCGGTTCATCTCGGACAGGGTTTTGGTTTTCCAGAACGGCGGTTCGGTGGGCATCGGGCAAGCTTAATCTCGGCGCCGCGCGGCGACTAGAGCAGCCGGGCCAGTTGTTTCGGGTCCGGTCGTTTATCGGGGTGGCGCCAGCGGGGTGGCGCTGACATTGCCGGAGGGCGCGATGCTGACCTGACCGGCGTTCGGCAGCGGGGGCTGCGGCGGCCCAGGCACATAGCCGGGCGGCGGGCCGCCGGCGGGGGCTTGTTCGGGCTGGCCGGCGAACTGGGTGAGCATTTCCTGGAGCGGCTGTGCTCCGGGGTTCTGGCCGCTCATGCCGATGACGATATTCTGCGCGCCCATTGGCTGGCCGTAATAGGCCTGATTCCAGTCGCTGCGGGCGCTGATCATGCTGCCATCCAGAGACAGGCCGGCGAACAGGCCGCGCGCCTGGTAAAACGCCACGACATCGGCCCGCAGCGCCGCCGTGGTGCCGCCGCCGACGCCGCCGCCAATGGTGGCCACGGCCACCGTGGCGTCGGCACCGAGCTTGAACTGGCTGTCCAGCAGCGCCTGCAGGCCGCGATCGGTCATCACCATGAAGATGACTTCGGCATCCTGGATGCCGATCTGCAGGCCCACGCTGCCGCTACCCATGCCGTAGAAGGCGGGCCCGGACCACGAACCGTTGGCGCGGCCCACCAGAATGCAATTGCCGCCCTGGCCGCCCAGGATGAAGCCGGCCTTGAAGACGCGCGGGCAGATCAAGGCGCCGCGGGCGTTGCGCAGCATCCGGCGCGCATCGATGCCGCCTTGTCCCGACAGCATCTCCTGCACGGTCAGCGTGGCGCGGTCGACCAAAGCCTGCTGCTCGGTTTGGGCGTGGGCCACGAGCGGCAACAGCGCAAGCAGGGCGACGAGGATGGTGCGGATCATACGGCATCTCCGGATGCGGGCCAGAAGCCACGTTGGCGAGCGAATCGGCGCCGGTCAATTGGTAGCGGGATACTGTCGCAGCAAGCCGTTGCAAGGCAAGTTTCATGTGATGTGTCAGAATTTCTCACCCGGCCGCAAACAATCCCGCGATCAAAAATGCGACATCTCGTTGACGCATATGACGCGCCAGCCGGCCGGCTGCCGCTCGAGCCGGGTCAAGGACAGGTTCGAGACGGAGAGGTGCAGCGCATTGTCCGCGCCGGTGTCCAGCGCATGCGCCACCGCGGCGCGGATCGCGCCGCCATGGCTGACCACCACCACATCCTCGCCGGCATGGGCGGTGGCGAGAAGTTCCATGGCGGCGCCGACACGCAGCAGCACATCGGCGAAGCTCTCGCCGCTCGGCGGGCGTTCTTGGCCGGCGATCGGCCAGAAGGCGTGGGCGGGGAGGGTGAGGTTCGGCGGCAGCTCGGCATGCGGGAGGCCCTGCCATTCGCCCAGATTCTGTTCGAGCAGACCGGGTTCAACCTCGGCCTCGGCACGCGGGTAGCCGCCACGGAATATGGCGTCGGCAGTGCGCACGGTGCGCGACAGCGGTGTGACCACCCAGGAGGCCGGGCGGGGCAGCCGACGGGCCAGGGCAGCGTAGGTGGGCATGTCCGAGTCCAGCGCATGGGGACATAGCTCGACATCCATGACGCCGTACAGTTTGGCGCGGGCGTTTTCCTCCACCAGCGCGTGGCGGATCATCCAGAAGCGGGTCGCGGACATGCTTATTCCCCAATGACGAGAAGGGCGCCGCGCTCGCGCGCCGCGCGGAACTGGCGGGCGAACAGCAAGGCCGCCGCCACCATCCAGACGATGTTGAGCCCGAGCGCCCAGCCCAGCTGCCCCCACAGGATCACCCCCTGCCCGATCACCGCGCGCATGCCTTCGAACACATGCGAGGCTGGCAGCGCGAAGGCAATGGGGCGCAGCGCGGCCGGCAGGGCAGAGACCGGGTAGAACACGGCGGAAAACGGCGTGAGGCCGAACAGCACGGACCAGGCCAAAGCTTCCGCCCCGGCGCCGTGGCGCAGGATGAGCGAGACCACGCCCAGCGAGACCGACCAGCCCATCACCATCAGGTTCAGAACGAACAGGATCAGCACCGGTCCGAGGGTGAACAGGTTGAAGGCGTACAGGGCCCAGGCCAGCAGTACCGCCGGCACCACGCCGGCGACCATACGCAGCACCGACATGCCGATCAGCGCCGCCACCAATTCGCTGGGGCGCAAGGGGCTGACGAAGACATGGCCGAGATTGCGCGACCAGATCTCCTCCAGAAAGCTCAGTGCCACGCCCATCTGGCTGCGCAGGGCGACTTCCCATAGCAACACCCCGCCCAGCAGCACGCCGATGGCCATGGCGGCGGGGTTGCCCAGGCGCGAGGCGAAGAAGCTGGCGGTGAAGCCCCAGATGCACATTTGCAGGGTCGGCCAATAGGCGAGCTCAAGCATGCGGGGCCAGGAGCGGCGGTACAGCGCGATGTGGCGATACATCAGGCCCCAGACGCGGCGGGCGGCGGCGTAGGTCACGATGCTGCCTCCCGCGCGCCCGCCTCTCGCGCTTCCGTCTGGCGCCCGCTCGCCTCCTGCCCACGATTGCGGGCGATGTCCAGGAAGACCTGCTCGAGGTCGTCGCGGCCATAGCGGTTCAGCAATTCGGCGGGGCTGCCGCGATCGACGATGCGGCCCTTTTTCATCATCAGGATATGGCTGCACAGGCGCTCGACCTCGGCCATGTTGTGGCTGGCCAGCAGGATGGTGCAGCCGCTCTCGGCCCGGTAGCGCTCCAGCCAGCCGCGCACGAGATCCCCGGTATCGGGGTCCAGGCTCGCGGTCGGCTCGTCCAGTAGCAGCACTTCCGGGCGATTTATCAGCGACTTGGCCAGCGCCACGCGGGTTTTCTGCCCGGCGGAGAGTTCGCCGGCCGCGCGGTTCAGCAGGCCGTGTAGATCGAGTTCGCCGGCGAGTTCGGCGATGCGCCGATCGGTGTTGCGGACGTTGTAGAGATGGCCATAGACGCGCAGATTCTCGGAGACGGTGAGGCGGTGCGGCAGGGCCACGTAGGGCGAGGAGAAATTCATCCGGGCCAGGGCAGCGAAGCGGTCGCGCGCCATGTCGTGGCCGAGGATGCGAATGCTGCCGGCGGTCGGGATCAACAGGCCGAGCAGCATGGCGATGGTGGTGGTCTTGCCCGCGCCGTTGCCGCCGAGCAGCCCGACCGTGGTGCCTGGGGCGACGTCAAAGCCGATATCGTCGACGGCGAGGGTCTCGCCGTAGCGCTTG
>DASXIW010000291.1:0-1773 GCA_036497785.1 Acetobacteraceae bacterium | reverse complement strand
GTAGGGCGGCGCCACGATCACGTGGTCGCCCCGCTTGCCGTCGATCGTCCCGCCCATCGGATAGGTCGCGAGGCCCCGCGCCATGCCCTCCGCCTTCACCCGCTCATTCACCTTCAGGGCCAGATCGAAAACCGCCTTGCTCACCCGCTCGGTCACGAACTCCAGCGCCCAGAACAGCCCACGGCCGCGGATGTCGCCGACGTGACGATGGTTGCCGAAACGCTCCTGCAGCCCCGCCTCCAACCGGCGCCCCATCGCCTGAACGTTGGCGATCAGGCCCTCGTCGCGGATGATCCGCTGCACCTCCAGCGCCGCGGCACAGGCCACCGGATGGGCCTGATAGGTCTGCCCGTGCAGGAAACCGCCCGAACCCTCGGACAGCGCCCGGACAATGCGATCCGCGATCAGAATCCCGCCGATCGGCTGGTAGCCGCCGCCCAGCCCTTTGGCGATCACCTCGACGTCGGGAACGACGTCCTCCTGCTCCCAGGCATGCATCGTCCCGGTGCGGCCCATCCCGCACATCACCTCGTCCAGGATCAGCAATGCGCCATAGCGGTCGCAGACCTCACGGACGCGCCGGAAATACCCCGGCAGGGCGGCCACGCACCCGGTGGTCGCGCCGACGACCGGTTCGGCCAGGAACGCCATCACCGTCTCCGGCCCGACGCGGCGGAATTCGGCGTCAAGTTCCTCGATCAACCGGTCGAGGTACTGGCCATCGGATTCCCCGTCCATGCGAAAACGATACGCGAAGCAGGGCGACACCAGACTGTGGGCCTGGCTCAGGATCGGCTCGTAGTACGCCCGGCGCATCATGTTGCCGCCGGCCGCCAGCGCCCCCAGCGTCGTGCCGTGGTAGGATTGCCGCCGAGCGATGGTCCGCACGCGCTGTGACTGCCCGATCTCCAGGAAATACTGCCGCGCCAGCTTGATCGCCGCCTCGTTGCCCTCCGACCCCGAGGAACAGAACCATGCCCGCGTCAAACCGCCCGGTTCGCCCTCCAGGATGATTTCGGCCAGATCCTCCGCCGGCTGGTTGGAGAACGTGCCGGTATGGGCATACGCCATCGCTGCCGCCTGCCGCCCGATCGCCTCGGCAATGCGCGCGTTGCCATGCCCGAGGCAGGCCACCGCGGCCCCGCCCGAATCGTCGATCACCGCACGGCCATCTTCGGTGTGCAGGAAAATCCCCTCGCCGCGGGCGGCGATGGGCGGAATGGCACCGGAGCGATGCAGGACGCGGCTCATTGTGTCACGATCTCCGATCGCCGGCACGATGGCGCAGCCCGCCGGTTGCGGCAAGTTTGGTGCGAACCCGGCGGCCTTCGTCGCCATGGTAAAATCGGCCCGCATGCAACCCGGCGTGATCGCGCGCGTTCGGCGCAGTGACCTCGTCGTCCGATACCCAGGTGCCGCGCGACGGTCCCGGTCATATGAGAAAGGAGATGAACAATGGCAAAGGCAGGATTGCCCATGGCGGTATGCACCGCTGCATTGCTGGCGGCCGTGCCCGCGTTCGCCCAGACCAACACGTCCCCGGCGGATACCGGCACCGGCAACGCGCCGAATTCCCCGTCGGCCTATGACTCCACCAGCGGGCGGGGCAGCAACATGTCGCCTGGCATGAGGAGTTCATCGGACGACAACCAATCGATGGGCGCGATGGACCGCGAATCCACGCACCGCTCGGCCATGACCCGCCATGGCGGTATGGGCGGCAGGGAGGACACCTCGCAGAACGCTGCGGTGGACCGCCTGAACGAGCAGAGC
>DASXIW010000290.1:0-6530 GCA_036497785.1 Acetobacteraceae bacterium | reverse complement strand
CGTCGGCATTCATGTCGCGGGTGGGGGTGAACAACTTGTTGGACTGCCACTTCACGCCGTGCCGCAGCTTGAAGGTGTAGGACTTGCCGTCCGGCGCGATGGTCCAGGACTGGGCCAGCCCTGGCATCAGCTCGGAGGAGCCGCGCCGCATCTCGATCAGTTGATCGTAAATCTGGCTGGCGACATCGAACACGGTGCATGGATCAATTCTCCCAGGGGCTGGCAACGCCAGAGCATGCTGGCTTCGGCGCGACGCATTGCCGTGGCGATTTATTCGCCGGGGCAATCATATCACTCGTCGACTCTACCTCAAGCCAGATTGCTCTCGATTCCGAAATGGACTGTGCCGTCGCGCGCGATTTCGCGCATGAGATCGATTTCCCAGCTGAGATAGGCGCGCATCGCCGCCTCTACGCCGTTGTTGCGATCATAGGGGCGTAGATAAAAATCGATGCAGGCTTCGTCGGGCGGATCGTTGCGGTCTTTCTCGAGCTTGAGGGCGGCTTTCACCCAGGCGGGGGTACCGCCGCGCAGCACCCGCACCGGGGCGCGGGTCAGCGCCTTCGCCTCGGCGACCGCCAGCCGGGCCAGCATGCCGTCCGGCGAAGTCAGCACCACCAGCTTGGCCACGGCTAGCGCGCCGCGCAGCGCCTTCAATCGGCTGCGCACGCCCCAGAGCGCGCCTGGGATATGCCCCTCGCGAAATGCGATGCTTTTCGCGAGGTCTACCACCACGGCATCCCCGGCGGCCGCCAATGTGTCGGCGTCGATCGTCTCGACCTCGCCCGCCTCGGGCAGTGTTGGCCGTGGCGGCAGGGCGGCGGCCTGCAATCCGTTTTCGACCACGAACACGTCGCGATGGCCCATCAGCCGCAGCCAGGAAGCGGCCATGCGGGCGCGGACGCCGTCATCGTCGATCAGGGCGATGCGGGCGTGGCGCACGGCGATCCATTGGTCGGTGGCCTGGATCAACTGGCCGCCGGGAGCCGGGATGCTGCCGGCGAGATGCCCGGCCGCGAATTCCTCGGGGTCGCGCACGTCCAGTGCATAGAGCGTGCAGGTGGGATCGGTCGCGAACCCGTCCAACGCTGCAGGGCCGATCACGCCCACGCCAGATCGCTCGGCGAAGGCACGGGCGCGTGCCAGTGTTTGGGCGACGCTGGCCGGGGTGCCCGCGGGGTAGCGGTCGGTGCGGCCGTGTTCGGGGCGGAACCCGGCGAGTTCCCAGCCCATGGTACCGTTGCGCAACGCCAACACCTTGTTGGGAATACCGGCCTGCCGCAGGCTTTCCGCACCGATGATGGAGCGCGTGCGGCCGGCACAGTTCACCAGCACCAGCGTGTTCGGATCGGGGGCGAGGTCGCCGATGCGATAGGCGAGTTCGCCGCCCGGCACGCTGATGCCGGATGGGATCGACATCCGGCGGAATTCGTCGAAGGTGCGGCTATCCAGCACCACCATGTCTGTGTTGTCGTCCAGCAGCGATTTCAGCTCGGCGGCGTCAATGCTCTCGGTGCCGTAATGGTGCTCGACCCATTCGCCGAACGCCTTGCTGGGCACGTTCACGCCGCTGAACAGAACATATCCCGCAGCTTGCCAGGCGGGCGTACCCCCGGTGAGGGTATGCACATCGGTGCAGCCACATGCTTCGAGGAAGGCGGCGAGTTCCGCGGCCAGTCCCCGCCCGTCATCGACGCAGACGATGCGCGTGGCGCGGTTGGGCAGCAGCGTGCGCAGTTTGAGTTCCCGTTGGGACAGCGGAAAGGGAACGGCCCAGAACAGATGGGATGCGCCGAACTCGCCTTCCTCGCGGGCATCGAGAATGGCCAGTTCGTGGCCGTCCTCGATCCAGGCGCGCAGTTCGGTCGCGTCGACAGGTTTCATGCGCTTGGGGGTCAGGCGCGCGCGGTTGCGGTGGGACGCATGAAATTGGCGTTGTAGGGGATGGCCTCGCCGGTTTTGGGATCGTAGGCCATGCGGTTGTCCAGCTTTTCCAGCGCCAACCCATACATATGCAAATGGCGCGTGGGCACGGTGCCGGTGGTGTGGATTGAGTGGATGTCGGTGGGCATCAGGGTGATGCCGGTGCCGGGTTCGACCATCACCTCGTGATCCACCACCAGCGCGTCGGCGGTGCGGCGATAGACCTTGTTCAGTTCCTGGCCATCCACCGCCACCACCACCGCCCAAGTGGTATGGTCGTGCGGCTTGGACTCGTTGCCCGGGTTCAGCGCGTTCAGGTACAGCGCGAAACGGTGGTCCGGATCTTCCTGCAGCAGATAGCGGCGGTTGCCAGGCTCGCCATCGGGCGGCGGCGGGAATTCGCTGGAGGGGAATAGATTCTGCTGCGCCGCCAGGGCCTTGAGTTCCACCATGATGGCGTTCAGCGCGTCGCGGGTGACGCCCTGGCTGCGCTCGATCACGCGGATCCGCTCGACGGCGGCGGCGATGGCGGCAGGACGGGCGGCGGAGATGGCGGATGCGTTCATGACGGGATCCTCCTGTGCGGTGGCATAATAGGCGCCGGGACGGCTTGGCAGCAACGCCGCGCAGGCGCACATCGGTGCGATGACCATGCATGTTTTCGATCGCTCGGCGGTGCGCCGCCATCGTGACCGCGCCGCCGCCACCGTGGACGCGGTGGAGCCGATCCTGCGCGACGCGGCGGAACGGTTGTTGGACAGGCTGGACGATATCTCCATCCGCTTTACCCGCGCGCTGGATGTGGGCGGGCGCGGCGTGGTGGCGCCGGCGCTGCGGGCGCGGGGCATCGCGACGGTGAGCTGCGATCTGTCGCCTGCCATGGCGGCGCGCAATGGCGGCGCGTGCGTGGCGGCGGACGAGGAATTTCTGCCCTTCGCGCCGGCCAGTTTCGATCTGGTGGTGGCCAGCCTGTCGCTGCATTGGGTGAATGACCTGCCTGGCGCGCTGATCCAGCTTCGCATGGCGCTGAAGCCGGACGGGCTGCTGCTCGCCAGCCTGCCGGCGCTGGGATCGCTGGCCGAACTGCGTACGGCGTTGACCGAGGCGGAATCCGAGCTGACCGGCGGCGCCTCGCCGCGCATTTCGCCGTTTCCCGATCTGCGCGACTGTGCCGCGTTGCTGCAACGCGCGGGCTTTGCGCTGCCGGTGGCCGATGCGGAGACAATGACGCTGCTTTATGCCGATCCGATCGCTCTGTTGCGCGACCTGCGCGCATCCGGCGAGGGCAACGCGGTCGTGCTGCGGGACCGGCGGATTCCGCCGCGCGCCCTGTTCCCGGCGGCGCTCGCGGCATTGCCTGAGCAGGGCGGGCGCCGCGTGGTGACGCTGCGGCTGGCGATGATGACGGGATGGGCGCCGGCGCCGAGCCAGCCTCAGCCGCTGCGGCCAGGATCGGCGAAGGCCAGCCTGGCCGAGGCGTTGCGGAAAGACTGAGTGAGCCGTCAGCCCGTCGCCACCCAGAATTGCAGTTTGGCAATGCCCGGCCGGTCCGGATGCGGCACCCAGCCGGCCGGAATACCGCCATTTTTTTCGATCACCCGACGCGATCCCGCGTTGTCGTCATCGCAGGTGACCAACACGCGGGAGAGACCCGCCGCCCGCGCCACGGGCAACAGCAGATGCAGCGCGCGCGTGGCGTGGCCCTGGCGCTGCTTCCAGGGCACCACGGCATAGCCGACATGGCCTGAGACATGCGGCGGCAGCGCCTCGGTGCCGATCTGGTAGCGCAGATTGATCGATCCGCAGAACGACCCGCCTTGCGGCTTTTCCACCCACATCCAGAAGTTCTTTCCCGGCAGCCATTCGACCTGCCGGCCATCTGGCAGGGTGCGGGGGCTGGGCGCGGTGCGGGACAGGCTGGCGAGGAAACCGTCCGGGTCGGCCGCGATCGCCGCAAGCTGCCCCCGGCTTACATCGCGCGTCGTGTCGGGCGACCAACCGGCCTGAAGCGCGGCGACATAGGCGGGCAGCAGCACCCGATGCGGGTCGCGCAGCTCCATCATCACCTGGGTCTCGTTCATATTGGGACCGCCAAATGCAGGACAGAAACGAAGCCAGACGGATAAAAGTTTTTTGGTTCTTTTTTTTCAAAAAGAACAGTCTTTTGAGGGTCTTCTTTTCTGCAAAAAGAGGCAAAAAACGCTTATCCGCTTAGGAGGGCTGATCAATCACCTTGCGGAAAATCTGCAATTGGCCTTGGGAGGTTTGCTCCCAGCCGAAGCGTTCTGCGAAGGCGCGGGTGGCGGCGCGGTCGGGTGGGGCGGCGAACAGGCGCCGCACGCCTTCGGCGATGCCGGATGGGGTGTTCTCGCGGATTACCAGGCCCGCTTCCGGCGAGGTGACCACATCGGGGTTGCCCGGGATGTTGCAGGCCACCACCGGCGTGCCACAGGCCATCGATTCCAGCAGCACGTTCGCCCATCCCTCGCGGCTGGAGGCCAGTACCATCGTGTCGGCCGCGCCGTAGCAGGCGGCCAGCGCCGCGTGCGGTCGCGGGCCGAGCGGCCGGACACGATCGTTGAGTCCGAACCGCGCGATCAGGGCGGCCAGCCGATCTCGCTCCGGGCCTTCGCCGACGATTATCAGCGCGAATTCCGGAAGCTCCCGCATCGCCGCGATGGTTTGATGATGGCCCTTGCGCTCGATCAGGCTGCCGACCGAAATCAGCGTGGGCCGGGTCAGTCGGCCGGATCGACCGGCTGCTGCGCGATTTTCGCATGGGACCGCGTGGATCGGGTCTTTGCCGACATGCTCTCGCCCGGCTCTGCCAACTGACCATGGCGCTCATCTGCAAAACATTGGACGCGGCGGCCGAGCCGGCTTGGGACGCGTATGTCAACGCGCATGAGGAAGCAACCTTTTTTCACCTTGCGGCCTGGCGCCGGGTGATTACGCGCGCCTTCGGCCATGCCACGCATTACACGATAGCCCAGCGCGATGGCGTCATTGTCGGCGTCTTGCCGATGGCCCAAGTGACGACGCGGCTGTTCGGCAATTCGCTGATCTCCGTGCCATTCTGCGTGAATGGAGGCCCGCTGGCGGCGGATGGCGAAGCCGGCGCGGCATTGGCAGCGCATGCGGCGGCACTGATGCGGCGCCTGTCCGTGCCGGGGGTGGAATTCCGCTCCCAGAAGGCGCCGGACTGGCTGGACCAGGCGGAGTGGCCGGCCAGGCCCGACCTGTATGTGTCATTCCGCAAGGCGTTCCCCGGGATGACGAGGCCAATCTCAAGGCGATCCCCCGCAAGCAGCGGGCCATGGTTCGCAAGGGGATCGATCGCGGGCTCATCCCGCCGACCGGTTGCACGGCATCTATGCGGAAAGCGTGCGCAATTTCGGCACGCCGGTTTTCGGGCGCAACTATTTCCGGCTGCTGGCGGAGGTGTTCGGCGACAAGGCGGATATCGTCACCGTCATGGATGGCGAGGTGGCGATCGCGTCGGTGATGAATTTCTATTTCCGCGATCAGGTGCTGCCCTATTACGGGGGCGGCCGGACGATCGCGCGGGAACGCTACGGCAACGATTTTATGTATTGGGAGGTCCTGCGCCGCGCCGCCGCGCACGGGTTTCGGCTGTTCGATTTCGGCCGCAGCAAGCTGGGCACCGGCGCCTTTGCGTTCAAGAAGAATTGGGGCTTCGCGCCGGAGCCGATGGATTGCTTCTTCCGTCTGGCAGACGGGGCCGCGATCCCGGACATCAACCTGCTGAACACGAAATACCGCCTGTTCATCGCTGCCTGGAAGCGGCTGCCGCTGCTGGTGGCCGGGCTGCTGGGACCCCCGATCGTGCGGGCCTGGGGTAGAATCGCATGGAGAACGCCGCATGACCGCCCAGACCGTGCCGGCCGCCACCGCAACGCCGTCCTTGCAGGTTGCCCCGGGCGCGCTATGGCCGGTCATTCGCCCGGTGGTTCCCGCCTTGCTGCTCGGATTTCTCGTGCTCGGCCTGCTGTTCCACACCGAGGCGGTGGTGGCGGTGCAGACATGGATCGACTCCACCGCATACAGCCATTGCTTCTTTGTCATCCCCATCGCGATCTATCTGGCCATGGACCGCAGGCCGACACTGGCTGGCGTATCCGTTCAGCCCATGCCGGCGGTGACGTTGGCGGTCCTTGCACTCGCCCTGGCGTGGCTGGCCGCGGACTGGTTGGGCATCATGGAAGGGCGGCAGCTCGTCGCTATGAGCCTGCTGGAACTGCTGTTCCTGGCTGTACTGGGCAGGCGGATGTTTTTCGTGCTGTCCGCGCCGCTGCTGTATCTTTTCTTTCTTGTACCGTTCGGCGCCTTCGTCACGCCGGCGCTGCAGGGTTTCACCGCGCATTTCATCGATGTCGGGTTGGGTATTCTTGGCATCCCGCATGTCGTCGACGCCTATTTCATCGAAATCCCCGAGGGGCGCTTCGTCGTGGCCGAGGCCTGCGCCGGATTGCGCTTCCTGATCGCCTCCATCGCCTTCGGCGTGCTGTATGCCTGTCTGATGTATCGCGGCATCTGGCGCCGGCTCGGTTTCGTCGCGGCCTCCATAATCGTGCCGGTCATCGCCA
>DASXIW010000289.1:0-7448 GCA_036497785.1 Acetobacteraceae bacterium | reverse complement strand
GCCATACAGCCGCTCAAACTCCGCGTCGGTCAGTCCCCGTATGATCGCCCGCATCGCTCTGATCCCCTGTTCCGCGGGGGCGAGTCTGCATCCATTCCCTTCAGGGTACAAGAGCGGGTCGACTGGCCGATGAGCGGGAAGGGGTAAGGCAAGGCCAGGGCTCTGCCCTGGACCCGCTCAAGGCGGAGCCTTGAGAATCCATGACTCTCTAGGCTGGATCGACGGCCTTCCGGTGATATCGGATGTCTTGCTTGCGCCGCAGGCATTTCCGTGGTGGCAAAGATTTTAGGATTCACCACTGAACACATCGAGATCCCGGTCTTCAACCAAAGGAAACCAGTCACTCGAATAAAGTAATGGATTCTCAAGGCTCCGCCTTGAGCGGGTCCAGGGCAGAGCCCTGGCCTTACTTTTCTTACTCTACTCTAATCTTACTCTACTCTAACGCCTTGGCCAATTGCGAAGAACTGTTGGCCAGGCTGCTAACTTCCTCGCGCCCCTGTGCGAGGAATGCCTCGATGCGCGGCGCCAGGCGTACGGCTTCATCGACGGCGGGATCGGTGCCGGCGCGGTAGGCGCCCAGGCGCACGAGGTCGGCCACTTCGGCGTGCAGCGCGAGGATGGCGCGGGCGCGGCGGGTGAGGGCGTTTTCGTCCGGGTTGTTGCAGCCGGGCACGGTGCGGGAGAGGGAGCGGAGCACGTCGATCGCCGGATAGCGGCCGCGTTCGCCGATGCGGCGGTCGAGGATGACGTGGCCGTCCAGAATGCCGCGAACGGCGTCGGCGACCGGTTCGTTGTGATCGTCGCCTTCGACCAGCACGGTAAACATGGCTGTGATGAAGCCGGAGCCCCCTTGCTGGTCCTGGCCGGGGCCGGCGCGTTCCAGCAGGCGCGGCAGTTCGGCGAAGACGCTGGGCGGGTAGCCGCGTGTGGCGGGGGGCTCGCCGGTGGACAGGCCGATTGCGCGCAAAGCAAGGCAGAAGCGGGTGACGGTCCATGAGCAGCAGGACGTTCTTGCCGCGATCGCGGAAATATTCGGCGATGGTCATGGCGGTGTAGGCGGCATCCCGGCGCATCAAAGGCGGGGTGTCGGATGTGGCGACGACGACGACGGAGCGGGCGAGACCGGCGGGGCCGAGTTCGTCTTCCAGGAATTCGCGCACTTCGCGGCCGCGTTCGCCGACAAGGGCAAGTACCGCGACATCGCAGTCGGAATGGCGGGTGAGCATGGCCAGCAGGGTGGATTTGCCGACGCCCGAGCCGGCGAACAGGCCGATGTGCTGACCCTGGCGGCAGGTGACGAAGCTGTTCAGCGCACGCACCCCGAGATCGATGCGGGGGCCGAGGCGGGCGCGGGAGGTGGCCGACGGGGGTGCGCCGCGCACCGGCAAAGGATGGTCGCCGGCGCCGAGCGCGCCGCGATTGTCGAGCGGGCGGCCGAGCGGATCGACCACGCGGCCGATCCAGGAATCCGCTACGGCGAGCCGGTTGCCGGCGCCGTTGGCCTGCCAGGGCACGCGTGCCGTGCCGCCTGGTCCCAGGCCGTCGCAGCTCGCGAATGTCATGGCGCGGGCACGGCCTTCGTGAAACGCGACGATTTCAGCGGGGACCAGGCCGCCATCGCGCATGCCAAGTGTGATGCGGTCGCCGATGGCGAGATGTTTCGACAGCCCGGCCAGTTCGACCGACAATCCGGACGCGGCGACGATGCGCCCTTCCACGACATAGGGTGAGAGAGAGGTTATTGCCGCGCGCAAATCCCCGATGCGCTGGGTGGAATTCTGGCGCTTCACTGCTGGTGCCATTCCGCGAAGATTGCCGCCGGCCGGGACTGTTTTGGCCGGAGGAGCCTTGGAGGAATGCACCAATCTTATCTAGAACTGGTGAACAGCCCTGCCGACGGGATCAGGCGGGTGGCAGTGTCGCGGGTTGCTGGGCCTTGCGGATCAGCTGCTGTTCTTCCTCTTCCAGCTGGCGATCGATGCTCTCGGTCTGGTGATGGGATGGCGCGATACCCTCGTCCTGCTCTTTGCGCAACACCGCGCTCGGGTTCGGCTCATGGGCAAACCCACCCCAGATATTCCCATTGCGGTCCGGGACCGCGGCGGGATCGCTGGCGGATGGGGTGCCGGGGGTGGGTGCGCTCTGGGCGAATGCAACCGATGCTTGGCCGAAGCCGACCATAATCGCCAGCAGTGCGACGCGTATGGGAAAGCGGGCCATGATCTGAATCTCCTTTGGGTTTCGCGGAGATAACCGGTCAGGCCGCTCCGCTGTTCCGCGGTTTCACCTTGGGTTCGGTTGTGCCTCGGACAATGTTCGTTGTGCTTACTTGCCGTCCTCCTGGCGAATAGCCGCCAGGTCGGGGTGGTTGGTGCTCACCCGCTCGCGATCGGCGTAGCTGTTTTGGCTAAGTGTCTGCGGCCGCGAGTAGGTGTTTGAGTAGAAGCTTTTGGGCTGCGAATTCGGAGCTCCCGCGCCCTTTGCCGCGAAGGCCGGGGCGGTGGCGCCGAGGCTGAGGGCGGCGGCAAGCACGAAAAATGTGGTCTTCATGGCTGGCTCCTTCGATGGGGTCACGGGGCTTGTCTCCGTGTCAGAGTGCTGGAGGTGTGCGGTTACACCCTGTCTCTGCGATCAAAATCGGGTCCGCCTCCGCTGATTTCAGCTAAATACTGCGTTAGTCGTTCAGGGGGGCGTCGCTCGGGTCGGCTGTCCGATCGTGCAGGCTCGCTCTGTCACGGAACGCGCGATCAGACGGCCGGCCGTGCGTGGCGGAGGCGACGTTGCTTATCGTTTAGCCACTCAGGCCCATGTTTTCCGTGGCATGCGGCAGCCCGTCCGGCGCCTGCCCGGCGTGGTCCTTGTAGTAGCCGGACGCCACGGAGCTGTCAGAGCTGGACTGGATCGCGTCGATCTGGCTCTGCGGCTGGCCCAGGCGCGCCTGAACGGGGGCGCCGTTGTAGAAGCCCGGCGGCAGCGAGTTCGGGGATTCCACTGGGGGGCCCTGGTCGGCGAAGGCGGGAATGGCGGCGCCCATGCTCAAGGCCGTGGCGAGGGCGATTATGGTCATCTTCATAGTAAACTCCTGCGACTGGATCAGGAGGACCCTCAGGTCCTATTTTGCGTCCCGTGGTGGTGTTTCACCGCGTCGCTATGCGTGAGTTGGTGTCGTCCTCGGCGATGTCCGCTAAATTGGCGTTTAATGTCGCTGACCAGCAGCCGGCGAACGGCCGCGCGGGTGCGTGACGCACATTGCTTGGCAATGCCGCCTTGAAAACAGCCGCTTTTGAGGCGGGCGAATATTGGCATGCCGTCACGCCCTGGCTGGCATGCGGTCCAATATCAATCGCGCGATAACTTTGCTCGCCGGAACGATCAACCAGAGCATGGTCGGTTCGTCTGTTGGAACCAATCATGCTCTGGTTCACGCGGCCTCAGGCAGGATCGACGGGCACTTGCAGCCTGGCCGCCGCCTCGCGGATCTGCGCCCAGGTGGTGTCGTCGATGGGAATGCCGTGGGCCAGACGCTCGGCCCGCCTGATGCGTTCGGGTTCGCCGGCAACCAGGACGGGGACGGAGGGGTCGAGCGGATTGGCCGACTTCACCCAGGCGATCACGCCGTCGATCTCGGCCTCGATGAAGGCGCGCGCGGCGAGTCGGGTGGGATCGAGCACGATGGTCAGCATGGCGTTCTTGATGCCCATTTCGGGGGGCGTGGCGGTGCGCAGCGAGCCTGCGCCCACCACGGCGCCGGCCAACAATTCGCAGATCAGCGCGAGGCCGGAGCCCTTGTGCTCGCCGAATGGCAGCACCACGCCACGCGGATCGCTGTACATCACGCTGGCATTGGTGGTGGGCTTGCCGTCCGCGTCCAGCAGCGCGCCTTCCACCACCGGCTTGCCTGCGTTATGCGCCACGCGGACCTTGCCCATGGCGATGCGGCTGGTGGCGAAATCGAGGATCACCGGAGCGGTTGTTGCCGTGCCGGGGATGGCGACGCAGACAGGGTTGGTGATGAACCGTCCCTCCCGCCCCGCGAATGGGGCGACCGGGGGCGGGCCGGAATTGACGTTGACGAAATGCAACGACACCAGCCCGGCGGCGGCGGCGATTTTGCCGTAAGTGCCGATGCGGCCCATATGATGGGTATTGCGCAGCCCGTGCACCGCCACGCCATGGGTGCGGGCCGTGTCGATCGCCCAGGCCATCGCCTCGCGCGCGATGCGCTGGCCGTAGCCGCCGCGTCCGTCCCAGACCGCGAAGCTGCCGGAGGACTGTACAATTTCGGCCGCTTGATTGGCGCGAAGGGTACCGGCTTCCAGGTTGCGGCAATAAATCGGCAGCATGCCGACGCCATGGCTATCATGGCCGGCGAGATTGGCTTCGACCAGGTGATCGACGACGATCTGGGCCTCGGCCTCGTCGCTGCCGCCGGCGCACAGGATTCGCATGGTCAGTGCGCGGAGGGCAACGTGGTCGATGGTCTTCATGGGGGTCCTCGGGGCGTTGTTTGATTGGGCCGCCGGTGGGGCGGCCTCGCGCATCCCAGCTCAGTGTTGCGGACTGGCACAATGCGGCGCGGGCGCCGGAACGGCCGGAGGGATTGCACCCCAACTTACCAATCTTTCATAGCCCTCAAACCCTTGGCCGTTGGAAATAGCGTGGAGGCTGGACGGTCTTCCTGTATGCAAGCAACTGGGGAATTCTTCTTTCGCCCGGGAGTGTGTTGTGCGTGTCACCCCGATGCTGGCTTTCATGCTGGCCTGCAATCTGGCGGCGGCCGCGCGGGCGGACGTGCCAGCGCCTACTGTGCCAAGGCCGATTGTGGTTGAGTTGTTCACCTCGGAGGGGTGTTCGTCCTGCCCGCCGGCCGATGCGATGCTCAGCGAACTCGCGCAGACGCGCAAGGACGTGTTGCCCCTGGGGTTCCACGTGACCTACTGGAACGGTCTTGGCTGGCGCGACCCGTATTCGCTGGATGCGGCGACCGAGCGCCAGCAACGCTATATCGGCCTGTCCGACATGGGCGGGGTGTACACGCCGCAGATGGTGATCGAGGGCGCGCATGACGTCGTCGGCTCGGATCGGCCGGAAGTGCAGCGGATCCTGCAACAGGCGGCGGCCACGCTGCGCGACGCGGCGCCGGTGACGCTGGGGCATGACGGGACCGGCATCACCATTTCGGTGGGGGCCGGCAAGGGAACGGGGACTGTATGGCTGATCGGCTACGACCCATCGGAGCGCACGGCGGTCGGCCGGGGCGAAAATGCCGGGCGGACGCTGGTGGAGAGCAATGTCGTCCGCTCGCTGACCCCGGTCGCAGAATGGCGCGGCGATGCGCTCGCGCTGCACCACGCGCCGCCCGCCGGGATGCGCGTGGCGGTGATCGTCCAGGCCCCGGACGGCAGCATACTGGGCGCCGGGGTACCCCCACAGAGTTGATCCGCGCCGCTTTCCCGTTCCTGCCGGAACCGGCATATTCCCATGGCGGCCCATGACCGATCGTCATCACCTTTGGTTTCTGACTGATTTCGGCGATCAGGCCGTTGTGCTGCCGCTCGCGGTGGTGATGGCGGCGGCGCTGCTGTTCTCCGGCTGGCGGCGTGGGGCGTTGGTCTGGAGCATCGGGGTGCCGGCGACCTTGCTTGCGGTCGGCTTTGCCAAGCTCTTGATTTTCCGGTTCGGATCGCCGGCGGCGCTGCCCGATCTGCTCAGCCCGAGCGGCCATACCGCCTCCGCCGCGCTGGTCTATGGCGGGCTTGCGGCCATGATGCTGCGCGGAACGGTGCCCTGGCGGCGCGCCTTGCTGGGTGCGGTGCCGCTGGCCGTGCTGATCGGCGGGACCCGGCTGGCGCTTGGGGTGCACACGCCTGACGACGTGGTTGTGGGCGGGCTGATCGGATTGGCCGGGGCGATCGGGCTTGCCTGGTTCGCCGGCGACCGCCCCCATTGGATCAGTGCCTGGCCGCCGGCGGCCGTGATGCTCATCGTGTTCGTGCTGTTCCACGGCATCCGTCTTCCGGCGGAGGCTTGGCTGCACGCGGCGGCCCAGAGCTGGCAGGCCGGGAGTTTATAGCGGGCGCGTGCACGGATCATACCAACGGCCGTCGGCAGAGTCTTTGTTTGGCGCGCGGCCGCCTCCGCTGGCAATTCCACCGGCTGCGCCGGCGGAACCTTCGCCAGCTCCGCCCAACCATCCCCGCGCGCGATACCACCCGCCTGAAATGATGGAAGAGTCATCATTCCAGGCGGGTGGTATCAGGTTTCCGCGCGCACCCAAGTCATCCCGTCCGCGAAGACTTCGGTCAATGTGCGGTCCCATGGGATTTTCGGCGCCCAATCCAGCTCGGCGCGTGCGCGTGCGGCATTGCCGACGGCCACGGGAATCTCGGTCGGGCGCAACAGCCCGGTATTCGTCTCGACTTGCGCCGTGATCCGGGCGATGGCGAGCAACTGATCCAATATGTCGCCGACCCGGCGTGGCATGCCTGAGGCGATGTTGAGGATGGTGCCGGAGGCGATGCGGTCGGCCCGTTCGATGCAGGCGACATAGGCGTCGCACACATCGCGCACGTCGAGGAAGTCGCGCTGCGGGTCGAGCGCGCCGACGCGCAGGGTCGGGGGTTGCCGGCCTGCGGCGATCCTGGCCACCTGCCGGGCAAAGGCGGGCACCACGAACTGGTCGGTCTGCCCCGGCCCGGTATGATTGAAGGGCCGCAACCGGATGGTGCGCAGCCCGTCGCCGGCCAGTGCCCCAAGGGTCAGGTCGGCGGCCGCCTTGGTGGCGGCGTACATGTTCATCGGCGCTGCCGCGGCCGTCTCGTCCAGCGCCACGCCGCTGCGGAATGACTGCCCGTAGATCTCGGAACTCGATACATTCAGCAGCACGCAGGCCGGGGCATGGGTCATGATCGCCCGCGCCAGCGTCAGCGTGCCGTGCAGATTGACCCGCCAGGCATGGTCCGGGTCCGCGCGGGCGGCGGAGACGGCCGAGACCGCCGCCAGATGGACGCAGATTTCGGGCTGCACCGAGACGAGCAGCGCCTCGACGGCGGCGGCGTCGGTGATGTCGAGTTCGACCATGTGCGCGCCGCACAGCGTCAGCGCCGCGGCGGGGAAGGCCTTCCTCAGGGCGCGCGCGAGGTGTCGTCCCACGAAACCGCTGGCCCCGGTGACCAGAATACGCTGCGGTTTCATCCGGATCTCCTGCGCGGCTGGGCTGCTGCTGAGCGGCTCGAGGACGGTTACGCTACGCCTTCCCGGCCGCCAGCTTCGCCTCGGTGGGCATGCTCACATGGGAGCGGGCTTGGTGGCGGGCCAGATCCGCCTCGACCATTTCGGCCACCATTTCCTCTAGCCGCACCTCGGCGTGCCAGCCCAGTTTCTGCCTGGCCTTTGAGGGGTCGCCCAGCAGCACCTCCACCTCGGCCGGACGCAGCAGATTGGCG
>DASXIW010000288.1:0-6545 GCA_036497785.1 Acetobacteraceae bacterium | reverse complement strand
CGCTGGAGCCTGATCCGGACGCGGTTCCAACTGCACCGCGTCATCGAAGGTATCGAGGCCGAGCCAGGACCGATCCTCTCGACGCTCGTCGAAAAGGGCCTCCGGGCGGAGCTTGAAATGGCCTGCCAACGGCTCGACCTGCCCGTCGTGCACGTGCTGGACCCGATCATGGCCATGATGCAGGAGCAGTTCGGCGAGGCCGCTATTGCCCGCCCCGGCCGCCAATACGTGCTGGACGCCGATTATTTCCGCCGTATCGACGCGATGCACTTCGTCCTCGCCCATGATGACGGACAGGCCCAGGCTGGCATCGACGAGGCTGACGTCGTTCTGGTCGGTGTCTCCCGCAGTTCCAAGACCCCCACCTCGTTCTATTTGGCCAATCGCGGCATCAAGGCCGCCAATATTCCCCTGGTTCCCGGGCTCGCCGAACCGCCGGGGCTGGAAAAGCCGGCCTGC
Source organism: Acetobacteraceae bacterium (assembly GCA_036497785.1). Lineage (GTDB taxonomy): Bacteria > Pseudomonadota > Alphaproteobacteria > Acetobacterales > Acetobacteraceae > DASXIW01. Next base: position 6,086 of record DASXIW010000288.1, on the reverse strand, counting down.
CCGGTGATCGGTCTCACGCTGGACGCCGAATCGCTGATCGAGATCCGCCGGCACCGGCTACGCATGCTCGGCGCCGCCAAGACCACGGCTGTCGCGCGGCAGGATAGCGGCGATTATGTAGACCCTGAATCCGTGAAGGCGGAATTGCTCTGGATGCGCCGGCTCTGTGTGCGAAGGGGCTGGCCGGTGATCGACGTCACCCGCCGTTCCATCGAGGAGACGGCGGCGACGGTGCTGCAGTTGATGGAAGCCTGGCACGATCGCCGGCACAAGGCCGCCATCCAGGCGCAACCTCAGCTTCTGCCCGAGGCCGAGCGACACCCCCAGTCCGAGACATGAATCTGCAGGCCGCCCGGCCCCGGCTGATCCTCGCCAGCGGCTCCGCCACGCGTGCGGCCCTGCTTACCTCGGCTGGCCTTGCCTTCACACCCATGAAGCCGGCGATCGATGAGACTGCGATCAAACGCGACGCGCAGGGGCAAGGCGCCTCGCCCGATGAGGCCGCCCTGCTGCTAGCCGACCTAAAAGCCCAGCGCGCCGCCCGAACCAACCCCGACGATCTGGTGATCGGCTGCGATCAATTGCTGGTCTGCGAGGATCGCTGGTTCGACAAGCCCGCCAGCCTCGCCGAAGCCCGCACGCAGCTCCAGGCGCTGCGCGGCCGGACCCACACTCTGGTGACGGCAATCCTGTGCCGCGGCGGCGGCCAGCACATCTGGCACCACATCGCCCGGCCGCGCCTCGTCATGCGCGATTTCTCCGATGCGTTCCTCGATGCCTATCTGGCCTTGGAAGGGGACGCCGTGCTGTCCTGCGTCGGCGCTTATCGCCTCGAAGGGCCAGGCGCGCATCTGTTCGACAGCGTGGAGGGCGAACACGCCGCGGTGCTGGGGCTGCCACTGCTGCCCTTGCTCGGTTTTCTGCGGCAGCATGGGGTTGTGATGGGGTGAGGCAAGGCCCGACCTTGCCTTCACTCCGCCCGAACATCCACGATCCGGAACACCAGCGGGTCCTGGGCTGGCGGCCGCAGCGTCACGTATTCGCCCGGCCGGAACAGCGTTGCCTCGATGGCGGAATGCGGCGAATCCTCGCCGGCGCGCCCGCGCAGCGCCCAACCATCATCGGTGCGGACAATATCGCCCTGTCGCTCCATGCCATCCGGCAGCATGCGCCGGGTCGGCCAGGGCGCCTCGCCCAGCGCCGCCTCGTCCAGCAGCCCTTGTGGCGTCAACGCAACGATGGCTTCCAGCCGGTGCGCCAGGTCGCCTTCGGGCTGGCCCGGCCCGTGGGCCAGCAGCATAAGGACCCGCACCATTCAGATCGCCACGCGCACGCCCAGCTCCACGACGCGGTCGCTGGGGATCCGGAAGAATTCGGTGGCCGAGACGGCGTTGCGTGCCATCAACATAAACAGCCAGTGGCGCCACACCGGCATCCGCGGCACGCTGGCCGCCACCAATGTTTCGCGCCCCAGGAAGTAGCTGACTTGCATCGGATCAAACTTCACGCCTTGCGTGTGGAGCGCCGCCAGATCGCGCGGAAGGTTCGGGCTTTCCATGAAGCCGTAATGGATCACCACCTTATGCAGCCCGGGCGCCAGCTCGGTTACCCGGCTGCGTTCGTCGGCTGGCACCTCCGGCACATCAAGGTTCTGCACCGTCACGAACAGCACCCGCTCATGCAGCACCTTGTTGTGCTTCAGATTATGCAGCAGCGCGCCGGGAACGTAATCGGGATTGCCCGTCATGAACACCGCCATCCCCGGCACCCGGATCGTGCGGCTCTGCGGCAGCCGCGCCAGGAACGAGGCAAGCGGCAGGCTGTCCTGCTTCCAGCGTTCCAGCAGCAGATCCCGTCCGCGCTTCCACGATGTCATCAGCGCCATCATCGCCAGGCCGAGCACCAGCGGCACCCAGCCGCCTTCCGGCACTTTCAGCGCGTTGGCGGCAAAAAACACCACGTCGATCACAAAGAAGCCGCCGAACACCGCGATTGTCGCCGGGCGCGACCAGCCGAACTGGCGTCGGAACACCACGGTCGCCAGCACGCAGGTGCAGATGAAGGTTCCGGTCACCGCGATGCCATAGGCGGCAGCCAAATTGTCGCTGGTGCGGAACGCGAACACCAGAATGAGCACGCCCAGCATCAGCGCGGAATTGATCTGCGGTACGTAGATTTGACCCTCTTCGGTGGCACTGGTATGGGTCACCGTCATGCGCGGCAGGAAGCCGAGCTGCACGCATTGCCGTGCCACGGAATAGGCGCCTGAGATCAGCGCCTGGCTGGCGATCACCGTCGCCACCGTGGCGAGAAGAACCATCGGCAGGCGAAACCAATGCGGCGCCATCAAATAAAACGGGTTCACCACGGCCTCGGGCTCGTCCAGGACCAGCGCCCCCTGGCCGAAATAATTCAGCACCAGGCAAGGCAGCACGAACCACAGCCACGCAAGCCGGATCGGCCGCGCCCCGAAATGTCCCATATCGGCATAAAGTGCCTCCGCCCCGGTCACCGCCAGCACGATGGAACCCAGCGCCACAAACGCTAGCCACTTATAATGGAGCATCAGCCCCGCCGCGTAGCTCGGCGACAGCGCCAGCAGGATGAATGGGTGGATCAGCACCTGAGCCAGGCCCAGCAGGCCGATCGCGCCGAACCACAGCGCCATCACGGGTCCGAACACGCGTCCAACGCTGCCGGTGCCGCGCCACTGGATCACGAACAGCACAATGATCACCACGGCCGAGATTGGCAGCACGAATTGCTGCAAGGCCGGAGTCGAGATTTCCAGCCCTTCCACGGCCGACAGCACCGAGATAGCCGGGGTGATAACGCCGTCGCCGAAGAACAGGCACGCACCCCCGATACCGACCAGCGCCAGCACGTTGCGCGTCCTGGCATCGATGGACACGCGCTGGGCCAGCGCCATCAGCGCCAGGATGCCGCCCTCGCCGTGGTTGTCCGCCCGCATCACCAGCAGCACATATTTTACCGTGACGATCAGGATCAGCGACCAGAAGATCAGCGACAGGATCCCCAACACCTGCCACGTCGCCGGGCCACCCCCCTGGAAATGCTCCAGGCTCGCCTTGAAGGCATAAAGCGGGCTGGTGCCGATATCGCCGTAGACGACGCCCAGCACCCCCAGCAATGCCGCCAGACGCAGCGGTTGCGGCCGGGCCAGCGCAGCGGCGACCGTCGTCACGCCGCCACCTCGTCTCTGCGCCACAACCCCGGATGCGGCAACGCCTGACACGACGCCAAGGTGCTCATGCTACGAAAATCCCCGCCCCGATTGTTCGCCCGATACGCTGCGATGCCGCATCGTGCAAGCATGCTGAATCGGTCGCCGCACCACGGCGTGGTGCGCGCCGGCAATGCCAGCGCAGGCCGATCAGCCACGTTGGCCAAAAATCGCCGAACCGATGCGGACATGGGTAGCCCCATGCGCAATCGCGGTCTCGAAATCCCCGGACATGCCCATGGAGACGACCGGCAGGCCGAAGCGCCGCGCGCAGGCCGCCAGCCAGTCAAAATGCGGTCTCGGATCGCCTTCGGCGGGGGGAATACACATCAGTCCGGTCAAGGCAGCCCCGAAACGCTCCCGGCATGTCGCGATGAAGTGATCGGCCTCCGCGCGGGAGACGCCGGATTTCTGTGCCTCGTCGCCCACGTTCACTTGGACCAGAAGCTCGGGCGTGTGGCCTTCCCGGGCGATCGCCTCGGCGATGGCGTCGGCAAGCTTCGGCCGATCCAGCGTCTCGATCACATCTGCCACCCGCATGGCATCCCGCGCCTTGTTGGTTTGCAGCCCCCCGATCACGTGCAGGCGCAGGCCGGGATGGCTCGCGCGCAGCGCGGGAAATTTCGTCGCCGCCTCCTGCACCCGGTTCTCTCCGAAATGCAGCTGCCCGGCGCCCAAGGCGGCCAGCACGGCTGCGGCCGCATGGGTTTTGGATACGGCGACAAGCGTGACATCTTCGGGCCGGCGCCCGGCACGGATCGCGGCGGCGGCGATGCGCTCCCGCACGGCGCGCAATGCCGCCGGCACGTGGGGATAATCGGCTTCAGTGGCGGAATGGGTCATGGACACAAGGCTTGTCGCATGGGCGCGCGCGGTCAAGGCTCGTTCTACACGGGTGGCGGCGCAAAAGCTCGGTCTACGTTCGGGGTGGGGTCCGGCAACAACGCCGCCCTTATGGCTCTTCACGGATGCGGCGCGCCTGCCCGACCCCGTCGCCGCCGCATGCCGGCTGCCCAAGGGCCTTTGCGGCATCGTGTTGCGCCATGATCACGACCGGCACCGCGCCGCGCTGGGGCAGGCGCTCGCCCGCATCTGCCGGCAACGACGACTGTCACTCGTCGTTGCCGGCGACTGGCGCCTGGCCCGATCGCTCCGGGCCGGGCTGCATTTGCGCGCCGGACGCTGGCCTGCCCACGCACCGCCGAGATGGAAGCTCATTACCAGTTCAGCCCACCATATAATGGATGTCCGACGTGCCGACCGACATGGTGCGACGCTCGCCTTTCTGTCGCCGGTCCTTGTCAGCGCCAGTCATCCCGGCGCTTCAGGACTGGGGTTGCTACGCTGGGCCGGCGGTGCCCGATATGTCGGGCACGGAGTGGCCGCGCTGGGCGGAATCGATGGCATGTCGGCGAAGCGCTTGCCGAAGCGCTGGGCTGCCGGGGCGGGGGCGATCAGTTCGCTGAAACCATAACAAACGCGAAATCGGAAAGAACCGAGATAAAAACGAGATTTCGGGCATCTGTTGCCGATCAGCCACAGTGTTCCATGAAGGCCAAGTGAACATGTTCTAACGATTGCAGATTGATAATTTCGCGTCCAATACTCGTTTCGGGTCTGGCAGCCCCACCCGTTGGGGGGTTGCCGCTGTCGTTTCTAGGACAGTGGCAATCCGGTGGGAAACGGGGCGGGGCCTGGTTTTTCCGCCGGTTCTGCCGGTGAAACGAGGAGGATTTGAATGCGTAAGCTCCTATTGGCCGCAACGGCCATGATCGGCGCGACCGCGGGTCTGGCCACGATGGCCAATGCCCAGGTGGTTCCGCCAACCGTCGTTGTGACCCCGCCCCCTAACCCCTCCTCCAGCGCCTCGGTTCCGGCTAGCGCGCCAATGCCCGGCACCGCCGTGGTCCGCCTGAACGTCCGCCTGGTCGCCGATTTCATGGTCGGTGGGGGCAGCGATAACGCCTACAAGAACCCGCAGGGCGTCACCGCCAAGTATGCGCCGTATTATTTCGGCGAATATGCCCGTATCTATCCCGCCTTCGACGGCGAGACGCCGAACGGCATCAAATACGGCGCCTCCTTGGAAATCCGCCAGAATAGCGGCGGCATCGGCATCAATCAGGCCTTTGCTAACGGCAACGGCACCGCCGGCAACACCCTGTTCTGGCGTCGTGAGACGGGCTATGTCGGCACCGACAAGCTCGGCACGCTGCGCTTCGGCCAGACCGACGGCATACAGGGTCTGTTCCTGGTCGGTACCTTCGAAAACTTCGACTATCAAGGCGGCTGGGATGGCGATCTGCCCGCCCTGTTCATCGGTGGCCAGTCGAACGGCGTGGGCACGTCGCTGACCTGGAACTTCCCCGATAGCAGTGCCTTCTACGGCACCTCGAAGATCATCTATCTGTCGCCGAACTTCTCGGGCTTCGACTTTGGTGTGGACTGGGAGCCCAGCTCCAACCAGACCTCGGGGGATGGTGCTTGCGCTGGCACCGGCGCGAACGCGAACGTCAACGTGTCCACCAACACGATCAGCGTGGGCTGCGCCACGGTCACCTCGCTCGCCGGCCCCAACAGCCTGATCGCCAGCCAGCTCGCCACCCGGCGTAACATGACCACCATCGGCGGCCGCTATCGCGGGGCGTTCGGTCCGGTGGGCGTGGTCGCCGAAGGCAACTGGGTCCATTCCGGCGTCGTCTCCGACGCCAACCCGACTCCTGACCCGGTCAACTTCAAGGGCTTCAACTACTTCGATGGCGGCTTGGTCGGCACCTTCGGCGGTCTCGCGGCCGGTGGCCACATCGATATCGGCTCGAAGAACAACGCGTCGCTCGCCCCC
>DASXIW010000287.1:0-25020 GCA_036497785.1 Acetobacteraceae bacterium | reverse complement strand
GAAAGCGAGGCGTTGACGCATCCCTATCTCGCGCGCGCCTGGGCGAAGTCCGGAGCAGACTTGCGCGTCCCGGCGCCAGGACAAGCCAAGAAGGTGGCGATGCTGGGCTCGCTCGATCACGGCACGCGCCAACTCATCGTCACCGCGCTCGACCAAGCCATCCACACAGCCGTCCAGGACCTCAACCGTGAGCGAATGGCCGTTCCGTTGGCCAAGCTACGACTCTCTGCTTAGCACGCCGGCCATGCCGCACCATCGTGCCTGTACGGTCGACGCGACATCGCAACGCGCTCTATCCTCGTGCTGAGACATGCGGGAGATGCGTCGATGGATCTGATGAAGGCGCGCGGCGCCAAACCGGCGGCACGTTCCGGCGGGCGGTTGCTGGCCGACACCCTGGTCGCGCAGGGCATCGACCACGCCTTCGCCGTGCCTGGCGAAAGCTATCTGGATGTGCTGGACGGCATGTATGCCGTGGGCCAGAAGCTGAAGCTGATCACCTGCCGGTTCGAAGCGGGCGCGGTGAACATGGCGGAGGCGTACGGCAAGCTGCATGGCCGCCCGGCCGCGGCTTTCGTGACGCGCGGTCCCGGCGCCTGCCACGGTGCGATCGGGGTGCATGTCGCCTTTCAGGACTCCACGCCGATGCTGCTGTTCGTCGGCCAGATCCCGTTCGAGGAAACCGATCGGGAAAGCTTCCAGGAAGTCGATTACCGCCGCATGTTCGCCCCGCTCGCCAAATGGGTGACGCAGATCGACGATGCGGCGCGTATCCCCGAGATCGTCGCCCACGCCGTTGATGTCGCCACATCGGGACGCCCCGGCCCTGTGGCGATCGCGCTGTCGGAGGAAATGCAGAAGTCGTTGGTGCAGGTGCCGGATATCGGCCGCGCGCCCGTCTCCGTTCCCTATCCGGATCCGGACGCGCTCGCGCGCATGCAGGTGCTGCTCGCCAAATCGCGCAAGCCGCTGGCCATTCTCGGCGGCACGTGCTGGACGGAGGAGGGGCGCAGCGCGATCCGCGAATTCCTGGTGGCGCACGGCTTGCCCGTGACCGTGGGTTTCCGCCGCCAGAGCCTGTACGACGGGACGCTGGAGAACTACGTGGGCGATCTGGGGGTGGGATCGGACCCCGCTTTGGTGGCCCGCGCCAAGGAGGCCGACCTGATCCTGGCGATCGGCACGCGCCTCGGCGAGCCGGTCAGCCAGGGCTACACATTGTTCGACCATGCCGGCGGCGTGCCCATCGTGCATGTCTATCCCGAAGGTGGCGAGATCGGGCGCGTGTTCCGCCCGGCGCTGGGCATCGTGTCCGAGTTGAACGCCTTCGCCCATGCGGCGGCCAAGCTGCAACCGCCTAAGATCGCCTGGCGCGACTGGACTAAGGAGCTACGCGCCCTGCGCATGGCATCGCTGGCCGTCCCGACATACGAGGGCGCGCTCAATCTCGCGCAGGCCATGCACGATCTGTCCTCGTTGCTGGAGGACGACGCGATCATGACCTGCGACGCCGGGAATTTCGCCACCTGGCCGCCGCGCTTCATGAATCTGCGCGACGGCCAGCGCTTCCTCGGTCCCACCAACGGGGCCATGGGCTATGCCGTGCCGGCCGCGGTCGGCGCGAAGATCGCCTGTCCGGACCGGCAGGTGGTGGGCTTTGTCGGCGATGGCGGGTTCCTGATGACCGGCCAGGAGCTGGCCACCGCCTTCCATCACGGCGTGGCGCCGATCATCCTGGTATTCAATAACAACATGTACGGCACGATCCGCATGTATCAGGAGCGCAGCTACCCCGGCCGCGTCTCCGGCACAGCGCTGACCAACCCGGATTTCGCACGATTGATCGAGGCGTATGGCGGCCATGGCGAGGTGGTGGACGCCACCGCCGATTTCGCCCCGGCCTTCCGCCGTGCCGTGGCGAGCGGCCGGCCGGCGGTGATCGAACTGCGCATGAATCCCGAGCAGATCACCAATCGCGCGACCATCGCGCAATTGCGCGCGGGATCATCGGCGCCCCAGCCCGCGCACGCGACGCCGCAGCGTGCCGCCGCCGCATCCCAGAAGCGCGCCACCCGGACCGTCAAGCCGGCGCCAAAGCGGTGAGCGCCGGAGATGGGCCGGCGAATTTGCCGCGCAAATGGGTAACCTGCCGCGTTATGCAACGAATTCGCTTATAGTCGGCATGACCATCGCAACCTGGGGATATCCATCATGAGGCAACTGAAATCGCTCTGCATCGCCGTGATGCTGGCGCTGCTATCGGTCGGCGCCGCCCAGGCCGCGACCGTCATTCCGTACGACCAGGCCGGCTTCACGCAGGCGCAGGCCGAGGGCAAGCCCATACTGGTGCACGTCAATGCCAGCTGGTGCCCCAACTGCGCCAAGCAGCGGCCGATCATCGATCAGCTTGCGGCTTTGCCCGAATTCAAGGACCTGATCATCATGCGGGTCGATTTCGACAGCGAGAAGCCAATCGTTCGCCAGTTCGGCGTGCAAATGCAAAGCACGCTGATCGTCTTCCACGGCAAGGATGAGCGTGGCCGCGCCACCGCCATCACCGATCCCGCCGCCATCAAGGCGCTGCTGGAAAAAGCCGAGAGCTGACCGGGCGAGCCAGCCAATGGGCAACGTGCTGCTCGGCTTTCTCGCCGGCGTGCTGTCCATCCTGTCGCCCTGCGTGCTGCCGCTGCTGCCGCTGGTTCTGGGCGGCGCGACGGCCGCCCATCGCTTGGGCGTAGCGGCGCTGGCGGCCGGGCTGATCCTGTCTTTTGTCGCAATCGGATTGTTCATCGCGACGGTCGGATTCTCGATCGGCCTCGACGCCGATTGGTTTCGCGCGCTCTCGGCCGTGTTGCTCGGCATCGTCGGCATCGTGTTGCTGAGCGGCCTGCTGCAACAGCGCGTGGCTCTCGCCGGGTCCGGCTTCGGCAATGCCGGCCAGCGCCTGATGTCCCGGATCACACCTGACGGCCTGGGCGGCCAATTCGCCATCGGCGTGATACTGGGTGCGGTATGGAGCCCCTGTGTTGGGCCGACCCTGGGCGCCGCATCCCTGCTAGCGGCTCAGGGAAAGGACCTTGGCGCCGTCGCTTCGGTCATGCTGGCCTTCGCGGCGGGCGCCGCCGTGCCGCTGGTCCTGATCGCTTCCCTGTCCCGCGAGGCGCTGCGGCGCTGGCGCGGCGGGCTGGGGCATGCGGGCCGCTTCGGCAAATATATCCTGGGCGGCGGCGCGCTGCTGGTCTCCGCGCTGATCCTGACCGGTCTGGACCGGGCGCTGGAGACCGCTCTCGTCAACGCCTCGCCGGCCTGGCTGATCGACCTGACGACGCGGTTTTAGGCCTACCGCCCGACGGCGTAGCCCTGCATCCCGCGCGGGTTCGCGCCGGCGAACATCTGGCCATCAGGCTCGATCCGCGCCGCCGATAGCCGCCCCTCGCTCCACTCGCCGCCAATCTCCGCTAAATGTCCGCGCGCCTTCAGCGCCTCCAGCACTTCTGGCGGGAAGCGGCCTTCCAGCACCATCTTGCCCGGCCGGGAGATACGCGGCCAGAAGCTGCTCGGCCAATGTTCGGTATGGAAGCTCGGCGCGTCGATCGCTTCCTGGATGCCCATGGCGTGATGGACCATGCGCAGGAACATGATGGGCTGCCACTGGTCCTGCTGCTCGCCGCCGGGGGTGCCGAAGCTCATCCAGGGTTTGCCATGGCGGAGCACCATGCTGGGCGACAGCGTGGTGCGCGGCCGCGTGCGCGGGGCGACGCTGTTGGGGTGGCCGGCTTTCGTCCAGAACATCTGGCCACGCGTGCCCAGGCAGAAGCCCAGCGCCGGCACCACGGGCGAGGATTGCAGCCACCCGCCCGAAGGCGTGGCGCTGACCATGTTGCCCCAGCGGTCGATCACGTCCACATGGCAGGTATCCCCGCCGGATACACCCAGCCGCGCGACGGTCGGCTCGTCCACCCCCAGCGCGCCGCCCAGCATCGCCGCACGCTTATGCGCGTCATGATCCACATCGGCGACGAAGCCCGGAATATGGCCGGGCCGCAGCTCCAGGCTGGCCGTCTGCGTCACCAGCTTGCGCCGCTCGTCGTTATAGGCGGCCGACAGCAGCTGGTTCAGCGGCACCTGCACGAAATCCGGGTCGCCGTAATAGGCCTCGCGATCAGCGAAGGCGAGCTTGGCGCATTCCACCACCGTGTGCACGAAATCCGGCCCCAGCGGGTCCATGGCGCCGATATCGAAGCCGCGCAGCAGGGCAAGCTGCTGCAGCAGCACAGGCCCCTGGCTCCACGGGCCGGGCTTGAGCACGGTATGGCCGTGATAATCGAGGCTGACCGGATCTTCGATCGGTGCCGCCCAGCGCGCCATGTCGTCGGCGGTCAGCAGGCCGCGATGCCGGCGGCCCGATGCGTCCAGGATTTCATGGTTGCGGAAAAACCCATCAATCGCCTCGGCCACGAAGCCGCGATACCAGGCGTTGCGCGCGGCATCGATGCGCGCCTGCCGCGTGGCGCCCACCGCTTCGCGCAGCACCCGCTCATAGGTGTCGGCAAGGGCAGGGCGGGCCAGCAGCGAGCCGGGCGCGGGCACCTTGCCGCCGGGCATGAAGACGGGAAGGCTGGTGGTCCATTCCGCCTCGTACATCGGGCGGATATTCTCAATCGCCGTGCTGATGCGCGGCACGATATGGATGCCGTGGCGTGCATAACCGATGGCGAAGGCCAGCACATCGGCCAACTCCCACGTGCCCCAATCGCGCAGCATCACCGTCCAGGCATCGAAGGCGCCGGGCACCATGGCCGGCAGCAGGCCGGTGCCTGGGATCAGATCGAGGCCGAGCGAGGCGAATCGCTCCGGCGTCGCCGCATCGGGCGAAACGCCCTGGCCGCAGATCACATGCTGCGTGCCGGATGCGGCGTCGTTCACAATAATTGGCGCATCGCCGCCCGGCCCGTTCAGATGCGGCTCGGCGATGTGCAGGGTGAAGCCCGCCGCCGCCGCCGCGTCGAACGCATTGCCGCCGCGTTCCAGCACCGCCATGCCCACCTGGCTCGCGATCCAATGCGTGGTCGCGACAACCCCGAAGGTGCCGGCGATCTCTGGACGTGTTGTGAACATCGGCTTCAATCCCCAGCTTGATTATTTGCCAAGCTAGCGGCAGTTACATGACTTGTCGATTGAGGGCGCCTGGATGTTTTTGCTTGTTGTTGGGCCGTCAGGCGCTGGCAAGGATACGTTAATGGACGCGGCCCGTGCCGCACTGGGCGAGGATGCCCGGTTTCGTTTCGTGCAGCGCGACATCACGCGCCCGCGCGAAGCGGGCGGCGAGGATCACAACCCGGTGGAACCGGCAATCTTCGCCGAGCGCCGCGCCGCCGGCGCCTATGCGCTGAGCTGGCACGCGCATGGGCTGGATTACGGCATCCCCGCCGATATCGCGGAGGACCTCGCGGCCGGCCGTGTCGTGGTTGCGAATGTCTCGCGCGCCGTGATCGCCGATGCGGCCGGCAATTTTCCCGTGCGCGTGCTGGAGATCACCGCGCCGGCCGGTATTCTCGCCAACCGGCTCGTCGCGCGCGGGCGCGAGGACGCCGCCGATATCGCCCAGCGCCTGGCACGCGTCGCGGCGGTGCCAACAGGTGTCGAGCTGGTGACCGTGCAGAATGACGGCACGGTAGCGCAGGGCGCCGCGCGCGTGACGGAGGCGCTTATCCGCGCAGCGGAATCCGCTCGGCGATGGTGAAGGGCACGCCGGGGGCGGGCTGGGTGAACAGGCAGATATCGGCCACACGGCGCGGCAGCACGACGGCACCGGCGAAATAATCCGCAGCCGCCGGCTCGAAGATTGCCTTTTCCTCCGGGTTCAGCCGGCGCGTCAGCGTCATATGGAAGAACCATGTGGCGAAGACATGCGGATAACCCCAGCGCAGCAGATTGGCGTCCTGCGCGGGCGGCAGTCCGTAGCGGCGGCGCTTGGCAAGCTCCGCCTCGTCAGGCGGCTCGCGCAAATGATCCAGCCCCGCGACGCAGACATCAGACATCGCCTGCAACTCCGGGCTCGGGCTCGTCTCGCAAAGTGCCAGGAACCCCCGCAGATCGGTCACGGCGAGGCGTGGCAGGTCGAAGGCCGGAATGGCAGCGGCGATATTGGCCGTGGCTTCGCGCACATCGTCCAACGACACGCCGGGGCGCAACCGCATGGGCGGTTTCAGCGTGGCATGAAACCCGTATCCGGCGGGTTCGGCCGTCACCTGCGCAATCCCGGGAATATCGGGCTGCGAGCAGGGCGCGTTGCTTTCGGGGTCGCGGCCCAGCCAAACGGATGAGAGGCGGAACAATGGATCGTCACTGGCGGGGGCGTAGTACAGCGCCACCCGAATATCGCGGGACATGCAGAAGTTTCCGTTCAGGCTACGCGCTCACCATTCCGCCATACCTGCCGCACCACAGGCAGACCCTCATGCAGCCGCACGCGCACCAGATCGGCGCGCAGCCCGGCCGCGATGCGGCCGCGATCCGGCAGCCGGGCCATTTGCGCCGGCGCATCGCTCACCATAGCGACGGCCTGCGGCAAAGTGATGCCCGTGTCGCCGGCGCAGATGAACGCCGCTTCAATCAGGCTCGCCGGCACGTAATCGGACGCGAAGGCATCCACCATGCCGGCGCGCACCAGCTCGGCGGCGCTGACATTGCCGGAATGGCTGCCGCCGCGCACGATGTTCGGGCCGCCCGCGATCACCGTCATGCCCACCGCGTGGGCAGCTTGCGCCGCCGCCATGGTGACGGGGAATTCGCTAATGCGAATGCCGTCGGCGTGGTTCTCGGCGATCTCTTCCTCGGTGCGGTCGTCATGGCTCGCCAGCGTCACGTTCAGCCCGGCCACGCGCGCCAGCAGCGCCGCGCGATTCCGCGCGCGCCATTTCGCGCGCTGCTCGGTCAGCATGACGATGCGCGCCTCGATCACCTCCTCGCCATGGCCCTCCCGGCGGCGGGTGCGACGATAGGCTTCCAGATCGGCGTATTGGCCCACACCGGGGCTGTGATCCATCAGGCTGACCATGCGAACGCGCGGATGATCCGCGACAGGATCGACCAGCGCCATCACGTCCACGGCCGGCATTTCGCAGCGCAGATGCAGGAAATGCTCGCTTTTCAGCAACCCGGTATCGGCCAGCGCATCCAGATCGGCCACGCCGTCATGGAAGGTCTGCAACCGGCCCTTGTCGATGCCCAGCTCGCCCAGGCACAGCGCGTCCAGCACGGTGGTAACACCGGCCGCGGCGCATTGCGCGTCATGCGCCAGCATCGCCGAGCGCGACGGCCAGCGCGCGTTCAGCCGCGGCTGCACCTGACGTTCCAGATTGTCGGTATGGACATCGACCACGCCGGGGATCAGGAAATCGCCGTCCAGGTCGATCGCGCCGGGCGCAGAAGACAACCCGGGCTCGACGCGTGCGAGCTTGCCGTCCTCGATGGCGAGGCTGCCCAGAATCACCTCATCCGGCAGCACCAGTCGGGCATTGGTGATAATGGTCTCGGTCATCAGGAATCCTGCATGGCTGTCACATGGTACAGATGGTCGGCGACGGCGTCGCGCACCTCGGTATCGTGGAAGATGCCGATAATGGCCACCCCGTCCTGCTTCGCCTCACGGATCATGGCCACCACGATGTCGCGATTGGCGTTATCCAGCGATGCCGTCGGTTCGTCCAGCAGCAGAATCGGATGGCGGCCAATGAAACCGCGCGCGAGGTTGATGCGCTGCTGCTCGCCGCCGGAGAATGTGGCGGGCGGCAGCCCGTGCAGCCGCTTGGGGATGTTAAGCCGCAGCAGCAGCGCGGCCGCGCGCGCGCGGGCCTGGGCCTGCGTCATGTCCCGCGCCGCATCGGCCACGATGTCTAGCGCCGGGACACGCGGCACCACGCGCAGGAACTGGCTGACATAGCCCAGCGAGCGCGAGCGCACCTGCACCACCAGCCGGGGCTCGGCCCGCGCGATATCCACGTATTCGCCCTCGTGGCGCACCCGGATATGGCCGGTATCGGCGCGGTAATTGCCATAGAGGCTACGCAGCAGTGTGGATTTGCCGGCGCCGGACGGCCCGACCAGCGCCACGCATTCGCCGGCCTGCACCTGAAGATCGACATGGTCGAGCACGGGGATGCGCAGCCCGCCCTGCAAATGCAGCAGGAATTGCTTGCCGAGACCTTGGGTTTGCAACATCGCGTTCATGCCTGCAGCACCGAGCTGACCAGAAGTTGAGTGTATTCATGCTGCGGATCGTCCAGCACCTGATCGGTCAGGCCGCTTTCCACCACACGGCCACGCTGCATCACCATGATGCGATGCGCGAGCAGCCGGGCCACGGCCAGATCATGCGTCACCAGCACGGCGGCGATGTTCAGCCGTCGCACCAGGCCACGGATCAGGTCGAGCAGCCGCGCCTGCACGGATACGTCCAGCCCGCCGGTCGGCTCGTCCATGAACACCAGGCGCGGATGCGTCACCAGCGTGCGCGCGATCTGCAAGCGTTGCAGCATGCCGCCGGAGAAAGTGCGCGGCAGGTCGTCCACCCGGCGCGCGTCGATTTCCACCTGCTCCAGCCAGTCGATCGCATGTTCGCGGATCTGGCCGTAATGCCGGCTGCCATGCGCCATCAGCCGCTCGCCGACATTGCCGCCGGCAGAGACGCCCATGCGCAGATTCTCGCGCGGGTTCTGATGCACGAACCCCCAGTCGGAGCGGTGCAGCGCGCGCAGGGCCGGCTGCGGCATGGCATGCACGTCGTGCAGATGCCGCGCCGGATCGCGATACCACACCACGCCGGATTGCGGCGCCATGCGCCCGGACAGCACGTTCAGCAGCGTGGACTTGCCCGAGCCGGATTCACCGACAACGGCCAGCACCTCGCCGGGCCACAAATCGGCATCCACATCCACCAAGGCCGGAATGGCGCCGAAGGACAGGGTCAGCCCGCGCGCGGATAGCAGTGTCTCGTCGCTCATCGGTGTCACTCCGCCGCCATCGCTTCGGGACCGACATGGCCCTGGGCGCGGCGGGTTTCGCAATAATCAGTGTCCGAACACATGAACATCCGGCCGCCCTTGTCGTCCGTCACCACCTCATCCAGGTAGGAGTCATCTGCGCCACATAGGGCGCAGCAATGCGGCGCGCGGGTGGTGCGGAACGGATGGTCGTCGAAATCGAGGCTTTTGACTTCGGTATAGGGCGGAACAGCGTAGATGCGCTTTTCACGCCCGGCGCCGAATAGCTGCAAGGCCGGCATCATGTGCATCTTCGGATTGTCGAAGGCAGGGATGGGGCTGGGCGCCATCAGATAGCGCCGGTTGACCATCACCGGGTAATCGTAACTGATCGAGACATGGCCGTAACGGGTGATATCCTCGTACAGTTTCACATGCATCAGCCCGTATTCGGCAAGGCCGTGCATGCTGCGCGTCTCGGCGCGGCTCGATTCCAGCTTCGAGAGCGGCTCGGGCTGCGGCACCTGATAGACGATGATCTGGTCCTCGCGCAGCGCGTGCTCAGGGATGCGATGGCGCGTCTGGATCACCGTCGCCTCGCCGGTATGGGTCGTGGTGCGCACGCCGGCGGTGCGGCCGAAGAAGCGGCGGATGGAGACGGCGTTGGTGGTGTCGTCCGCACCCTGGTCGATCACCTTCAGCACATCCTGCTGGCCCAGCACGGCGGCCGTCACCTGGATGCCGCCAGTGCCCCAGCCATAGGGCAGCGGCATCTCACGGCTGCCGAACGGCACCTGATGGCCAGGAATGGCCACGGCCTTCAGCAGCGCGCGACGGATCATCCGCTTGGTCTGCTCGTCCAGATAGGCGAAGTTGTAGCCCGTGGCGGGGCTGGTCATGTTGCTCATTCCACGGCTTCTTTCATCTCGCCCGCAGCGACTTGCTTCAGCGCGTCGGCGCGCATGCGGCGAATCGTCTCGAGTTCGCTCTGAAAATCGACGTAATGCGGCAGTTTCAGATGCTCCACGAACCCGGTGCCTTCTATATTGTCGCTGTGGTACAGCACGAATTCGATATTCTGCGCCGGCGAGGTGGCGTTCTCGCCCAGCTCCTCAGCGCGCATGGCGCGATCGACCAGCGCCATTCCCATCGCCTTGCGCTCGCCATGGCCGAAAGTGAGGCCATAGCCGCGGGTAAATTGCGGCGGGACGGTCTTCGAACCCTGGAACTGGTTGACCATCTGGCATTCCGTCAGCGTCACGTCGCCGATATCGATGGTGAAGCCCAGTTCGGGCGGGGTGATTTCCACGCCCAGTTCGCCCAGCCGGATCTCGCCCACGAAGGGATGCGATCCGCCCCAGCCGCGCTGGGTGGAATAGCCGAGCGCGAGCAGGAAGCCCTCGTCGCCCCGTGCCAGCGCCTGCAACCGCACATCGCGCGCCGCGGGAAACGCCAGCGGCTCGCGGGTCAGATCGCCCGGCGTGCCCTCCGGCGAACCATCGCCCTCGATCAGCCCCTCATGACCGAGAATGTCGTTCACCCGCGGCATGCGCATCGTGTCCGCCTCCGCCTCGCGCGCGGCTTCCGGCGCGCTGCCGGCAGCGAGGGTGAAGTCCAGCAGGCGATGGGTGTAGTCATAGGTCGGGCCAAGCACCTGGCCGCCCGGCAGATCCTTGAACACGGCGGAAACCCGCCGGCGGATCTGCATCGCCCCGGTTTCCAGCGCCTCGGCATAGCAGAACCGGGGCAGGGTGGTGCGATAGGCCCGCAACAAAAACGCCGCCTCGATCAGGTCGCCCTGCGCCTGCTTGATCGCCAGCGCCGCGAGATCGCGATCATAGAGCGATCCTTCGGACATCACCCGGTCGACGGAGCGGCCGAGCTGTTTGGCAATCTGGTCGATGCCGATTTCGGGAACATCCTTGTTCCCGCGCCGGTCTTCGGCGAGCCAGGCATGGGCGTTGTCGATCGCCTGCTCGCCACCCTTAACGGCTACATATGCCATGGGTCAGGCCTCCGTGATCTGCAGGCTGCGGGGCAATGCTGCGATGGTCGTGCCCGCGCACAGGATGATGTCCACACCGCGCGGGAACAGCGCGTGATTGGCGGCCCAGGCGGCGGCGAAACCTTCGGGCAGCCCGTCCGCCGACAAGGTCGTGGGCTCGCGCAGCCCCGGACCGGCCAGACGCAGCGCCTGACCGGCGCCGAAACCGCGAACCTGGAGAACCACGGTTGCGGATTCCTCGGGGCCGCTATCGGTGCCGGCGTTCAGCGTGGCGAGATCGGGCAGCGCGGTCGCCAGCACGAAATCGGCCTCGCCGATGGCGGGATGAGCGGCGGCCCCGCAATGAAAGGCGATCCATTCGGCGGCCGCGGCGCAATCCGGCGCCAGCCACAGCCTGGTATCGGTATCCACCAGCGTCAGCAGCACGCCCGCCGTGGCGGGGTCGAGCGGGGCGGGGGGCGTCAGCCCGGCGCCCGCCTGGTGCAGGCTGCCGGGGCGGGACATGGCTTCGAGCGTGGCGCGGAAACAGGATTGCGATCCGCTGACGGGGTCGGCGAAGCCGGGAAGGTCGATGCTCATCAGGATCTCATCGTGGCCATGGTGAAGAACTGCACGCGGGTGGCGGCGGCCTGGCGGGCGGTTGCCTGCCGCTGCGCGTCCTGCGCCTGGGCCAGGGGTTCGATCACCTGTTCGTGCAGCGCGCCGTGCAGCGCGGGGTCCTGCAAGGCGGCGTCGATCCGTGCGGCCAGTTCGGCGCGCCCGGCATCCCGCCCGGCGATGTACGCATGCCCCACCTGGCCACCGGCCCGAACGGTGCAGCGTGTGACGGTCATCTCACCCAGATTGAACTGCGCGCCACCGCCGCCGGCCCGCCCCCGCAGCATGACCAGCCCGACCTCCGGACCGCGCAGCGTGACATGGTCCGGCAAGGCAGGCGCGTTGCGCAGGCAGCGATCGATGGCGTCGGTGCTGGCGCGGGCCAGCACGGACATCCAGCGCTTGCGCGCCGTGGTTTCGGGGGGGAGCGCCGTCGTCATTTCGATGATCCGTTATTCGTCTAGATGTCTAGACAGGTAGCGCCCGGACCAAGTAACGTCAACCCAACTCGCACGAGACGGATGTCCCTATGGATGAATTTGCCATGACAGACCCCGCGCAAGACGCTTCAGGCCTCGCCATGCGAGAGCCGGGTGTTGCGCTATGGCGGCAGATTGTGCGCGTGATTGAGAAGGAAATCGCCGACGGCCTCCATCCGCCGGGCGGCCGGCTGGCGACCGAAGCCCAGCTTGCCGTGCGATTCAGCGTCAACCGCCACACAATCCGCCGCGCGCTGGAGGAACTTTCGCGCAACGGTCTGGTGCGCGTGGAACAGGGGCGCGGCAGTTTCGTGGCCGAGGATGTGCTGGACTACGCGGTTGCGGCACGGACCCGGTTTTCCGAGTGGATCCGCCGGCACAACAAGGAACCCTCCGGCCGGATGCTGGATCTGCGTGAGATCCCCGCGGATTCGGCCATCGCAGCCGGGCTTGGCATACGCACCAGCACAAGGGTCATCCGCATGGACCGGCTGGGCCTTGCCGATGGACGCCCGGTCAGCCTGGGCAGCCACCACTTCCCCGCTGCCCGCTTCCCGGGCCTGCTCGCTGCATTGGAGGAGGCCGTGACCATAACCGAGGCGCTATCCGGTGCCGGCATTTCCGACTATCGCCGCCTGGTGACGCGTGTTTCCGCCCGGCTGCCCACGCCAGCCGAGGCGGAGCTGCTATCCACCCCGCGCAATCGCCCGCTGCTCGTCACCGAGAACGTCAATGTTGACCAGAACGGCTCGGTGATCGAGTTCGGCATCACCCGCTATCCCACCCCCCGCGTCCAGATCGTATTCGAGCCATAGGACTTCCCCATGCGACCCATTCATATCACTGGCGGCCAGATGCTGGCCGGCGGCGCGCTGAACGACGCCGATCTCGTGCTGGCCGATGGCCGCATCGCCGACGGCAACGCCGCCGACGCAAAGCCGATCGACGCCACCGGCCTGCTGGTGCTGCCCGGCATCATCGACCTGCATGGCGATGCGTTCGAGCGTCAGCTCCAGCCACGTCCGGGCGTCGATTTCCCCGTCGATTTCGCGCTCGCGGAGACCGAGCGCCAGCTTCTCGCCAACGGCATCACCACCGCTTTCCACGGCGTGACCCTGTCCTGGGAGCCCGGCCTGCGCAGCGTCGAGACCTGGCGCGAGCTGCTGGACACGCTGGGCGCGCATAGTTGGACCTGCGACATGCGCGTGCATATGCGCTGGGAGGCATACAATCTCGATGCGCTGGACACCGCCATCGCCGATATCGCCGCCGGGCGCGTGCATCTTCTGGCCTTCAACGACCACACGCCGGCAATCGTGGAGCGGTTGGACAACGACGCCAAAGCATCGAAATACAGCGATCGCGGCCCGCTCTCGCTGGCCGATTTTCGCGCCCTCGCGAAACGCATCGCAGATCGCGAGTCGCTGATCCCCGCCGCGCTGGAGCGCATCGCCGCCGCGGCGCGCGCGGCCGGTGTGCCGATGGCCAGCCATGACGACGATACCGTGGCCACGCGTGACAGTTTCCGCGGAATGGGTGCGCGGATCTGCGAATTCCCGATGGAGGAGGAGGTCGGCCGCGCCGCGCGGGGTGCCGGCGATGCGGTGGCGATGGGCAGCCCCAACGTGGTGCGCGGCGGGTCGCATCTTGGCTGGGCGTCGGCGGCAACGCTGGCCGAGGCCGGCATCTGCTCGGTGCTGACCAGCGACTACTACTATCCCTGCCTGATGCGCGCGGCCTTCGTGCTCGCCGGTCGCGGCGTGCTGAGCCTGTCGCAGGCCTGGGACCTCATCTCCGCCAATCCCGCCGCCGCCGGCCATCTGGCCGATCGCGGGCAGATCGCGCCGGGCAAGCGCGCGGATCTGGCCCTGATCGATGCCACGGGCGCCGCGCCGCGCCTGGTAGCGACCATCGCCCAGGGGCGGATCGCCTATATGGACGCGACGGAGTGGCGCCGTCTGTCATGACGCCATTGCCGGAAGCTGCGGCGGCCGGCATCCCGCGGTGGCATGACGGCAGGCGGGAGGCAGATCCAGCTGGTGCATGACGGTGCGACGGGCGTGGAGGCGATCCATGCCCGCTTCGCCGGCCATGCCTACGACCTGCACCGCCACGAGGATTGGCTGGTCGGCATCACCGAGGCCGGCGTGCAGGATTTCTGCTGCCGGGGCAGGCGATGGCGCAGCACGCCCGGCCGCGTCATCCTGATCGAACTGGGCGAGGCGCATGACGGCCAGGCCGGCACGACCGAAGGCTTCGCCTACATCTGGCGCTTGCCTGGCTGGACTCCGCCCTGGCGGCGCTGCCGGGCCATAGCCCGGGCTTCCCCGCCACTTTGTGCGACGATAAGAAGCTGCATTATGCCGTCCGCACCGCCTGCGCCGTGCTGCGCGGCCAGGACGGCCGTCTGCACCGCGATGCGGCGCTGGACGCCGTTCTGCGCGTGCTGCCTACAAGGGAGGCCGCTTTTCACGGCAGGGCCGAGGCGCCGGTGACTGGTCGGGATCCGCGCGCGGCCGCCCGCGCGCGTGACATGCTGCATGCCGGCATGGCTGCCGATATCGGCGCGGACGCGCTCGCGGCATATGCCGGCGCCGCCAACCGCTTCCAGCTTGCCCGCGCCTTTCGCGCCGCCTACGGCACGTCGCCCCATGCCTATCTTCTGCAAATCCGTCTGTTGCGCGCGCGCCGGCTGCTGCGTGCCGGCGAACGCCCGGCCGCCATCGCCGCCGCCTGCGGCTTCGCGGATCAAAGCCTTTTCGGCCGCTGGTTCCGCCGCGCCTATGGCCTGACCCCCGCCGCCTATCGCGCCTGCTGCACGGGCGTTCCAGACAAGGCGGCCTGACCGGGCTGATAGTCGCCTCCCGACAAGCACGCAGGAAGACATGGCATGGTGTTCGACATGAAGGTGGCGATTCTCGTACTGGAAGACCTCCCCGTCTGGCAGAAGCTGAACGTTACGGCGTTCCTCGCCACCGGGGTTGCCGGTGCGGCGCCGGAGGCGATGGGCGAGCCCTATGTCGATGCGGCCGGCCGCGCGCATGCCAGGCTGCTGGGCCAACCGATGCTGGTTTTCGCCGCCGGCCCAGAAGGATTATTGCGCGCCTATCAGGCCGGCATCGCACGCGGGCTGACCCGCACCGTCTATGTCCGGGCCATGTTCGCCACCGGGCACGACGCGGCCAATCGCGCGGTGTTTCAACTTCAACCGGCCGATACGCCGGATCTGGTCGGGCTGGCGCTACGCGGCCCCCGGAAGGATGTCGACAAGGCCACCAAGGACCTGTCGCTCCATTCCTGACCGGGGTTTATTCCGGTTTGGGGTCGGCGGCGATGTCGCGAAAATATGGCTCGACCACGCCTTGCGCCTTCATCGTCAGCGGGTTGCCCTTGCGGTCCACCGTGTTGCCCACGGTCAGCCGCACCCAGCCCTCGCTGACGCAGTACTCGTCCACATTGGTCTTCTCCACGCCCTTGAACCGCACGCCGACGCCGCGCCGCAGCATGGCTTCGTCGTAGTGCGGGCTTTTGGGGTTGCTGGAGAGCCGGTCGGGTGGGGTGTCGGACATGGCGGGAAGCCTTCGGCAGGGAAAGGGTCGGGCAGGGGTGATAGCCATCCGGCCCGGCAATTCCAAGCCCGACCGGCGGCTTACAGAAGGCGAAGCGCCGCGCAGACCTGTTCCACCTGCGCCTCGGCAAGCTGGGGATACATTGGCAGGCTGAGCACCTCGGCGCTGGCGCGCTCGCTAGCCGCGCAACCGGCGGGGCCGAGGGCGATGCGGCCGCGATAGGCGGGCTGAAGATGCACCGGCACGGGGTAATGCACGCCGGTGCCGATGCCAGCCGCGCGCAGACGGGCCTGCACGGCGGCGCGGTCCGGCACGCGCAGCACGTATTGGTGGAACACATGCATCCCGTCCGCGCGGCGCGCCGGGGGATGCAGCGAGGTTCCGGCCAGCGCCGCGTCATAGGAGGCGGCGATCTGCTGGCGACGGGCGTTTTGCGCGTCGAGATGCCTGAGCTTCACCCGCAGCACCGCCGCCTGGATCTCATCCAGCCGTGAGTTCACGCCGACATCCTCGGAGACATAATGCGTGCGCCAGCCATATTGCCGCAGGGCGGCGATCCGGGCGGCCAGTTCGGCATTATTGGTCGCCAGCACACCGCCATCGCCCAATGCGCCGAGGTTTTTGGTCGGGTAAAGGCTGAAGGTGGAAATCTCGGTCAATGTGCCGAGCCTCCGGCCGCCCAGCATCGCACCATGCGCCTGGCTGCAATCCTCGATGACGGGAATGGCGTGCCGCGCGCAGGCGGCAATGATCGGGCCGAGATCGGCCGCCTGGCCATAGAGATGCACGGGTATCACCGCGCGGATCGGCGGCAGGCCGGGCGGCGGGCGATCGAGGACCGATGCCAGCTCGGCCGGGTCCATCGTGTAGAAATCGGGGGTGATGTCGATCAACACCGGCACCGCCCCAACCATTTCGATCGCCGCCACGGTGGCGACCGCCGTGTGCGAGACCGTCGCCACGGCGCGGCCCGGGCCGATGCCCAGGCCGCGCAGCGCGAGCGCCAGGGCATCGGTGCCGTTGCCGCAGCCCACGGCATGGGTGGTGCCCAGCCACGCCGCGTATTCCGCCTCGAAGGCCCGGCCTTCCTCGCCGAGTATGTACCAGCCGGACGCGAGCGCGCGGGCCACCGCGGCGTCGATTTCCGGTTGCAGCTCGCGATAGCCGGCGCCGGGATTGGCCTGCGGCACGGTGATGGCTTGTGCGTTCATGCGAAACCTACAGATACGAGGCCAAACGCGGGCGATACCAGTCGAGCGAGCGGGCGATGCCGTCTTCCAGCGCCACCTCCGGCGACCAGCCCGTGGCGGCGCGGAAGGCGCGGTCGTCGGCGTGGTAGCTGCCGATATCGATCAGCGCCCGGTCAGCCGGAAACTCGCGGCTGGTGAAGCTCGCGCCGGGGCCGGCGACACGCACCGTCATCTCCGCGATCTCGCGCAGGCTGGCCGGTGGCGCGCCGCCGATATTGTAGATATTCCCATGACATTTCGGCGTTGCCGCCGCAGCGAGGAAGGCGTTAGTGACATCGTCCACATAGGTCATGTCGCGCAATTGCGCGCCGCCCCACACCTCGAAGGGCCGGCCTTCCAGCACGCAGCGTATCCAGATGCCCAGGAAGGTCTGGCGCGCGTCGCGGATGCGCAGCCTGGGGCCGTAGGAATTGGTCAGGCGCAGCGACACCACGGGGCGGCCGGCGGTGCGGTGCTCGATCATCCAGTATTGCTCGCCGGCGAATTTGGAGACACCGTTGGCATCGGGCGGATTGACCGGGTGCGTCTCGTCCACCGGCAGGCGCAGGGCGCGGCCGTAGAATTGGCGCGTGCTGGCATGCACCACCACCGCATCCGGTGCCGCCTCCCGCGCCGCCTGGATCAGCCGCACCTGGGCGACCGCGTTCACCGCGATATCGGCCAGCGGATCGCGCTGGCCGCCCATATGGCTGGTCTGGGCGGCCATGTTGAAGATCACATCCGCCCCCTCGCAAAGCGGGCGCAGATCCACATCGCGTATATCCGCGCGCACCAGCTCCACATCGGCACCTTCCAGATTCGCCGGGTTGGCGCCGCCGCCGAACAGGAACCCGTCCAGCGCCGTCACCCGCGCGCCCCTGGCGGCCAGCGCATGGCAGAGATTGGAGCCGAGAAACCCGGCCCCCCCGGTCACCAGGACCTTGCGGTCGTTCCACTCCATCGGATCAGCGTCCCTCAGGTTCAGGCGGGCGGGTCAGGCGGGCAGGGCGGCGATGCCGGTGATTTCCACCTTCCACGCCGGACCGGCCAACAGGGCCTGCACAGTGGCGCGGGCGGGCGGGTTGGCGCGGTCGAACCACGCATCCCAGGCGCGGTTCATGGCGGCGAAATCCGCCATGTCGGCCAAGAAAATCTGCACGCTGAGCAGGCGTGACTTGTCGGTGCCGGCTTCGGCCAGCAGCGCATCGATCTGCGCCAGTATGTCGGCGGTCTGGCCTTCGGCGTCCAGGCTGGTGTCGTCGGCCACCTGTCCGGCGAGATAGACGGTCTGGCCATGCACGACGGCGCCAGATAGCCGGGCTTCTTGTTGCAGGCGACGAATGGGCATGCGGTTCGGACTCCTCGAATCGAAGGCGGCAGAGTGACGCGGGATCGGCCTCATGTCACCCCCGCGTCACGGCAGGATTGCGCGCGGGGCTGCCCGGCTGCCCGCCGGTCATGTTAGCCTGCTTCCGTATGATCCCCGCTCCGCAAGATCCTGATATCGAGGCGCGCCGCGCCCTGCGCCGCCATCGTGGCATCGCGACCGGCCTGGTGGTGCTGATGGCCGTCGTCACGGTGGGTTGTTACTGGCTGCCGCCGGGAACGCCCGAGGAAGTGCTGCAGGCCGCCGCCAAGGCCGGCTTCGTCGGCGGCATCGCCGACTGGTTCGCGGTGACGGCGCTGTTCCGCCATCCGCTGGGCCTGCCGATCCCGCACACCGCCATCATCCCGGCGCAGAAGGAACGGCTTGGGCGTGCCCTCGGCCGGTTCGTCGCCAACCACGTCATCACCGAGGCGGAGGTCGCCCGCACCCTCACGCGGCTCGACCTTGCCGGCATATTCCGCCGCTTCCTGTCCGATCCCGTGGCCGCGCGCCCGGCGGCCGAGGCGCTGGCGGCCCTGCTGCCGAAGCTGCTGGCCACCATCGAGGACGGGCGCGCCCGGCGCGTCGCGGCCCGGCTGATCCCGCGCCTGCTGGGCGGCCCGGATGCCGGCCGGGTGGTCGGCCGCGCCTTGCGCCAACTGGTGGAAGGCGGCCGGCATCAGGAGGTGTTCGGCTTCATCCTGGGACAGCTGAAGGCGGTTCTGGCCAGCCGCGAGGAGGCGTTGCAGGAGGCGATCACCGCGCGTGTGCGCGAGCAGGGCGGCCGGCTGGTGGGCTGGGCGCTGGGCGCTTCCATCGCCCGGCGCGTGCTCAGCCTGATCAACGCCGAACTGGACAAGATGGGTCCGGACGGCTCCGAACTGCGCGAGGCGTTCGACGAATGGATACGGCGCGAAATCGACCGCATTGAGGAGGAGCCGGAGCGCGCCGCCATGATCGGCGTGGCTTTGCGCAAGGTGGTGGCGCATGAGACGGTGCGCGCCTGGTTCTGGGACGTGTGGTCCCGCCTGCGCCTGGCGATGGAAGCCGATGCCACGCGCCCGAACGGCCGCAGCGTGGCGTTCCTGGAAGGCGCGCTGGCCAATCTCGGCACGCTGCTTGAGACCGATCCCGGCGCCCGCGCCCGGCTGCAACAGGCCGCGAGCGGCATCGCCAGCGCATTGCTGCCGGCGGCACAGGCGCAGCTGGCCGATTTCATCGCCGGCGTGATCGGCAATTGGGACGCGGCCACGATCACCGAGAAGCTGGAACTGCGGGTCGGCCGCGACCTGCAATATGTGCGCATCAACGGCACGCTGGTGGGCTTTCTGCTGGGTGGGCTTGTCTATGCCGTGCTGCGTGCAACATTCGGCACTGTGAGTTTCTGACCACGTCCGGGAGATACGCGCATGCGCCTGTCAGTGCTCGACCAGTCCGGCGTCGTCTCCGGCCGGTCGCCCGATATCTCCATTCGCGAGAGCCTGGAATTGGCGAGGCTGGCCGATGCGCTCGGCTATCATCGCTATTGGCTGGCCGAGCACCATAATTCCGCGAGCATCGCGGGCAGCGCGCCAGAGGTGCTGATCGCCGCCATTGCCGCCACCACGAAGCGCATCCGCGTCGGGAGTGCCGGGGTGATGCTGCCGCATTATTCCGCCCTGAAGGTCGCCGAGCAGTTTCGTGTGCTGGAGGCGATCGCGCCCGGCCGGATCGATCTGGGGCTGGGCCGTGCCCCGGGCTCGGACGGGCTGACGGCCCATGCGCTGAACCCGAACGCGGCCACCGCCGCCGACCGTTTTCCCTCCGATGTCCGGGACCTGCTGGCCTGGGTTTCGGGCGGCCCATTGGTGGAGAAGCATCCGTTCCGCGACATCGCCGCACAACCCGCCGGACCCACGGTGCCGGAAGTCTGGATTCTGGGCAGTTCGGATTTCGGCGCCCAGGTCGCCGCCCATTTCGGGCTGCCCTATTGCTTCGCCTATTTCATCACGGACGGGCAGGGGGTGGAGGAGGCGCTGGAGACCTATCGCCAGGCCTATAAACCCAGCCAGCGCCACGCCGAACCGCAGGCGGCAATCTGCGTCTGGGCGGTGGCCGCCGAAACCGCCGAGCAGGCCGAGAGGCTGTTCAGCAGCCGTGCGCTGGCGCGGCTATGGCGGGACCGGGGGATCTATGCGCCGCTGCCCTCGCCCGAGGAGGCAGCCGCCCAGCACCATTCGCCCGCCGATCTGGCGCGGCTGGAGCGGCATCGCGAACGCGGGCTGTTCGGTACGCCGGATGTGCTCGGCGCACGATTGCGCGAATTGGCGGCTCGGCTGGGGGTGGAGGAGGTCGCGGTGCTGACCGCCGCGCACGATCCCGTGGTACGCCGGCGCAGTTACGAATTGCTGGCGGCCGAGTTCGGCCTAACGGCGGAACGGATTCCCCTGGCGGCTGAATGACCCCCAGGGAAAGGCGCCGGGCGTGAACGGCCGGCCGGCCCGCCACAGCCGCCAGCGGAACAGCCCATAGGCCAGAAGCCCCGCCGCGAACACCACGGGGACCAGCAGCAGGACGAACCACAGCGCGAGCGCGGCAACCACGACCATGCCGCCGATCACGGCCACGACGACCGCGGCGCGGAACAGCTTTTCCGCCAGCGGTGCCGGGCGCGGATCGCGGAACTGCCCGTCCGGGGTCATGTCCAGGACCGGCTTGCCGTCGAAGGTGGTGCGGTAGATTTTCATGCAATCGACATGGCTTGCGGATGGGACAGTTCAAGCCCAGAGCCATGAACATTGCTTCATGCCGTTATCCGCGCCCGGCGAACGGCATTTTCGTTGCCATCACGGTCATGAACATGACGTTCGCCTCCAGCGGCAGGTCCGCCATGTGCAGTACCGAGCGGCCGACAACATCAACATTCATTGTCGGTTCCACCCGCGTCGAACCATCCGCCTGGGGCACACCCCTGGCCATGCGCGCGGTCATCGGCGTCGCCGCGTTGCCGATATCGATCTGGCCGCAGGCAATGTCGAAGTTGCGGCCATCCAGCGAGATCGTCTTGGTCAGGCCGGTGATTGCATGTTTGGTGGCGGTATAGGCCACGGAGCCCGGGCGCGGCGTGTGCGCGGAAATCGAACCGTTGTTGATAATACGGCCACCTTGCGGCGATTGGTCACGCATCATGCGGAAGGCGGCGTTGGCGCACAGAAACGCGCCGTTCAGGTTCACCGCGACCACGCCGGACCATCCCTCCCACGTCACGTCGCCGAAATTGGTGGCGGGAATATTGCCGCCGGCATTGTTGAACAGCACATCCAGCCGGCCGAATTTCTGCTTGATGGCGGCGAACAACGCTGCGACCGACTCGGGCTGGCTGACATCGGTGGGCACGGCCAGGGCCAGGACTGCGTTGGCGCCGGCGAGGCCAATCGTCTCCTCCAACGCGTCCTTGCGCCGCCCCGCGAGCACAACATTGTAGGACGCGCCCAGCAGCGCCAGCGCCGCCGCCCGTCCCACGCCGCTGCCTGCTCCGGTCACCAAGGCTATTTTACCACTCATCGCGTTCTTCCCTCAGAATGAGGGGGTTACTGAAATCCACGGGGCATGGTCGGTCAACCATGCGTTTGCGCCGGGCTGCCCGGGTGCTGCCTTCGTCACTGCTTCGGCGCGAGTTCTGCTAGGAGCGGTGCATGGACGGGGCGCATTGCATGGACTAGGAGCATCGCATGGAGCCGAGCAGCGATCCCACCGATGCGCCTCTTCCGATCGCGCTTCAGCCGCATCTTCGCCTGCTCATACCTTTGGTGGTCGCCTTTGCTTTTTTCCTTGAGCAGCTCGACTCGACAATCATCACCACCGCCATCCCGGACATCGCCATCGGGCTGCACGAGACCCCGCTGCGGCTGAACCTGGCACTGACCAGCTATATACTTTGCCTGGCCGTGTTCATCCCGGTCAGCGGCTGGGTGGCGGATCGCTTCGGCATGCGCCGCACCTTCGTTGCTGCTATTGCGATCTTTACTCTCGGCTCCATTACCTGCGGGGCTGCGATCGATCTGCGGACGCTGATTCTCAGCCGGATCGTGCAGGGTTTCGGCGGCGCGATGCTGACGCCGGTCGGCCGGCTGATCCTGCTGCGCAGCTTCCCGCGCCACGAACTGGTCAACGCCATGACCTATGTTGTCATCCCGGCCGTGCTGGGGCCGGTGATCGGGCCGCTGGCCGGTGGCGTGATTACTACTTATGCGTCCTGGCGCTGGATATTTTATGTGAATATCCCGTTCGGGCTGACCGGCATGGCGCTGGCGTGGCAATTCGTGCCGGATATTGGCCAAGTGCCCGGCCAGCGTTTCGACTGGCTGGGTTTCTTCATCTCGGGCCTGTGCCTCGCACTTCTGGAATTCGGCATCGAGAATCTTGGCCGGCCGCTGGTGCCCGGGCTGGTCGTGGGCGGCAGCTTCGCGGTGGGCGGTCTGCTGGCGCTGTTCTATGGGTTTTATGCGAAGCACCATGCCAACGCGGTGCTGGATCTGTCGCTGCTGCGGGTGCGCACGTTCCGGATCTCGCTCACCTCTGGCTCGCTCAGCCGGGTGGGGCTCAACTCTGTCTCGTTCCTGCTGCCGTTGATGTTGCAGGTGGGGTTCGGCCTCAGCCCGATGCAATCCGGATCGATCACTTTCGTCTCGGCCCTGTCCACGCTGGTAATCCGTCCGGTGAGTGTGCGCATGCTGCGCTGGTTGGGCTATGCGCGGCTGCTGCGGGTGAATGTGCTGCTGGCCGGCGCCGGCCTGGCCAGTTTTGCCCTGGTGACGGGTGCGACCCCGCATATCGTGCTGCTGGGTCTGGTATTGATATTCGGCATGTTTCGTAACGTACAATTCAATGCGCTTCAGACCCTTACCTATGCCGATATTTCCCCCGCCGTGCTCAGCCGGGCGACTAGCCTGGGTAGTGTGGTGCAACAACTTTCGATGGGCTTCGGTATTTCTGTCAGTGCCACGCTGCTTGGAATGATGGCGGGCCCGGACGCGTTGAGCGTTGCCGATTTCCATCGTGTTTTCCTGGCCGTGGCGGTGATCGCGGTGCTGGGCATGCCTGGGTTCCTGGCTCTGACGCCGACCGATGGCATGCAGGTCAGCGGCCATCGCCCACGCTCGTCGCCGGCGACCTGACGGCGGCCGCCGGTCTGCCGGACCCGAAAGCATCTTGCGGGTCGCCGGGGCTTGGGAACCACGCCGCCGGTGCTGATCCGAAAATGTGAGAGAGTTGCGGTGGGAAGGGGAAAAATACTGAAGAACCAGAATAATATATAGAACAGCTAAGTAATTAATGGAAATGAAACGTCTTGATGCCGTCACGTTTTTGGGCTGTATCTATTGGTGTTATTGAATGATTATTCAATTGTATTTTTATATAGAAAATGAATGGTATTCCGGCGAAAAATATATCTGCCGAGTAGTTAAAGCGGGGTTGCCGAACGGTGCCCGAGCGAAGTGTGTCGCCTCATGATTATCATCTGGATTTTTGGCGAAATATTGTTCAATATAGATTCCTAACGTGATTCAAGCGGGACCAATGAACGAAGATCAACCCAACAGCCACATTCTCAGCCTGACGGCCCAGATTGTCTCGGCCCATGTGTCCAACAACTCGATTCAAGCTGAGGCGCTGCCCGCACTTATCTTATCCGTCTACAAGACTCTGACCGGGACCGGTGTTGAGCCGGTGCAGCAAGAAAAGCGCCAGCCTGCGGTGCCAGTGAAGCGCTCGGTATTCCCGGACTACATTATCTGTCTTGAAGACGGAAAGAAGTTGAAGATGCTGAAGCGGCATCTGAAGACCGCCTATGACATGACGCCGGACCAGTATCGCGCGCGGTGGGAACTTCCGCCCAGCTACCCGATGGTCGCTCCGAACTATGCCGAGCATCGGTCGTCGCTGGCAAAGAAGATCGGTCTCGGCCGCAAGCCCTCAGTGGCCGAAGCCAAGCCCGCCGCGAAAGCGCCCGGGCGTCCGCGCAGGGCCGCGAAGGCGAAAGCGTAAGCCGGCAAGCGTGTTGTTGCGCGCGCGGAGCATGGCCGGTGCCGATCGGCGCACCGGTCATGTTCTAAACGATTGTTTTATATAGTCTGGGTATTTGTAGCTGGGTCGATTCAGTCGGACGCTTGCAGCCCGGGTCAGTTCTGGGCAGCCAGCATCTCGCGCACCAGCGCGGCGCCGGCGGCACCTTTCACGGCCTCACGCCACTGGCTCTCCGCCACGCGCTGATGGGCGACGATGGCCTCGTCCGCGCCGGTGATCATGGCAACGCCGGTCGCGGCGGGCGGCGGCGTGTCCGGGCGGAAGGGATTGACCGCCAGTGTCGCGCGGTCGCGCGCGCGCAATATCTTAAAGCTGGCACTCGGCTCGTTGTTCGTCAGCAGGCCGAATTGCAGCCCCATCGGCTCGGTTTCCATCATGTCCGCGATGTGCTGCAACTCGGCGGCGGCGACCTGGCGGCAAATGCGCCGCGTTCGCTCCGAGAGCGCGATCGAGCCGGCAACCCCGTCCTGCAGGAATTGCCGCATGCGTGTCACCGGCAGCATGGCGATGATGCCGGGCCGGCGCACGGCGTGCATGCGCTTGCGCGCCGCCATGATCCCCAGCACCTGCT
Organism: Acetobacteraceae bacterium; assembly: GCA_036497785.1. Classification (GTDB taxonomy): domain Bacteria; phylum Pseudomonadota; class Alphaproteobacteria; order Acetobacterales; family Acetobacteraceae; genus DASXIW01. The sequence goes on along the minus strand of DASXIW010000287.1, from coordinate 154 downwards.
CGGCATTCGCGCGTAGGCCGGCGCGCTCGTTGCCGGCTTGTTCGGCCGCCTCCTCGAAGGCGGCGGTCAGGGCTGCGTCATAGGCGTCGGTGGAGGTCAGATAGCAGAACGGTCCGTCGACCTGGAGAATCTGGTCGGCGGTCTCCTCGATCTG
>DASXIW010000286.1:0-9708 GCA_036497785.1 Acetobacteraceae bacterium | reverse complement strand
CGGAAGGCCTGCGGTGTCTGGGCACGGAACAGGCCCTCACGCGACACGGTGCCGGTGATCCTGCCGTCTGCGCCGCGTTTCAGCGTATCCGCCACGGGAGCGGCGGGAATTGCACCGGGCATGGAGTCGAGGGCGGCGAGCAGGGCGGCGACGGTGCCCGGCGGGATCACCGGGCGTGCGGCGTCGTGCACCAGCACGATATCGGGCGCATGCGCGGCCAGCGCCTCCAGCCCTGCGCGCACGCTATCCTGGCGGGTGGCCCCGCCCGGCACGGCCGGCAGCACGTCCATTCCCGCCAGAGCGGCCATAATCGGAGCTGCGTCGCCGACCGGCTGGATCAGTGTGGCCTCGCGTGCCAGGGCCTCGGCGGCGTGGCGGATCACCGGGCGTCCGGCGATGGACAGGAATTGCTTCGGCGTCTCGGCGCCGAGGCGGGAGCCGGTGCCGGCGGCAACCAGCAGGGCGGCAATGCGGGGGGGATGTGACATGGCGGCGCACCCTCGCCGCGTGACGCGGCGGCGTCAACTCACACGCCGCGCGGCGTGGCGGCGTCAACTCGCTCCGCGCGTGTGAATCCGGCGTGATGCGTTGCACGTCTTTCGGTCAGGCATTACTCTGCCCAAATCATGAGCAACACGACCTTGCCGGAGCGGCCCAGCCGGCGGCCGCCATACCTCAAGCCCATCGATCTCGGCGGCGGCGTTCTTATCGACACGCCGGTCATCCTCGCCCCCATGTCGGGGGTCACGGACCTGCCGTTCCGCAGGCTCGCCCGCGCGCTGGGAACCGGCCTCGTCGTGTCGGAAATGATCGCCTCCTGGGCGATGGTGCGCGAGAACCGCAACACGCTGCGCATGGCGGAGGTGGATGGGCGCCCGACCTCCATCCAGCTCGCCGGCTGCGATCCCGCGGCAATGGCCGAGGCGGCGCGGATCGCCGTAGATCGCGGGGCGGACATCATCGATATCAACTTTGGCTGCCCGGTGAAGAAGGTCGCGGTCGGCCAGGCCGCCGGCAGCGCCCTGATGCGCGACGAGATCGCCGCCGCGCGTATCCTGGAGGCCACGGTCAAGGCCGTGGCCGTGCCGGTGACGCTGAAGATGCGCATGGGCTGGGACCATGCCAGCCTGAACGCGCCGGTGCTGGCGCGCATCGCCCAGGATGTGGGCATCCGCCTTGTCACCGTGCATGGCCGCACCCGGCAGCAATTCTACACCGGCGTCGCCGACTGGGATTTCATCGCTGGGGTGAAGAATGCGGTGTCGATCCCCGTCATCGCCAATGGCGACATACTGACGCTGGACGACGCGCGGGACGCGATGGCCCGCGCCGGGGCGGACGGGGTGATGATCGGGCGCGGCTGCTATGGCCGACCCTGGTTTCCGGCCCAGGTGGCGGCGTTCCTGCGCACCGGCGAGCGCATCGCGGACCCGTCTCTGGCCGAGCAGAAACGGATTCTGCTGACCCATTACGATGCGATGCTGGCGCATTTCGGCGCCGATGCGGGCATCCGCCTCGCGCGCAAGCATGTCTCCTGGTATTCGCGCGGCTTGTTCGGCTCGGCCGAGTTCCGTGCCGCCATGAGCCGGCGCACCGACCCCGCCGAGGTGCTGCGGCTGATCGACGCGCTGTACGACCCGCTGATCGCCCGTGGCGAGGCGCCCGCCATCACCCGCGACCTGCTGGCGCAAGCGGCATGAGGAACCCCGTCAGCGCCGCCCTGCGCGTGGTCGCCCGGCGCGAGACGGGGTGCCAGCCCGACCCCGCCGCGCTAATCTCGGCACTGCCCGTGCCGGTGATGCTGCTGGACGCGGAGGATCGTTTCCGCTTCATCAACCCCGCCGCCGAGCAGTTCCTCGGCGTCTCCGTGGCCCAGGCCAGCCAGATGCGCCTGTGCGATCTGGTGCCGAAGGACAACCCGATCTTCCTGCTGCTGGCGCAGGTGCGCGAGGACGACGTGATCGTCGCGGACCATGACATGACGCTGGAAAGTCCGCGCCTGCACAAGCACGGCATCACCGTGCAAGGCACGCCGCTGCCGGAGGAGCCGGGCTGCGTCCTGCTGGTCATGCAGGATGCTTCGGCGGCGCGGACGCTGGACCGCCAGTTGACCTTCCGCAGCGCCGCGCGCAGCGTTACCGGCATGGCGGCGATCCTGGCGCATGAGGTGAAAAATCCGCTTTCCGGGATTCGCGGCGCGGCGCAGCTGCTGGAAGGCAGCGTAGCCGAGCAGGATCGCGAGCTGACCGTGCTGATCCGCGACGAGGCCGACCGCATCCGTGACCTGGTGGACCGGATGGAGATCTTTGGCGAGAAGCCGATCGTGCGGGGCGCGGTGAACATCCATCGCGTGCTGGAACATGTCCGCCGGCTTGCCCAGAGCGGTTTCGCAGCCCATATCCGGTTTTCCGAGGTCTATGATCCCTCGTTGCCCTCGGTGCTGGGCAATCGCGACCAGCTTGTTCAGGTGATCCTGAATCTGGTGAAGAATGCCGCCGAAGCGATCACTGGCGGCGGCATCAACCATTTGGCCGGCGAGATCACCCTGACCACCGCCTTCCAGCACGGTGTGCGCCTGGCTGTGCCGGGCTCGGACCAACGCATGCATCTGCCGCTGGTGGTGCGGGTGCGCGATAACGGGCCGGGCATCCCCGATGATATCCGTCCGCATCTGTTCGATCCCTTCGTCAGTTCCAAGCCCTCCGGCAGCGGCCTCGGCCTCGCGCTGGTCGCCAAGATCGTGAGCGATCATGGCGGTCTGATCGAGGTCGATAGCAGACCTGGCCGAACCGAATTCCGCCTGCATCTGCCCATGCTCACCGACGAACCCGACACGAACTGAAACAGCCGAATGACACCCCCGACCGTCCTGATCGCCGATGACGACCGCTCGATCCGCACCGTGCTCACCCAGGCGCTGGGCCGGGCCGGCTACCAGGTGCGCAGCACGTCCAACGCCGCCACGCTGTGGCGCTGGGTGGAGGACGGGGAGGGCGATCTGGTGATCACCGATGTGGTGATGCCCGACGAGAACGGGCTGGACCTGATCCCGCGCATCAAGCGCGTGCGGCCGGAGCTTCGCGTGATTGTGATGAGCGCCCAGTCCACGCTGATCACGGCGGTGAAGGCGACCCAGCGCGGCGCCTTCGAATATCTGCCCAAGCCCTTCGATTTGAAAGAGCTTCTATCCGTCGTCGCCCGCGCTTTGGCGGCGCCTGCGCCGGCCCAGGCGGTGCTGAACGGCGACGCGCCGGCGCGTGACACCGATGAACGCCTGCCGCTGATCGGCCGCAGCCCGGCGATGCAGGAGATCTACCGGACCATCGCCCGGCTGACCACCGCCGACCTGACCGTGATGGTCAACGGCGAGAGCGGGACCGGCAAGGAGTTGGTGGCGCGCGCGCTGCACGATTACGGCCGCCGCCGCAGCGGCGCCTTCGTCGCCATCAACATGGCCGCGATCCCGCGCGAGCTGATCGAGAGCGAGCTGTTCGGCCATGAGCGCGGCGCCTTCACCGGTGCCACCAACCGCAACCAGGGCCGGTTCGAGCAGGCCAATGGCGGCACGCTGTTTCTGGACGAGATCGGGGACATGCCGCCGGAGGCCCAGACCCGGCTGCTGCGCGTGCTGCAGGAGGGCGAGTTCACCACCGTCGGCGGCCGCACGCCGATCCGCGCCAATGTGCGCATCATCGCCGCCACCCATCGCGACCTGCGGGCGGCAATCCGGGGCGGTCAGTTCCGCGAGGATCTGTTCTACCGGCTCAATGTGGTGCCGATCCGCCTGCCGCCGCTGCGCGAGCGCACCGAGGACATTGCCGACCTCGCGCGGCATTTCCTCGAACGCGCCAAGGCCGACGGGCTGCCGGCCAAGTCGTTGGACCAGGGTGCCGTGGACGCCATGCGCCTGCATCGTTGGCCGGGCAATGTGCGCGAGCTTGAGAACCTGATGCGCCGTCTGGCTGCCTTGTGCCCTGACGAGGTAATCGGCGCCGATGCGGTGCGCGGCGAATTGGCCGAGCTGGAGCCGGAGGAGGAGGCGTCGGAAGCCTCCGCCCAGGGCGGCGGCGGGCAGGAGCCGCTGGCGCGCGCGGTGGAACGCCATATCGGCGTGTTTCTCGCCGCCCATCGCGACGGCATGGCGCCGTCCGACATTTATGACCGCGTGCTCGCCGAGGTGGAGCGCCCGCTGATCCAGATGACGCTGGCCGCCACCAATGGCAACCAGATCAAGGCCGCCGCTATGCTCGGGCTGAACCGCAATACGCTGCGCAAGAAGATCCGGGACCTGGAAATCCCGGTGGTGCGGGGCATCGCATGACCGGGCCACGGTAGCCGGCGGCGGCGGGCGCATATGAACATCTCCCCTCCGCCGGGGTCGCTGGGTCCGCCCTTGCCGGACCCTGGGCTGCATATGCCGAGAGAGCCGCGTCTGCGCCGGCTGACGAATTGGCTGCTCGGCAAGGGCATCACCCTTGTGCTGGCCGGCTTCGCCATCGCGCTGGTGGTGCCGACTTTCGTGGTGATGTCGGGCGCGCTGCCGCGGCCGAACACCGTCTTCGCGCTTATTCTGTCCGATTTGACGGTGCTGCTGCTGCTGGGGGCCGTGCTGGCCGGCCGGCTGACCCGGGTCTGGGTGGAGCGGCGGCGCGGCTCGGCGGGATCGCGCCTGCATGTGCGGCTGGTGCTGCTGTTCAGCGTGGTCGCCGTCACCCCGGCCATCATGGTCGCGGTGTTTTCCACCATGGTGTTCAACCTGGGCATCCAGACCTGGTTCAGCGACCCGGTTCGCACCGCATTGCAGGAGGGGCTGCAAGCCTCGCGCGGCTATCTTGAGGAGCATCGCAACAATATCCGCACGGATGCGCTGGGCATGGCCAACGACCTCGCCCGTGCCGGCTACCTGCTCACCGCCAATCCCAATGCCTTCGGAGACATACTGGCCGCCCAGACCGCCCTGCGCGGCCTGACCGAGGCGATCATCTTCGAGCCGGAACACGGCGAGGTACTCGCCTCCGCCGGTCTGATGGCCGGGCTGGGCGCAGATCCGCCGCCGAACTGGGCCGTCGACCTTGCCCGTTCCGGCGATGTCGCCGTACTCGGCGCGGAGGACGCGACCACGGTGCGCGCCGTGGTGGCGCTGAACGCGACGCCCATGCTGATGCTGGAGATCGGCCGCCCCGTCGATCCCAGCATTCTCGATCACATGAAGCGAACCGAGGTGGCGGTCGAGACCTATGACCGGATGGACCAGAGCCGGTCCGGGCTGCAGGTGGCGTTCGCCCTGGTTTTCGCGCTGGTCGCCCTGCTGGTGCTGGCCGCGGCCGTGCTGATCGGCCTGGTGATGGCCAACCAGATCGCCCGGCCGGTAGGCCAGCTTATCACCGCCGCCGAGCGGGTGCGCGGCGGTGATCTGGCGGTGCGGGTGCCGGAGGCATCGACCGGGGACGAGTTGGCGGGGCTGTCGCGCGCCTTCAACCGCATGACCGGCCAGCTCGCCGCCCAACGCACCGAGCTGATGGACGCCTATAGCCAGCTCGACGAGCGCCGCCGCTTCACCGAGACGGTGCTGTCAGGCGTGTCCGCCGGGGTGATCGGGCTGGATCCGGAGGGCTGCGTCGAGCTGCCCAACCGTGCCGCCTGCGAGCTGTTGGGCGTCGATCTGCTGGGCGCCATCGGCCGCAGGCTGGACGAGGTGGCTCCTGAATTTTCCGCCTTGCTGCTGGAGGCGCAGCTTGCCGCCCAGGCGTTTGGCGGCGAGGCGGACCGGCCCCGCACGGCAGAGTTGCAGATCGGGCCGGCGAATGCGCGGCGGACCCTGCTGGTGCGCATCGGCGCGGACCGCAGCCGGTACGGCGGCGAGCGTGTTGGCGACTCCGGCGGCCTGCCCGTGCCACATGCGCGCAGCTTTGGTTTCGTTGCCACCTTCGATGACATCACCGAATTGCAGGCCGCCCAACGCCAGGCCGCCTGGTCGGACGTAGCACGGCGCATCGCCCACGAGATCAAGAACCCGCTTACCCCCATCCAGCTTTCCGCCGAACGGCTGAAACGGCGCTTCACCAAGGAGATCAGCTCCGACCCCGACACCTTCGCGCAATGCGCCGACACCATCGTGCGCCATGTGGGCGATATCGGCCGCATGGTCGACGAGTTCTCCGCCTTCGCGCGCATGCCGCTGCCGTCCATCCGGGCGGAGGATGTCGGACGGGTGACGCGGGAGGCGCTGGTCCTGCAACGCACCGCGCAGCCCGACATTGAGTGGGTAACCGACATCCCCGAGCGCGGCCCCCTGGCCGCCTTCGACCGGCGCCAGATCGGCCAGGCGCTGACCAACCTGCTGCGCAACGCGACCGACGCGGTGGCCATGGCGCCGCCCGGCGCGCATGTCGGCGCGGGCCGCATCGAAGTGTCGGTGCGTATCGTGGGCGACGAGGTCGGCATTTCCGTGGCCGACGATGGGGTCGGACTGCCGGCGCAGGATCGTACGCGATTGACCGAACCCTATGTCACGCACAAGCCCAAGGGCACAGGGTTGGGCTTGGCGATCGTGAAGAAGATCATGGAGGACCATGGCTGGCGAGTTGTTCTGGAGGATCGCTAGCCATGCGCGGATTGGCCGGGGAGCGGGGCGCGCGCCACCCTGTGGCTGAAGCTGCCGCCGCCGGAGCTTGGCGAAAAGACGGGTACGTCCAAGCTGGGGGCTGCGGAGAATCGCGGCGAGGCGGATATACCGGCTTCGGTCACTTCCCGCGCCGCTGACGGGTCGAAAGAGGGAATGCCATATGGCGCATGAGATCCTGATCGTCGACGACGAGCCGGATATCCGGATGCTGGTCGACGGCATATTGGGGGATGAAGGCTACGAAACCCGGCAGGCCGGAGATTCCGATGCGGCGATCGCCGCCTTCCGTCTGCGCAGGCCGTCGCTGGTGATACTGGATGTCTGGCTCCAGGGCAGCAAGCTCGATGGGCTTGGGATATTGGAGGCGATCCACGGCGAAGAGCCGCATGTGCCGGTGGTGATGATTTCCGGCCACGGCACCATCGAGACGGCTGTCGCCGCCATCCAGCACGGCGCCTACGACTTCCTGGAAAAGCCGTTCCAGTCCGACCGGTTGTTGCTGGTGGTGCGCCGCGCCCTGCAGGCCGCGCAACTGGCGCGTGAGAATGCCGAACTGCGGCTGCGCGCGGGGCCGGAGGCCGAGCTTTCCGGCGGGAGCACCGTGGTTGCGGCACTTCGCTCGGCGGTGGAGAAGGTGGCGCCGACCGGCTCGCGGGTGATGATTTCCGGGCCGGCGGGCGCGGGCAAGGAGGTGGTGGCGCGCATGATCCATGCCCGCAGCCGCCGCGCTGACGGCCCGTTCGTGGCGCTCAACTGCGCCACGCTGAATCCTGCGCGTTTCGAGGAGGAGTTGTTTGGCGTGGAAGGGGGGGCCGATCCGATCACCGCGCCGCGCCGGGCCGGGGTGCTGGAACGCGCCCATGGCGGCACGCTGCTACTGGACGAGGTGTCCGACATGCCGCTGGAGACACAGGGAAAGATCGTCCGCGCCTTGCAGGACCTGTCCTTCGAACGGGTCGGCGGATCGACGCGGGTGAAGGTGGATATCCGGGTTGTGTCCGCCACCAACAAGGATCTGCATGCCGAGATCGGCACGGGGCGGTTTCGCGAGGATCTGTATTACCGCCTCGCCGTGGTGCCGCTGCGCGTGCCCGCACTGAAGGAGCGGCGCGAGGACGTGCCGGAGCTGGCGCGCTATTTCCTGGCACGGTCGGCCGATCTGTCGGGCACCCCGGTGCGGCAGCTCTCGGCGGACGCCATGGCGGCGTTGCAGGCCTATGACTGGCCCGGCAATGTGCGCCAGCTGCGCAACCAGATGGACTGGCTGATCATCATGGCGCCGGGCGGCCCGGCCGATCCGATCCGCGCCGACATGCTGCCGCCCGAGATCGGCGCCGGCGCGCCCGGTGTGTTCAACGCCGATCCGACCGCGGATATCATGGGCCTGCCGCTGCGCGAGGCGCGCGACCTGTTCGAGACGCAGTATCTCCAGGCGCAGCTGCTGCGTTTCGGCGGAAATATCAGCCGTACCTCGGGCTTCGTCGGCATGGAGCGCAGCGCGCTGCACCGCAAGCTGAAGCAGCTCGGCATCAACTCGGACGAACGGGGGGGGAATTAGAGCAATGGAACGCTCGCCAACAGTATCTGGAACCGTCCAGGATTGTGAATAGGCGTCGGGACCCCTCCTAAGAGGGGTCTTAGACCCCGCTTAATTGCTGATCAGCAGCTCCGCGCCGGTGACGGTCATGGACTTTTGGGCGTTTCGAGCCTCGCCTCTGCCTCCATCGCCAAGGCACCCGCTTCGTCCCGGGCCCATAGCGCAACGCTGTCGCCTGTCCCCGGTGCGCCGCACGTGGTGAAGGGAGCGTTGTCGAAGATCGGGCGAATCGCGCGGAAGCGGAACGCGGCAAGGGCGCCACCGCTATGGCGTCGCAGCAGATCCAGCAGCAAGGTCGCGATCAGCGGACCGTGGACGACCAGGCCCGGATAGGCTTCCACCTCCGTGACGTGGCTGCGGTCGTAATGGATGCGATGGCCGTTGAAGGTCAGTGCGGAATAGCGAAACAGCATCACGGCGTCCGCCATGATCTCACGGCGCCAGGGGCCGCCCGCAGGCGCCGCGCGCGGGGCAGGGGGCGCCTCGTCCTTGCCGGGCAGGTCACGATAGACGATGTCGTGTTCCTCGGTCAGTGCCAGGCCGTGGGGGCCGCTGATTTCGTGGCGCAGCAGGACGAACACCATGCGGCCGGAGCGGCCGTGCTTCAGGGTGACGTCGACGACCGTAGATCTGCGGCTGATCGCGTCCCCGATGCGCAGCGGCGCGAGGAAACGCAACCGGCCGCCGGCCCACATGCGCCGGGGAAGCGGCACGGGCGGCACGAAGCCGCCACGCCGGGCATGCCCGTCCGGACCCAGTTCCGATTGGCGGTGGAGGGGGAGGAAATAGAGCCAATGCCATAACGGGGGCAGGGGGTCACCCGGACGCGGCGACGGGTCGTCGCGATCCAGCGTGGCAGAAAGTGCGGCAACTGGCACGGGCGTCACGCTGTCTTGCGCGATTTCCTGCCGACCGATCCAAGATTTCAGGTGGGCGATGTCAAGTTCCATGGCGTCCGGTCCATATCGATGCCACATAGGGTAGGTGCGTGAGGCGCGCTGCGATAGAGATGCGCCAGAGGCAGGCAATTGCGGGGGTGATATGCTTGGTGCGGCCAGCAGGGTGCGGCCGGGCGCGGGTCGTGCTATGTCAGGGTCCTGGTAAAAGCGCGCGGTATGCGGCACCGGATTTGCATCTACTCCGATTCGATGCATTCGGGCCTGGTCGCAACATCGCGTGCCTCTGCGTGCGGAGGTCTAACTTAGGTCGCTCTGGCCTGACTGTCTGGTGCTAACGGCCGCGCCACGACCGCGGCGCCATGCAGCCTGTTCATTCATTGAGATAAAAGGATAGCGTCGTGGCAAACGAGAAGTCGCAGAACGTTCAGGACGTGTTCCTGAACCATGTGCGCAAGAACAAGACCCCCGTCACCGTCTTCCTGGTGAACGGGGTGAAGCTCCAGGGGATCATTACCTGGTTCGACAACTTTTCCGTCCTGCTGCGTCGGGACGGGCACACCCAGCTGGTGTATAAGCACGCCATCAGC
>DASXIW010000285.1:0-8313 GCA_036497785.1 Acetobacteraceae bacterium | reverse complement strand
CGACACCGCCCGAAACTGCATCCCGCCCTCGGCCCAGCGCACGATGTTGTAGCCGTTCCGCGCATCCGTGCTCACAGCATCGGCGCCACCGCCCGGCCAGACGTACAGATCGATTTCGTGCTTGTCGCGCCGATAGGCCAGCACCGCTACCGCCCTGCCGCCGACATAATCCAGCCGCCCGCCGACCAGCGGAAACCCTTGCGCCGCGAAATCCTTCACTGGCGGCGCGAAATCCGTCCGCCCGTCGAACCACGGCTTCACCGTATGCTGGTCGGACGAGACCACATCGATCAGATGCCCCGGCTGCAACGCCCTGATATGGCTTGCCACCAACTCCGCGTCCGGATCGGCGCCACGCGGCACAACCAACAGCAACGACGCCGCGATGGCCGCGCCGGCGCCGAAGGACAGCAGCGGCATCAGCCGGCGACGAAACCCGCTCGGCCCCGGCGGCGCCGCGGGCAACAGCTTGGCCTCCAGCGTCCGCCGCAACGATGCCGGCGCGGTCTGCGGCGGGATAGCGGCCCGAAACCGGCCGGACAGATCGGTCAGTTCCTGGCGCAGCGCCGCGCAGCCCCCGCAATCGCGCAGATGTGCCGCCAGCACCACCGTCGCCGCCGCATCCAGCTCGCCGTCCAGATCCGCCTGAATCAGCAAATGCATTTCCTCACACGCGCTGCTGGTGATGGGGTCGCTCACGCGGTGCGCTCCTTCGCTTCGGTCGCGCGGCCCATTCGGATCAGCGCCTGCCGTCCCCGAAACAGGCGCGACATCACAGTGCCTACCGGCACGCCGGTAACGCGGGCAATGTCGCGGTACGACATCTCCTCCAGCTCCCGCAGCACCACGCATTCGCGCAACTCCGCCGGCAACGCCTCCAGCGCAAGCTGCAGCTGCGACACACCTTCCCGCCGCACCAGATCGGCTTCGGGGTCAGGCCCGGATTCGGCGACATGTTCGTGCTTCCCATCGGGATCCAGTGGTTCCTCCAACGCCTCGCGCCGCAGCGCCAGGCGCGAATAGGCGGTGTTGCGAACAATCTGCAGCAGCCACGCCCGCGGATTATCGCCCCGGAACGAGGCGAAATAGGTCAGCGCCCGCAGCATGGCGTCCTGCACCACATCCTCGGCCACCGCCTGGTCGCGCACCAGCCAGCGCGCCAGCGAATACGCGGCATCGAGATGCGGCAAAGCGAGGCGCGCGAACGCCTCGTCAGCCATGGCCGGATCGTCCACCGTGCGCGAGGGTGTTCATTTCACCACGACCGTTCCCCCCATATGGGGGTGCAGCCCACAGAAATAGCGATAGGTGCCCGGCTTGTCGAAGACCATCGCAAATACGTCGTCAGTATCCAGCGGATGCGATTTGAACACCGGCGGCGCATCCGCACTCACCACGCTGTGCGGCATGTCGTCCCGATTGGTCCACACCACCTTCGCGCCCACGGGCACGGTCAGCACTGCCGGGCTGAAGGTGAAATTGTCGATCATGATCGCGCCATCCTCCGCCCAGGCAGGGGCGAGGGGAGGGGCGGCGGTCGCGGCGACAGCGACAAGCAGCAGGCTGCGGCGATACATCGGCGAACCCTCACGCTGCCAGCGTGGTATCGACGATCGCCAGATGCGCGGTCCCCGGCACATAAGCGACATTCGTCACCCCCAGCACGGAACGAAGCTGCCCGGGCTCCACATGCATCGGCCCCGGACTCTTCGCCGTCCCTGGCGCCGGCTGCGGAAACGCCGTGGAGCGCGCGGTATGAAAGGCGACATTGCCCTCCACCTTCTGCATCACCTGATGGATATGCCCGTTCAGCACCGTCACGGACCCGAACCGCTTCAGCAGCCCCAGCGCCCGCGTGGAGTCCGCGGTCCCCCATCCCCATTCCGGGGCGATCGTCCAAAGCGGAATATGCGCGAACACCACAATCGGCTGGCTCGCCGACCGCCCGTCCAGATCACCGGCCAGCCAGGCAAGCTGCGCCTCGCCAAGATTGCCCATGCCCCCGGCCTGCAGATCGACCACATTGTTCAGGCCGATGAAATGTACGCCCTCCTGGTCGAAACTATAAAATCCTCCGCCCGGCTTGCCCTGCCGCACGTCCTTCTGGAACCGCGCGATAAACCCCGCGCCCTCGTCCTCCAGCACGTCATGCTCGCCCGGCACGTAATGTCCCTCCAGCCCGGCCCCTCCGATAATCTGCGCCGCGGTATCGAACTGCGCCGGCTTGGAGAGATGGCTGACATCCCCGGTATGGATCAGCAGCGCCGGCTTGCCGCCCAACGCCTTGATTGCATTCACTCCCTCCTGCAACGTGGCGGGCACATCCGTGTTCGGATCACGCGAAAACCCGATATGGCTGTCGCTGAGCTGCACAAAGCTAAACCCATCCGCCGCCTGCGCCGACCCGATCAGGCCGGAACGCGGAACACCCCCCACCACCGTCCAGACCACGCCACCCCCCGCCCAGGCCATGCATTTCAGCAAACCCCTGCGGCTCTGTCCCGTCTCGTCGCCCATGACCAATCCCCCTGATGATGCACTCCTGCAGGGATGACCGGACACCGCCCCGATTTATTCAGTCGCGACCCAAAATTCCTTCCCCTATCCTCGCCCTCCACAATGAAAATCGCCCTGATCCGCCACCCAACCCCGCTGATCGCCCCCGGCACCTGCTACGGCCATCTCGACGTCCCCCTCGCCCCCAAAGGCCTCGCCGACATCCCCCGCATCACCGCCACCCTCGACAGCTTCCCACTCGCCGCCCTCTGGACCAGCCCCTCCCAACGCTGCCGCCTCGTCGCGGATGCCTTTGCCCGCGACCACAACATCCCCCCAACCCCAGACCCGCGTCTGCAGGAAATGGATTTCGGCCAATGGGAAGGCCAACCCTGGGACGATATCCCCCGCCCGGACCTCGACCGCTGGGCCGCCAACCCCCTCACCTTCGCCGCCCCCGGCGGCGAATCCGGCGCCGCCCTCATCGCCCGAATCCAAACCTTCCACACCCATCTCCGCGAGGACGGCCTAGACTGCGCCGTCATCTCCCACGGCGGCCCCCTTAAAATCCTCATCCGCCTGCTGCTCGACGAAGCCCTCGACCTCCTGGCGCCCTCGCCCTCGCTCGGCTCGGTGCGGATTGTCGAAATATGAGGAAGAAAGGCTGGGTGCTCCCTGGCCTTGCGATTCCACCCGGCTTCGCCCGGCGAAACCTTGGGCAAGTCTCGCTTAGACCCGCCAGGGGCAGCGCCCCCGGCCTTGCCTTGGCTTGCTATCAGCCCCCGAAAATCCGCGCCGCCAGTCTCTCTCCTGTCGCCTGGGTGCTGAGGTTGCCGCCGATATCGAATGTCACGTCCCCGTCCGCCACGGCGGCTTCCACGCCGGTTTCGATGGCCTCGGCGGCGGCTTCGTATTCCGGCTTGTGTTTGGTGCGGCCGAGCCAGCTCAGCAGGAGGGACACGGACAGGACGAGGGAAAACGGGTTGGCGATGTCGCGGCCGGCGATGTCCGGGGCGGAGCCGTGCGAGGCCTGGGCCATGGCGTAGGTGCCGCCGGCGTTGAGCGAGCCGCCGAGGCCGATGCTGCCGGAGAGTTCGGCGGTGAGGTCGGACAGGATGTCGCCGAACATGTTGGTGGTGACGATGACGTCGAAGCGTTGGGGCTTGCGGACGGCATGGGCCATCATGGCGTCCACGATGATGTCGTCCACGGCGATATCGGGGAAGTCCTGGGCGACTTTGCGGCATTCCTCGAGGAACATGCCGTCGCCGAGCCTCAGCACGTTGGCTTTATGCACGAGGGTGACGTGCTTGCGGCGGCGCTGGGCGAGTTCGAAGGCGGCGCGGGCGATGCGTTCGCAGCAGAGGCGGGTGATGCGACGCAGGGAGACGACGACATCCGGCGTGATGAGCATTTCGCTGCCGCCGGAGGCGACGTTGCGATCGGCGTAGAAGCCTTCGGTGTTTTCGCGCACCACCACCAGATCGAATTCGCCGACCGGGCCTTGCGATCCCTTGTACGTGCGCGAGGGGCGGATATTGGCGAACAGGTCGAGTTCCTTGCGGAAGAACATCGACGGGTTGATTTCGCCGCGCGCGGGGTCCTTGAAGTCGAAGGTCGCGGTGGGGCCGAGGATCAGGCCGTCAGCCGCCTTGGCGGCGGCGAGCAGTTCGGGGCGGACCGTGGTGCCGTGGCGTTGCAGGCTAGCGTGACCAACGTCTTCCTGGGTGGCATCGATTCCGAGATTGAAGCGGCGCGAGGCGGCTTGCAGGACGTGCATGGCGGCGGCGGTGATTTCGGGGCCGATCCCGTCGCCGGGGAGAACCAATAGCTTCATGCGACGATCCCTTGTGATCCTGTGGTTACGCGCTTTCGGCGCGGAATGTGGGACGGCGATGCGACGGGCGTCAATCCACCGGCGGCCCCTCTTGGGGGCCGGAACGACTGCGCTGCGGCTTGCGCGGGCGCGCGCGATCGACAAACTGGAAGCGGCGACAGACATGGTGAGACGAGATGATGCAACAGACCCATAGCCGGCCCGAAACCGTGATTCCCGATGGCGCAGGCGACTGCCATATGCATGTGTTCGGGCCGCTCAGTGCGTATCCGCCCTCACCCCGGCGCGCCTACACGCCACGGATCGCCACGCTTGAGGATTGGGCCGCGATGGCGGGGCGGATCGGGCTGCAGCGCCAGGTGCTGGTGCAGCCGAGCGCCTATGGCACGGATAATCGCTGCATGCTGGATGCGATGCGCGAGGCGGGCGATCGCTGCCGCGGCGTGGCGGTGATCGACGATGCCACGACGGACGAGGAATTGCATAGGATGCAGGGGCAGGGGGTGCGTGGCGTGCGCATCAACGCGGCCAGCATCGGCGTGGACGACCCGACACTGATCGCCCCGGAAATCGCGCGGACCATGGCGCGGGTCGCGCCGCTCGGCTGGCATATCCAGCTGTTCGCCAAGCTGGCGGTGATCGACGCGCTCGCGGATTTTCTGGCGACGTCGGCCGTGCCGGTGGTCATCGACCATATGGGGCTGGCGCGGGCGGAACTTGGCGTGGACCAGCCGGGGTTTGCCGCGCTGCTGGCGCTGCTGCGGAGCGGGCCGTGCTGGGTGAAGCTGTCCGGCGTGTATCGGATGTCCTCGGCCGCGCCGGGCCATGAGGATGCGGCGCCGATCGCCAAAGCGCTGATGGCCGCCAACCCCGGGCGCGCGATATGGGGCACGGATTGGCCGCACACTGGCGAGCATGGTCATGCGACGAATGGCGATATCCCGCTGGTGGAGTACCGGAAGCTGGATGACGGCCGCTTGCTCGACATGCTGGCCGGCTGGTGTGGCGACGCTGCGATGTTGCGCCGGGTGCTGGTGGAGAACCCGGCGGAACTCTACGGGTTTCCGCCTCTTCCGTAGCTCGGGGTCGCCTTAATTCCGCAATTGCGGGTTGTCAAAGCGGGGATTGCGCCAGCGATGCAGCGCATCCGCCAACGCTTCCGCCAAAGCGCGCTTTTCCGCCTCGCCCATGCTGCGGCCGATTTCCTCCTGACGGCCATGCGCGATGAGCAGCAGCGCCGGCACGCGGCCGGGCCGGTCGAGCAGCTGCACGTTCAACCAGGACGCCGGGAGGACATGTTCCTGGCGGACACCTTTGACGTCCGTGCGGACGATGCGCAGGCCCTGTTCGAATAGCATAACCAGTTCGCTCGCGTGCACGTCCCGCGCGTTGCGGCGCAGAAGGTAGGCGGCCAGGAACAATTCGGCGCCCGCAAACCCGCTCACCGGCCAGGCGCCGGTGCGGATGGAAATGGCGATGTTGACGCAGCACAGCACGCCGATACCAGCGATCACCAGCGCGAGGCCGCGGCGGGACAGGCTGCGATGCGGCACGATGACCGCCTGGAAGATGAGCTTGTCCGATTCCATTGCCATTCAGCCGGGGCCCCCTCGGCCCAGATGGTGTCCTTGCGCTTGCCACTCTGAGCGGTGCAGCGGAAACTGGTGCCATGTCGAATGCCGCCAAACCTGTATCTGCGCCCAAACCCCGCCTGCGCAAGACCCGTCCGATGAGCCTGGTGGAGGTGCGCGGATTTCTGGAGGCGCTGGCCTGGGCCAATCCGGCGCCGAAGAGCGAGTTGGACTATAGTGACCCCTACACGTTGCTGGTGGCGGTGGTGCTGTCCGCCCAGGCGACGGACGCGGGCGTGAACAGGGCCACGATCGGATTGTTCCGCGACGCGCCCAACCCCGCCGCCATGGTGGCGCTTGGCGTGGAGGGCGTGGGCCGGCACATCAAGAGCATCGGGCTGTGGCAGGGCAAGGCCAGGAACGTGGTGGAGCTGTCGCGCCAGTTGCTAGAGCGGCATGGCGGGCTGGTGCCCGAGGACCGGGAGGCGCTAGAAACGCTGCCCGTGGTGGGACGCAAGACCGCGAACGTGGTGCTGAACGTGGCGTTCGGGCAATCCACCATGGCGGTGGATACGCATATCTTCCGACTGGGCAACCGCACCGGCATCGCGCCGGGTGCGAATGTCCGTGCCGTGGAGGACGCGCTGGTGCAGCGGATTCCGGCGGAATTGTTGCGGGATGCGCATCATCTGCTGATCCTCCACGGGCGCTACGTGTGCAAGGCGCGGGTGCCGGAATGCTGGCGCTGTGTGGCGAGCGAATTTTGCCACTTCCCCACTAAAACCCCGCCACCACAGGTGAAGCCACCCAAGAAGGGATAACATGGATAACGAGGAATTCCGCCGCCAGGGCCACGCGCTGATCGACTGGCTGGCGGATTATCATGCCGGGCTGGCCGCGCGGCCGGTAATGGCGGTGACGCAGCCCGGCGAGATCCGCGCCGCCCTGCCCGCCACGCCGCCCGACGCGCCGGAACCGTTCGGGGACATTATTTCCGATCTCGACCGGGTGGTGCTACCCGGCTTGTCGCTGTGGCAGCATCCGCGCTTCTTCGGCTACTTCCCGGCCAACGCGCTGCCCGCCGGCATGCTGGGCGACCTGGTAAGCACCGGGCTGGGCGTAATCGGGCTCTCCTGGCAATCCAGCCCCGCGGTAACGGAGCTGGAGGAGGTGGTGACGGACTGGGTGCGCCAGATGGTGGGCCTGTCTGCCGATTGGAGCGGGGTGATCCAAGACACCGCATCCACCTCTACCCTGGTGGCACTGATCTGCGCGCGGGAGCGGGCGACGCGCTATGGCGCGGTGCGCGGCGGATTGCAGGGGCCGGGCAAGACGCTGACCGTGTATGTGTCCGAGCACAGCCATAGCTCGGTGGGCAAGGCGGCGCTGCTCGCGGGGTTCGGGCGGGAGAATCTGCGGCTGGTGCCGGTGGATGCGGATTTTGCCATGCGGCCGGACGCGCTGATCCGGATGATCGCCACGGATCTGGCGGCCGGCGCGCAGCCTTGTGCCATCGTGGCCACCACGGGAACGACAGCAACCACCGCAATCGACCCGGTGATGGCGATCGCGGCGGTGGCGCAGGCGCATGGCATCTGGCTGCACGTGGATGCGGCCATGGCCGGAAGTGCGATGATCCTGCCGGAATACCGCTGGATGTGGGACGGAATCGAGGGCGCGGACAGCCTGGTGATCAACGCCCATAAATGGCTGGGCGCGCCGTTCGACTGCTCGATGTACTACGTGCGCGATGCCGAGCATCTGGTACGGGTGATGTCCACCGACCCGAGCTACCTGCAATCCAGCGTGGATGGGCAGGTGAAGAACCTGCGGGATTGGGGCATCCCGCTCGGGCGGCGGTTCCGGGCGCTGAAATTATGGTTCCTGATCCGCGAACAGGGCGTCGCGGCGTTGCAGGCGCGGTTGCGGCGGGACATGGAGAATGCCCGCGCCCTCGCCGCCACAGTGGCCGGAACGCCCGGGTGGCAGGTGCTGGCGCCGGTGCACCTGCAGACCGTGTGCATCCGCCACGAACCGCCCGGTATGACGGGCGAGGCACTGGATGCCCACACGTTGGGCTGGGCCGAGGTGGTGAACTGCTCCGGCGCCGCCTATCTCACGCCGGCGGTGATCGACGGGCGCTGGATGGTGCGCGTTTCCATCGGGGCACTGGCGACGGAGGCAGACGACGTGCGGGTGGTGTGGGCGGCGATGCAAGAAGCGGCCGAGGCGCGGATGCACGATGATCGAGGTGCGAGCGTGCGGCTGGATTCGCAGTAAGGAAGGCTGGGCTCTGCCCAGACACGCAAAGGGGCAGAAGCCCCTTTTGATCCCGTTATACCAGCCGCCCTATGGGTTGACCGTTGTTGCCCAGGCCCAGGTGACGATTGAACGGATGGTGCCATCCAG
>DASXIW010000284.1:0-20195 GCA_036497785.1 Acetobacteraceae bacterium | reverse complement strand
GGTACGGGGGCGCCGTCAAAGTGGGCGTAGCCATTGCCGGACAAGGTCCGCATCCAACCATCCGCGTAGCCCATACAGACCGTGGCGATGCGGCTGGGACGGGTGGCGCGCCAGATGCCGTTATAGCCCACGCTGTCGCCCGCCCCGATGTCGCGGATCTGCAACACGCGGGCTCGTAACGTCACCGCCAGGCGCATCGGATTGGGCCGATCCGGTCTGGGATTGATGCCGTAGAGCGCGGCCCCGGGCCGGGCGAGGTCGGAGGCGAAACCGGCACCAAGGAAGATGCCGGAGGAATTGGCCAGGCTGCGCGGTGCCGGCGGCAGGGCGGCGCACGCCTCGGCGAAAAGCTGGCGCTGCCGGGCGTTGATCGGGTCGTCCGCCAGTTCGGCGGATACCAGATGGGTCATGACGAAACGCAGCTCAGCACCGTCCAGCCGGGACGGATCGTCCGCCAGTATGGCGAGCTCGCGCGCCTCGAGGCCCAGCCGGTTCATGCCGGTATCGATATGCAGCAGGCAAGGCAGGCGCCTGCCGGTGAGCCTCGCCTGGGCCGTCCAGCGATCGATCTCGGCCAGCGAACCCAGCACGGGCAGGATGCCGGTCTCAACGTAGACCGGCTCGCTGCCAGGGATCGGCCCGTTCAGCACGGCCAGCATAGAGCCTGGCACGGCATCGCGAATCGCCAGCGCTTCGGACAGATGGGCCACAAAGAAATACCGACAACCGGCCGCCAGTAGCGCTGGCGCCACTTCGGCGGCGCCCAGCCCATAGGCGTCCGCCTTCACAACCCCGGCCACGGCGCCGGCAGGATGCCGCGCGGTCAGCCGGCGCCAGTTCCCGGCAATAGCGGCGAGGTCGATGGTGAGGACTGCGCCCTCAATCCGCGTCATGTCCGCCGTGATGCAGATCGAGATCGGCGAAGCGCGTGAACTCGCCTTCGAAGAACAGGTCGATCTTCCCGGTGGGACCGTGGCGCTGTTTCTCGATCAGCAATTCGGCGCGGTTATGGATGTTCTCCATATTATGCTTCCACTCATCCATCTTGGTGTGGAAGTCATCGTCGCTCTTGCTCGCACTCCGCTTGGGTTCGCGACTTTGCTCATAGTATTCCTCGCGGTACACGAACATCACCTCGTCGGCGTCCTGCTCGATACTGCCGGATTCACGTAAATCGGACAGCATGGGGCGCTTGTCCTCACGGCTTTCCACCGACCGGCTGAGCTGGGACAGCGCCAGGACCGGGACATCCAGCTCCTTGGCAATCGCCTTCAGGCCCATCGTGATCTGACTGATTTCCTGAACGCGGTTCTCCGGCCGGGACCCCGCCGCGGGGCGCATGAGTTGCAGGTAGTCCACCACGATCAGCGACAGCCCCTTGGTGCGCTTCAGCCGCCGGCAACGTGTGCGCATGGCCGACAAGGTGATGGCCGGCGTGTCGTCGATATGGAAAGGCATCGAGCTGATTTCGCGGCTGACCTGAACGAAGCGGTCGAAATCCTTCTGGCCTATATCGCCGCGGCGGATGCGGTCGCCGGAAATGCGCGATTCTTCGGCAAGCAGGCGCGTGGCGAGCTGTTCCGCGCTCATTTCCAGCGAGAACATGGCCACGGAGGCTTTCGGCACGCCATTCGGGTCGGCCTCTCGCGCCTCGGCCAACAAGGACCGTGCCGCACCGAAGGCAATCTTGGTCGCCAGCGCGGTCTTGCCCATGCCGTGGCGGCCGGCGAGGATCAGCAGATCGGAGGGATGCAGGCCGCCGGTCTTCTTGTCCAGGTCGCGCAGGCCGGTGGACAGCCCTGAGACGCCGCCAGCCCGGTGATACGCACGCTCCGCCGTGTTGATGGCGCCGACCAACGCGTCCTTGAAGGCGACGAAGCCGCCCTCATTGCCGCCCTTGGCCGCCAGGTCGAACAGAGACTGTTCGGCGGCCTCCACCTGGTCCTGGCCGTCAAGCTCCGGATCGGCACCGAAGGCGTTGTTCACCACGGTCTCGCCGATATCTATCAGCTGGCGGCGGATCCAGGCATCATAGATAGCGCGGCCATATTCGCCCGCATTGATGATGCCGACCATGGCCGAGAGCAGCTGCGCCAGATAGGCGGTGCCCCCCACCTCGGCCAGCACGCCGGAATGTTCGTACTCCGCCTTCAGCGTGACCGCGTCCGCCAACTGCCCCGCCTCGATCCGCCGGGCGATGGACCCGAAGATGCGGCCATGGATCGGATCGGCGAAATGCTCGGGAACCAGAAACTCGCTGACCCGTTCGTAGGCCTTGTTGTTGGCCAAAAGGGCGCCGAGCAAGGCCTGCTCCGCCTGGAGATTGGAGGGCGGCAAACGCTGGGATATTCCCAACAAAGCCGGCGCTTGATCGATGCTGTTCATGCTCGGTGGCATCCTAGACCCAGTCGGGTCCGGACGGCACCCCCGCAGGGCTGTGGATAGCTGTGGATAGCGGGGACGCAAGGCGGGGGCTTGGCCCCTCGGCCCCGCCAGGGGCCAAGCCCCTGGACCTTATGATTCAAGAGGTTTTACAGTCAGGCGCCCGGCGGCGCGTGGCGATCATTTCCTGAACGCCGGCCTCCCAACCCCTTATGTCATGGCATCAAAGGGCTTTTGTCGGTTCCGGGCTAATCCGCCGCCACGCGCTGCCGCGCGGCCATGGCGCGTTCGGTTTCGACCATATAGTCGCGCGTCAGTGGCACGGCGGTCTGGTCGCGCGTGAGCTGAAGCTGGAATATCACGTGCTTGCCCACCCGGAACGACATTTCGCTGCCGGACAGGTAGTATTCGAACATACGGCAGAAGCGCTCGTCATAGAGGCCCATGATGGCGTCGCGGTTCGCGGCGAAGCGCCGGCGCCAATGGCGCAGGGTCTCGGCGTAGTGCAGCCGCAGGATTTCCATGTCGGTCGCAACCAGGCCAGCGTGCTCCACCGCGGGAAAGACCTCGCTGATGGAGGGGGAGTAGCCGCCGGGAAAAATATATTTGGTGATCCACGGATTGGTCGCGGCCGGCCCGTCGCTGCGACCGATGGAGTGGACCAGTGCCACCCCGTCCGGGGCCAGGCACCGTTTGATCACATCGAAGAAAGTCCGGTAATGCCCGATGCCGACATGTTCGAACATGCCCACCGAGACGATGCGGTCGAAGCGGCGGCACAGCGAGCGGTAGTCCAACAACTCGAACTTCACGCGGTCGGACAGACCTTCCGCCTCCGCGCGGGCGCGGGCTTCGTTCAATTGCTCAACAGATAGGGTGATGCCGGTGACCTTGGCGCCGAAATCGCGCGCCAGCGTCAGCGCCATGCCGCCCCAGCCGCAGCCAATGTCCAGCACTTCCAGGTCCGGCCGGTCCAGCTTCAGCTTGGCGGCGATATGGCGCTTCTTGGCAATCTGTGCCTCCTCCAGCGTTTCGTTGCCGGTCGGGAAGTAGGCGCAGGAATATTGCCGGTCGCGATCCAGGAACAGGCTGTAGAGACGGCCGTTCAGATCGTAATGATGGGCGACGTTGCGCTGGGAGCGGCTGGCGGGGTTGAACTGGGCCAGCCGCCGGGTCATCCGGCCCATCGCCGCGCGGAATTTGATGATGCCGTGGGTGGAGGTTTCGGATTCCAGGTTGGTCATCAGCAGGTTGACCACGTCATGGATGCTGCAATCCACCGGCACCAGGCCGCCATCCATATAGGTTTCGCCGACAGCCAACGCGGGATTGTGGGTAATCCGCCAGACCGTACTGGCATCGCGCAACTCAATCAGCGCTTCCGGCCCGGGCTCCCCGGTATAAGTGGTCATGTCGCCGTTGGGCCAGCGTACCGTGAGCCGGCCAAGGACAATGAAACGCCTTAGGATATAATCCAATGCAGCCCGCATGCTTGTTCCCCAAAATGCCGTAGGAAAACGATGCGAAAATAATGGGGATGCTTAAGCCGAGGTTTCAAGCCAATGAATGTCTGTTCACCCCGTCATGCGAGCAGAAGAGCCTGGCGTTTTATGAGGGTCTCCTCAGAGAACCCCCGGCCTGTAGCCATGCGGCTACAGGCCGGGATCGGCGATCACGCCTCGGGCTGCTCCTCAGCCTCAGTGTCGAGCATGTCCTCGAGGGTGACTTCTTCTTCTTCGACCGCGGTCACAGCCTCGCCACGGGCCTGCTTGTCGGCTTCCTCGGGGCTGCGAGCGACATTCATGGTTACCGGCAGCAGTACTTCGGGATGCAGCACCACACGCACTTCGGTCAGTCCCAGCGTCTTGATGGGGTGATCCAGGATGACCTGCTGGCGCGTGACGGTCAGCCCTGCGGCGGTGACACCATCGGCGATGTCGCGCGAGGAAACCGAACCGTACAGGCCACCGGACTCGCCGGCCTGGCGGATGATCACGACGCTGATGCGCCCCATGCGCTCGGCCACGCGCTCGGCCTCGTCGCGGCGCTTGATATTCAGGGCTTCCAGTTGGGCGCGCTGGGCCTCGAACTTCGCTAGGCTGTCCTTGTTGGCGCGGATCGCCTTGCGTTGCGGCAGCAGATAGTTGCGCGCGAAGCCCGGCTTCACGCGCACGACGTCGCCCATCTGACCCAGCTTGTCGACGCGCTGGAGCAGGATCAGTTCAATAGCGGCCATGATCCGGTCCCCTTACGCGAGGATGTAGGGCAGCAGCGCCAGGAAGCGGGCGCGCTTGATGGCATTGGCCAGTTCGCGCTGCTTCTTGCCTGACACGGCGGTGATGCGGCTGGGCACGATCTTGCCCCGCTCCGACAGGAAGCGCGACAGCAGACGCACATCCTTATAGTCGATCTTCGGCGCGTTGGGGCCGGAGAACGGGCAGGATTTGCGGCGGCGGTAGAACGGACGGCGGGCGCCAACGGCGGCGCGGCGGGCGGCCGGGTTGATGTCGTCGGGGTTGCCGCCTCGGCTATGTTCGGACATGTCTGATTACTCCTCAACGCCGCGGAAACCGCCATCGCGGTCACCGCCACGGAAATCGTCCCGCGGTCCATCGTCACGGGCGCGGAATTCCTCACGGTCATCAAAGCCGCGCTTGCGCCCGCTCTCGAAGCGCCCGGCAGGCTTGGGCCCACGGAAGCCGCGGTCGCGGTCGTCGGATTTGCGCGACAGGATGGCGCTGGGGGCCTCGTCGATCGCATCCAGGCGGATGGTCATGAAGCGCAACACGTCCTCGTTGAGGCTCAGTTGGCGTTCCATTTCCTTGATCGACGCGGGGGCCGCGTCGATGGCCAGCAACATATAATGGCCCTTCCGGTTCTTCTTGATCCGGTACGCCAGGCTGCGCAGGCCCCAATATTCGCGCTTCTTGACGGAGACGCTTTCGACCGGCGGGGGCGCTTCCTCGGCCGGCCCTTCATAGGGCGGCGGGGGGGCGATGCCCTTGTCGGTATCGAGTTGCAGCGCGATGGAATCCGCGATGCCCTCGACCTGCTGTTGCGTGACATCGTTGCGTGCGATCAGCACGCATTCATAAAACGGCATGTGGGCTCCCTCTGGCTTGTCTCCGCCCTGGACCTGGATCGGGTCCCGCACCCCAATGGCGCGTGGGCATAGCCGGGGAATGCCGATCCCCCGGCAGGGAAGCGGCGGGCTTATACAGGGAACCAACGGAAATGCAAGGACATATGTTCGCGCGGTCAGCTGCCCGGGGCGGTCAGGCCGCCAGGGCCACCGCCGTCTGCAGGCAGGCCATCCGCGTGGTCTCGTCCGGTGCGGCCATCAGACAGCGGCCGGAGGGCACGGCATGCCATTCCGTCGTCTTGTCGTCGATCGGCTCGGAGACCACCACGAGCCCGGTCGTATCCTCTCGCCAGTACAGCGTGGCCGGCTTGTCGTCCGACGCCCAGCGGAAGGCCCAGAACCGCTCTCCATCGGTCAGTGCCGCGGTAAAACGCAGCGCCTCGGTCACGCCGGCCTCGTTCATCACACCCCGGATGCGGCATAACGTGCGGGCGATGGCGCCCACCGGGTCGTCCTCCAGCCCGTTCGCCATGGCGACCAGCAAGATCGCCTCGGAGTCGGTCGTACCCAGGCGATGCTCATATAAATGGTCCGGGATCATCTGTTCTACCCGCCGGCGCACCCGTGCCCAGCCGCCTACCTGGCCATTATGCATGAACAGGAAGCGTCCGGCGGCGAAGGGATGGCAGTTGGCGCGGCTGGTCGCGGTGCCGGTGGAGGCGCGCACATGGGCGAAGAACAGGCCGGAGCGAACCTGGGCGCAGATCGAACGAAGGTTTTCGTCCGACCATGCCGGCCGGACTTCCCGGTACATGCCTGGGGTGGTGCGTTCGCCATACCAGCCAAGGCCGAATCCGTCGCCGTTGGTGCCGGTCTTCGCCTCGGTGGCGTGCAGGGATTGGTGGATCAGCGAATGGGTGGGTGCTGCCACCAACTCCTCCAGCAGAATCGGCTGGCCCCGATAGGCGAGGAAGCGACACATGCATGAACCTCGTTGCGCGACCGTTGCGTGCGTTGATCGGCGAAGTTTGGCGACAAAATGTGGCGGAATGATTACACCCGGCTGCCTAGGCGCCACAATCCGTTGCCGATCCGCGCTGCGGCGCAAGATTGACATGCCAAATGCGTGAAGCTACGCCCCGCAACCCGCACAGATGCCGTTGCGCCCCATCCGGAGACCACGAGCCCATGCCGGTTCACGCCTTCATCTTCCCTGGCCAGGGTAGCCAGGCCGTCGGTATGGGCCGCGACCTGAACGATGCCTTCGCCGCCGCCCGCGAGGTGTTCCAGGAAGTGGACGACACGCTTGGGCAGAAACTCTCCCGGCTGATGTTCGAAGGCCCGTCCGAAGAACTCACTTTGACCGAGAACGCCCAGCCCGCCCTGATGGCGCACTCCCTGGCCGTGCTGCGGGTGCTGGAACGCGAAGGTGGCCTCACACTCGCGGACAAGGCCGTGGTGGTCGCCGGACATTCATTGGGCGAATACAGCGCGTTGGGAGCCGCCGGCGGCTTTTCCCTGGCTCAGGCGGCCAGTCTGCTGCGCCTGCGTGGCCTGGCCATGCAACGTGCCGTGCCGGCGGGCGAAGGCGCCATGGCCGCCCTGCTCGGCGCCGAACTGGTCCTGGCGCAGGAGGTCTGCGCCGAAGCCGCCATCGACCCGGAAACCGGCAAACATGAGGTGATCGATCCCGCCAACGACAATGGCGGCGGCCAGGTCGTCGTCTCGGGCCACAAAGCGGCCGTCGACCGTGCCATCGCGATCTCCAAGACCAAAGGCGTGCGCCGCGCCATGCTGTTGCCGGTCTCTGCCCCGTTCCACTGTGCCCTGATGGCGCCGGCCGCCGACGCCATGGCCGAAGCGCTGGCCAACGCCCCGCCGCGCGCCCCGATCATCCCCGTGGTCAGCAACGTCGCTGCCGTCAAAGCCACCGATCCGGCCGACATCATCCGCCTGCTGGTGCAGCAGGTGACCGCCACCGTGCGCTGGCGCGAATGCCTTCTGGCGATGGCGGCGCTGGGTGTGGACAGCTTCGTCGAACTGGGCGCCGGGAGGGTGCTGTCGGGGCTGACCAAGCGCGTGCTGCCCGATGCTGCCGCGGTCTCAGTGGGGACGCCGGCGGATATCGAGGGCTTGCTCAGGACGCTTTAGAGTCTTGAGAGTCTTGCTCCCACCTGATCGTTCTCCCTGAAAAGGAATTCCCGGATGTTCCGCTTAGACGGCAAGACCGCCCTGGTAACCGGCGCCTCGGGTGGCATTGGCGCCGGCATTGCCCGCGCGTTGCATGCGCAGGGGGCCATCGTGGCGATCTCCGGCACACGGCGCGAGGCGTTGGAGTCGCTGGCTGGCGAGTTAGAGGGGCGGGTGCATGTCTGCCCTGCGGACCTCGCGGACCCTGCCGCGCCGGATGCGCTGGTGGCCGCCGCGGAGGCGGCGGCGGGGCCGTTGCACGTGCTGGTGAACAATGCCGGGTTCACGCGCGACATGCTGGCGCTGCGCATGAAGGACGAGGACTGGCAGGCCGTGCTGGATGTGGATCTGAGCGCGCCGTTTCGGCTTGCCCGGGCGGCGCTGAAGGGAATGCTACGGCGCCGGGCGGGGCGGATCGTGTCCATCGGGTCGATCGTGGGCGCCACCGGCAATCCGGGCCAGACCAATTATGCCGCGGCCAAGGCCGGATTGGTTGGCATGACCAAGGCCTTGGCGCAGGAGGTGGGCTCGCGCGGCGTGACAGTGAACATAGTGGCGCCCGGTTTCGTGGCGACGCCGATGACCGAGGTGCTGAGCGACGCGCAGAAGGCGCGGCTGCTCGAGTCGATCCCGCTGGGCCGGATGGGATCGCCTGCGGACATCGCCGCCGCGGTGGTGTATCTGGCCAGCGACGCGGCCGGATGGGTGACCGGCGCCACGCTGCACGTCAATGGCGGCATGGCGATGCTATAGCGACATATTCTGTGATAAGTGGCTGTGATGAGCGCCGGTTGGCGCGTGTCACCAAACCATGCTAAGCGCCCGGCTTCCCGGTCGAATTGGGCGGGCAAATGATTTTATCGAACCGAACCGGCAGGCAGGAGCAGGCATACCGATGAGCGATATCGCCGAGAGAGTGAAGAAGATTGTGGTCGAGCATCTCGGCGTCGAGGAAAGCAAGGTGACCCCCGAGGCGTCGTTCATCGACGACCTGGGCGCCGACTCCCTCGACACCGTCGAACTCGTCATGGCCTTCGAAGAAGCCTTCAGCGTCGAGATTCCCGAGGACGCCGCCGAGAAGATCAGCACCGTGAAGGACGCGATCGAATACATCGAGAAGCAGAAAGCCGTCTGAGGCGGTTCCGAAGCGGCAGGATCATCAGGCAAGGATGGCAGCGATGCGACGCGTGGTGATGACGGGCATGGGCATCGCCTGCCCCCTCGGGCTGGGGGTGGAAAATGTCTGGAAGCGCCTGATCAATGGCGAATCGGGCATTCGTGCCATCCAATCCTTCGATGTGTCGGAATTGCCGGCCAAGGTCGCCGGGATCATTCCGCGGGGCGCCAGGGAAGACGGCAATCTCACCATCTCCGAATGGATCCCGGTCAAGGACCAGAAGAAAATGGATCCGTTTATCCAGTTCGCCCTGGTCGCCGCGACCGAGGCGGTCGAGGATAGCGGCTGGATGCCGGAGGGCGAGGAGGATCGTTGCGCCACCGGCGTGATGATCGGCTCGGGCATTGGCGGCCTGCAAACCATCTTCGAGGCATCGGTACAGATCGCCGAGGGCAAGATGCGGCGGCTGTCGCCGTTCTTCATCCCGTCGGCGCTGATCAACCTCGCTTCCGGTCATATTTCCATCAAATACGGCTTCAAGGGCCCCAACCACAGCGTGGTGACGGCCTGCGCCACCGGTGTGCACGCCATCGGCGACGCCGCCCGGCTGATCGCCTTCGGCGACGCCGACGTGATGGTGGCCGGTGGGGCCGAGGCGGCGGTGAACCCGCTGGGCATCGCCGGCTTCTGCGCCTCCCGCGCCTTGTCCATCAACTTCAACGACGAGCCGGCCCGCGCCTCCCGCCCATGGGACCGCGACCGCGACGGGTTCGTGATGGGCGAGGGCGCCGGCATCGTGGTGCTGGAGGAATACGAGCACGCGAAGGCCCGCGGCGCCAAGATCTACGCCGAGATCGCCGGCTACGGCATGTCAGGCGACGCGCATCACATCACCGCACCGGCCGAAGGGCATGACGGCGCCTTCCGCGCCATGAAGGCGGCCTTCCGCAATGGCGGCGTGGCGCCCGAGGACGTTCAGTACGTCAACGCGCATGGCACTTCCACGCCGCTTGGCGATGACCTGGAACTGGAGGCGGTGGAACGCTTCTTCGGCGACGCGGCCAAGGGCTTGGCGATGTCGTCGACGAAATCGGCCACCGGCCATTTGCTGGGGGCTGCCGGCGCGATCGAGGCGATCTTCTCCGCCCTGGCCGTGCGGGACAATGTGGTGCCGCCCACGTTGAACCTCGACGCCCCGAGCCGGGAAAGCGTGATCGACCGCGTGGCCAACACCGCCCAGGAACGCAAGGTCAACCTGGCGTTGTCCAACAGCTTCGGCTTCGGCGGCACCAACGCCAGCATCCTGTTCAGGGCCGCCGCCTGACCAAGACGCCCGGTACGGGATCGCGGCGGCGCGCGGCCGCTGCGATCGGTTTCACGCTGGTGGTGCTCGCCACGCTGGCGGGGGGCGCTGCCTGGACCGCGCGGCAGATCTTCGAGGCACCGGGCCCGCTAGACCATTCCCGCGATGTCGTGGTGCCGCGTGGCGCTCCCGCGCTGCTCGCCCAGACGCTCCGGCAAGCCGGCGTGGTCGGCAGCACCCGCGATTTCCGAATCGCCGCGCTGTTGACGCGCGACCGCGGGCCGCTGCACGCCGCCGAATTCGCGTTTCCCGCCGGGGCCAGCCTGCGCCAGGTGCTGGACATTCTGCGCAGTGCCAGGCCGGTGCAGCATTATCTGACCATTCCCGAGGGCCTGACCGCCGCTCAGATTGCGCTGGTAACCGAGCGAGCGGACGACCTGACCGGGGAGACGCCGGTGCCGCCCGAGGGTGATGTGCTGCCGCAATCATATGCCTACGAATACGGCACGTCGCGTGCCGCCGTGATCGCCCGCGCCGCCACCGCCATGCGGCGCGCCCTGGCCGAGGCTTGGGAAGACCGCGCGCCGGATGTTCCGCTCGCCAACCCCGAGCAGATGCTGATCCTCGCCAGCATCGTCGAGCGCGAGACCGCGGAGCCGGAGGAGCGGCCGCATGTGGCGGCCGTGTTCCTCAACCGGTTGCGGCTGGGCATGAAGCTGCAATCGGATCCCACCGTCGCCTACGCCGTCAGTGGCGGCGAGAGCACGGCCGAGCGCGGCATCACGCGCGCTGAGCTGGATTTCGCCAATCCCTACAATACCTACCACATCGCCGGCCTGCCGCCGGGGCCGATCGACAGCCCTGGCGTGGCCTCGCTGCAGGCGGTGGCGCAGCCGGCGGCGAGTGATGACCTGTATTTCGTGGCCGACGGTACGGGTGGGCATGTTTTTGCCCGCACGCTTGAGGAACACAACCGCAATGTCGCGCGCTGGCGGGCACAGGCCCAGGCTCCGGCTCAGGTGCCGGCGCGTTGAGGCCAGCGATCAGAGACCGGGCCGCCCTGTGCTGACTCAAGTTGACTGAGGCCGGATGCCGGGATACCTCCGGCGAGTGAAAACCAGCGATCGTTCCCGTCCCGGTATCCGAGTCCGTGGCCGCTCCTTCATGGCCCTGGTGCTGGCGCCCGAGGCGCCTGTGGATGACTGGTTGCGTGCGCTTGATACCGAAATGATGCGTACCGCCAGCTATTTCGAAGGCCGCCCCGTGGTGGTGGACCTGTCCGCCCTGCCGCGCGACCAGCCTGACGTGGTCGGATTGATCCAGGCGCTGCAGACGCGTCGCATCCGCATCATCGGCACCGAAGGCGCCCACCCGAGCTGGCAGGGCATCGATGAATGGGGCCGGCCGCCCATGACGATGACGAGCCGCCCCACGCGCTCCGTGGAATCCGCGGAAGGCGCGCTGGAACAGGCCCGCGCCGAACAGGAACCCACCAGCCTGCTGATCGACGAACCCGTCCGCTCCGGCCAGTCCGTGGTGTTCGAACGCGGCGACGTGATCGTGCTGGGCTCGGTCGGCTCGGGCGCCGAAATCATCGCCGGCGGGTCGATTCACGTATACGGCACATTGCGCGGCCGGGCGATCGCGGGATTGACCGGCCAGGCGAACGCCCGCATCTTCTGCCGCAAACTGGAAGCCGAGCTGATCGCCATCGATGGTGTGTACCGGACGGCGGAAGATATGGAAGGACTGCGCGGCAAGGCAGTGCAGGCGTGGCTCGAGGGCGAGGCTCTGTCGGTGGCGCTGCTCGATTAAGGCAGGGCCAGGGGCGTTGCCCCTGCATCCCGATCAAGCCCGCGGCAGGCAAGCGGTGTGCTGGTCGCAAGCGGTAGCGGCGCTTTGATAATTTCGTGCGCTCACGGTTCGGGCGGCTTGCTCGGGTTGATGTCTGGCTTCCCTGCTGGCGCCGCAGGCGATCAAAATTGCGAGACATCCGAAATATCGTGCCGTCGCAGGAATTTAGGGTGTCCCCGCTCATCGCATTGAGACCGGTGTCTTCAATCGAAGGACGTTGATCCAACCAAGAGTGCATTGGATTCTCAAGGCTTCCGCCTTGAGCGGATTCAGGGCAGCGCCCAGGCTTTGGCTTTTCATCTTGACGGGACTCGCAAGACAGCGGCCCTCCTGACTGTCACGATACCGTCGCGCGCATATAGGAGCAGCAATGGCCAAAGTTCTGGTCGTCACATCGGGCAAGGGCGGCGTTGGCAAGACCACATCCACGGCGGCGTTGGGCGCCGCGTTGGCGCAGGCCGGCAAGAACGTCGTTGTCGTCGATTTCGATGTCGGTTTGCGCAATCTGGATCTGGTGATGGGAGCCGAGCGCCGCGTGGTGTTCGACCTGATCAATGTGGTGCAGGGCGATGCCAAGCTGGCCCAGGCGTTGATTCGCGACAAACGGGTGGAGTCGCTGTATTTGCTGCCAGCCTCGCAGACCCGGGACAAGGACGCGCTGACCCCCGAGGGCACGGCGCGTGTGGTGGCGGAACTGCGCGAGCGGTTCGACTGGGTGATATGCGACAGCCCCGCGGGCATCGAGCGTGGGGCGACCATGGCAATGTATCATGCCGACGTCGCGGTGGTGGTGACCAACCCGGAAGTATCCTCGGTGCGTGATTCGGACCGGATCATCGGTCTGCTCGATTCCAAGACCGCGAAGGCGGAGAAGAGCGAGCGAATCGAGAAGCATCTGTTGCTGACACGCTACGACCCGCTGCGCGCGGCCAAGGGCGAGATGCTGAAGACCGAGGACGTGCTGGAGATATTGTCCATTCCGTTGCTGGGCATCATTCCCAACAGCGAGGAAGTGCTGCGTGCTTCCAATTTGGGCTCGCCGGTCACCTTGGCCGCACCTGCCAGCGCGCCGGCTCGGGCCTATTCCGACGCGGCGCGGCGGCTGATGGGCGAAAGCGTGGACATGGTTGTACCGGCTGACAAGAAGGGGCTGATCAGCAAGCTGTTCGGGCGGAAAGTCGCATGAATCTATTCAGCTTGTTTTCCCGATCGAACAACTCCGCCCCGATCGCGCGCGACCGTCTGCAGATATTGCTGGCGCATGAGCGTGCCTTCAGCGGCCATCCCGATCTGGTCGCCACCCTGCAGAAAGAGATCCTCGCGGTGATCGTCAAGCACGTCGCGGTGGATCGCGAAAAGGTGCAGGTGAAGCTGGATCGTGGGGCGGCCGTCAGCACGCTGGAAATCGATATCGAGATGCCCGCCTCCGCCTTGGTTGCGGACAAGCCAGCCAAGGCCGCTCCAGGACCGTAGGATGCCGCCCATGCTGAGTTCGATGACCGGCTTCGCCCGTAGCGAAGGCGCGCTGGAGGGCTTGTCCTGGGCTTGGGAACTGCGCAGCGTGAATGGCCGCGGACTGGATCTGCGCTTCCGCTTGCCCACGGGCTTCGATGCGCTGGAGCCGGCGTTGCGGGAAGAAGCCGGCAAACGGCTGAAGCGCGGAAATGTAACCGCCAACCTGACGGTAAAGCGCGAGGAGCAGCAGCGGCTGGTAGCCGATCCGGTCGCGCTGGACCAGATGTTGGCGCTGGCCTTGGAATTATCCAACCGCATTCCCGGGTCCGAGCCGCCCCGCGCCGAGGCGCTGCTGGCATTGCCCGGCGTGCTGCGCCAGACCGCCGCCGCCGAGACCGACGAGATGGCGGCTGCCCAACGCGCTGCTGCTCATAAGGGATTTGTCACCGCGCTGGAGGGGTTGGCGGCTGCGCGCGCGAATGAGGGTGCGCGGCTGGTTGCTGTGCTGACCGGCCAGATCGACGAGATCGCCGCCCTGTGCGCCCGCGCCGGCGAGGAGGCGGCCGGTCAGCCGGCGGCGCAGCGGGCGCGCATGATGGAGACAGTGCGGTCCCTGCTGGCCGAGATCCCGGCCTTGCCCGAAGAGCGCATCGCCCAGGAAGTGGCCCTGCTGGCCGCGAAATCCGACGTGCGCGAGGAGCTGGACAGGCTGGACGCGCACTTGCATGCCGCGTCCGCCCTGCTGGCGGAGGGGGCGAATATCGGCAGGCGGTTCGATTTCCTAGTGCAAGAATTCAACCGCGAAGCCAATACTCTGTGCAGCAAATCCGCCTCCGTCGCGCTGACCACGACCGGGCTGAAGCTGAAGGCGACAATCGAGCAATTGCGCGAGCAGGTTCAGAATATCGAATAAGACTGGATTGGATGGGGAGGGACGGAACCAGGAATGACCATCGCGCGCCGGGGCTTGTGCCTAGTCATCGCCGCCCCGTCCGGGGCCGGCAAGACCTCCATCACCCGCGCGCTTCTGCGCACTGATCCCGAGCTGCGCCTGTCGATCAGCGCCACCACCCGGCCGCCCCGGCCAGGCGAGCAGGACGGCATGCACTACCATTTCCGCACCCAGCCGGAATTCGACGCGATGGTGGCGCGTGGTGAGCTGCTGGAATGGGCCGGCGTGTTCGGTCGCAGCTACGGTACCCCCCGCGCCCCGGTGGAGGCGGCACTGGCCGCGGGGCTCGACATGGTGTTCGACATAGACTGGCAAGGCTCGCGCCAACTGCGCGCCGCCATGCCGCAGGATGTGGTAGGTCTGTTCGTGCTGCCGCCCGACATCACCGAGCTGGAGGCGCGGTTGCGCAAGCGCGGCGGCGACAGCGAAGAGGCGGTGGCGCTGCGCATGGCCAAGGCGCGCGAGGAGATGTCCCACGCGCCGGAATTCGACCATGTGCTGGTCAACCACGATCTGGAGCGGTCAGTGGAGGCCGCGCGCGCCGTGCTGCAGGCCGCCCGCCTCGCCACGTCGCGCCAAACCGGTCTCGCCGGCTTCCTCGCAGGCATGACGCCATGAATTATGTCTTCCATTTCGGCGACGTGTGGGAGGCGCGCGACGAACTGGCCTGGGGCACGCTGCTGACGCTGGAGCTGTCCGCCATGTCGATGGTGCTCAGCCTGATCGTGGCGGTGTTCGGCGCGTTCGCGCGGGTCTGGGGGCCGGGTTGGCTGCGCGCGCTCGTGGCCGCCTATGTCGAGTTCATTCGCAACACGCCGTTCCTCGTCCAGGTGTTCATGATCTTCTTCGGCCTGCCCGTCATCGGGATCAGGCTGGATGCGAATCAGGGCGCGCTGATCGCCATGGTGCTGAACGGCAGCGCCTATACCATCGAAATCGTACGCGCCGGCATCGAGGCGATCTCCCGAGGCCAGCTGGAAGCGGCGACGGCGCTGGGCCTGCATCGGCTGCACGCGTTCCGGCTGGTGGTGCTGCCACAGGCCATCCGCGCGGTATTCGCCCCATTGGGCAGCCAGTTCATCCTGCTGATGCTGAACTCCTCCATCGTCTCGGTGATCTCGGCGGACGAGCTGACAAGTGCCGCGCAGGACGTGCAGGGCCGCACCTTTAGGCCGTTCGAGGTGTACATCGTCGCAACCTGCATCTATTTCGTGCTGTCCAATCTGTTCGGCACGGTGTTCGCGGTGCTGCATCGCTGGTTGTTTCCGAAGCTGGAGCGCAGCTGATGCGGCCATTTGGTGCAGGCGACGTCGTCTTCCTGCTGCTGGCGCTGCGCTGGACGGTGTTCCTGTCGCTGGTCGGCTTCCTCGGCGGTGGGGTGATCGGCATGGGCATCGCCATGCTGCGCGTCTCCCGCCGGGCAGTGCTGCGCGGCTTCGCCATCGGCTATATCCGGGTGTTCCAGGGCACGCCGCTGCTGCTGCAATTATTCCTCGTCTTCTTCGGCGGAGACCTGATCGGCGTCCCGCTGGGCGCGCTGGTCTCGGCGGCGATCGGTCTCAGCCTGAATGCCGGCGCCTTCCTGGGCGAGATCTGGCGCGGCGCCATCCAGTCGGTGCCGGACTCGCAAAGCGAGGCGGCCCTGGCGCTGGGCCTGCATTATTGGCCGCGCATGCGGCGCGTGGTGCTGCCCCAGGCCCTGCGAGTCGCCATTCCGCCCACGGTCGGTTTCATGGTGAATATGGTCAAAAGCACGTCGCTGACCGCCATCATCGGTTTCACCGAACTCACCCGTGCCGGCCAGATGGTCAATAACGCTGTGTATCGCCCCTTCCTGATTTTCGGGATTGTCGCGATCCTGTATTTTCTGCTGTGCTGGCCGCTGACCCTGGTGAGCGGAAGGTTGGAACGGCGCATCGCCACGGCCTATCGCCGTTGAGTAGCGGGTTTGCCACCTTTGATCTAAGTCAAGAACAAACAAGGATAGGGAAGAAACATGCGCCTATGGAAGTGCATTGCGGCCGCCGCGATGTTAGCGATACCGCTAATGACGGGCGCCGCCCGCCCCGCCGCCGCCCAGACGGTGGACGAGATCGTCAGCCGCGGCACCATAAATATCGGCGTGCTGGTGGATCTGCCGCCCTACGGCATCCTGAACGACAAGCAGGAACCGGACGGGTTTGACATCGATGTGGCCAAGGCGCTGGCCAAATATATGGGCGTGAAGCTGAATCTGGTGCCGCTGACCAGTCCCAACCGCATTCCCTTCCTGGTCACCAACAAAGTGGATCTGATCGTGGCCACCTTCGGCATCACGCCGGAACGCGCCAAATCGGTGATGTTCTCCATCCCCTACAGCGCCATCGACAACGTGGTGTTCGCCAAGAAGGACGCCAATCTGAAATCGCTCGACGATCTGAAGGGCAAGCGCATCGGCGTGCCGCGCGGCACGGTGCAGGACGTGCTGCTGAGCAACGCGCTGGGCAGCAATGCCCGCGTCATGCGCTTCGATGATGATCCCAGTACCTACCAGGCGCTGATCGCGGGTCAGGTGGACGCCATCGCCGAAACCGGCCTGACCGGGGACCAGTTCTATGCCGCCAACCCGTCGGCCAATATCGGCCGCCAGTTCATGCTGCTGCGCCAGCCCAACGGCATCACCATGCGCAAGGACCAGTGGAACCTGCATCAATGGGTGAATACCTTCGTGTACTACGTCAAGGTGAACGGCGAGCTGGACGGCTATTATCGCAAGTGGTTCCATGAACCTCTGCCCGTCCTTCCGGTCTACTGATCAACCCCTCAATGCCATGGTCCAATTGAACGGCGCGGGATGACCAAGGACGAACTGGCCATCCTGCGCCGTGCCTACGCCCACCAGATGGTGGCATTGACCGGCGCGCAGGACAGCGATCTCGAACGCGCCTTCGCCGCCGTGCCGCGTGAGGTGTTTCTCGGACCCGGCCCCTGGATGTTCCGCGGGTTCAATGTCGCCCCCTGCCGCGTTGCCGAGCTCGATCCGGTGCTTGTCTATCAGGATGTGCTTGTTGCGCTCGACGAAGCGCATGGCGTCAACAATGGCAGCCCGTCTTTGCACG
Organism: Acetobacteraceae bacterium; assembly: GCA_036497785.1. Classification (GTDB taxonomy): domain Bacteria; phylum Pseudomonadota; class Alphaproteobacteria; order Acetobacterales; family Acetobacteraceae; genus DASXIW01. Next base: position 2,762 of record DASXIW010000284.1, on the reverse strand, counting down.
CCATGATGCTGCATGCGCTTGCGGTGGTGCCGGGTGCAAGCGTGCTGCATGTCGGCGCCGGCACCGGCTATTACACGGCCATCCTCGCCGAACTCGTCGGCCCGCTGGGCCGCGTGACGGCGATCGAGTTCGATCCGGCGCTGGCCGCGATGGCGACCGCGAATCTGCGTCCGTGGCCGAACGTCACCGTGATCTGCGGCGATGGCGGAGCCTTCCCCACCGAAACCGCGCGGCACATCTATGTCAATTTCGCCGTCGCCCGTCCGGCAGACGCCTGGCTGGATTGGTTGGCACTGGGTGGTACGTTGTTGCTGCCTCTTGCAGTGCCGCACCCCAATGCGACTGGTTCGGCCGGCCTGACCGCCTCTGGCTCTCTGCTGCTGATCACACGCACGGAGGCGGGCTTCGCCGTCCGCCATCTCAGCGGATGCCGCTTCGTCACCGCGCGCGGCCCGCTCGCCGGCAGTGCCGAGCACCGGCGGGCGTTATTCGCGGCATTCGAACGCGGCGGCCAGGACTTCGTCGCCAGCCTGCGCCGCGGCACCTCGCCGCCGGAACGCTGCTGGTTCTGGGCGCCGGATTGGAGTCTGTCCTACGATCCGCCCTGATCTTCCGGGTTGGCCTTCCGCAAGCCATCTTGCTCTATAACAGCCTGGCGACCCGATCAAACTCTGCGACTGACAATGTCTCCGCCCGCCGATCCGCCGCAATCCCTGCCCGGGCCAGCAATGCTTCTCCCCCCAGCGCCTTCAGCGCGCCGCGCAGCATTTTACGGCGCTGGCCGAAGGCGGCGGCGGTGAGTTTTTCCATGGTGGCGAACAAGTCGCCGGGCGGCTGATCGGCGTGCGGGCTAAGCACGACAACGCCGGACCAGATTTTGGGCGGCGGGGTGAAGGCGGCGGGCGGGATGCGCAGGCGGAAATCGGTGTCGCAGATCCACTGTGTCAGCACGGAAAGGCGGCCATAGGCCGGGGTGGAGGGCTTGGCGCAAATGCGGTCCGCCACCTCCTGCTGAAACATCAGGGTCAGACGCTCCCAGTGCGCAGCCTGGCGCAGCCAGCCAACCAGCAGGGGGGAGGCGATGTTGTAGGGCAGGTTGGCGACAATCTGGCGTGGGCGCGGGCAGAGCGTGGTGAGGTCTAAAGCGAGAGCGTCCGATTCCACGATGCGCAGCCGCGCGGGATCGGTGGCCTGGAGCTCGGCGATGGCGGCGACGGCACGCGGATCGATTTCGACGGCGATGATTTCGCTGGCGGCACTCTCCAGCAGGGCGCGGGTAAGGCCACCGGGTCCTGGGCCGACTTCGACCACGTGGCGGCCCGCCAGGTCACCGGCCTGGCGGGCGATTCGGCCCACCAGATTGGCGTCCAGCAGGAAATGCTGGCCAAGTTTGCGCCGGGCATCCAGGCCGTGCCGCGCGATCACCTCGCGCAACGGCGGCAGCGCTGCGGTTGTCAGTGGAGGCGCGCCGCCATCACGAGCGGCGGTCGATCATGGCGCGGCGCTGAAGGTCGCGCATCTCCTGGAGCGAGGCGAGTTCGACACGCTCGCTCAAGATGCGATCGCTGAGTTCCTTCTTGTCGGGCACGCCGAGATTCTGCTGTTCGCGGGAGCAGACCATCATCACGGCCACACCGTCATTGGCGACCAGCGGTTCGCTGGCTTTGCCCACGGGCAGGGTGGCCATCACCTGGCGCAACGGCGCGACGGCCACGGTTTCCAGCCGCACCGGACCCGGATCGCCGCCTCTCGGATCGCCGGCTTCCTTTGCGGCCGCCCCCACGTCGTCGCAGCTTTTCGCCGTCGCGGTGATATGGCGGGCCTGTTCCAGCGCCTGGCGTTGCTGTGCGGTCGGGTTGGCAGGGTCGAGCGGCGAAGTGAAGCGGAACAAGACCTGCCGCAGGCTCACCATGGTGGCGGGATCGCTGCCGATCTGGCGCTTGGCGCGCAAGGTGACGATGGAGATGCCGCCGGGCACGGGTATCGGGTTGCTGACCGCTCCAACCGGCATTTCCTCCAGCACCTTCAACACGCCGGGGTCGAGCTGATTGGGCTGCACCCAGCCGAGGTCGCCGCCCTGCAGGGCGTTTTGGGCCTGGCTGAACTCGGCGGCCATCACTGCGAAGGGGGCGCCGGCGCGCAGCTGCTGGATGACGGTATCGGCGAAACGTCGCGCATCGTCGGATTGGGCCGGATCGCTGATCGGCACGAAGATCTCGCTCACGCGGAATTCGGGCTGGCCGGTTTGCGCCTTGATCAGGGCCGCCTGCTGGTCGATGTCGGCGTCCGAGATCTCGGCACGGCTGCCCAGCACGTCGCGCAGCACCCGGCCCCAGCCGATTTGCACGCGGAGCTGGTCGTACAGGGTGCGCAATGCGACACCCTGAGAAGCCAGTCGCTCGCGCAGACCGCCTGAGGGAAGGCCGTTGGAGCTTTCGATGTCGGCGATCGCGTCGGCGATTTCCTTATCGCCGACGATGATCTTGCGTCGCTTGATTTCCTGGAAGCGCAGCCGCTCGTCAACGAGCTGCCGGGTCACCTGCGGGGTCAGTCGGTCCAGCACATCCTGGGTCACGGGCAGCCCGGTGGTCAGCGCGAATAGACGGCGGCGGTTATCCACATCGGCGGCGCTGATGACATCGCCGTTGACGATGGCAACGATCACCGAGCCGTCTGCCGGGTTGGGCGGCGCCTTGGCGGACGGCAGCGCCGTGTGGGTGACCGCCGGTGCGGCGCCGGGGGCGGCTTTGGCGGCCAGCACG
>DASXIW010000283.1:0-1791 GCA_036497785.1 Acetobacteraceae bacterium | reverse complement strand
ATCATGTCCGCGCCGCGCTGGCGGCGGTTATGGGTGCGGTAGAACTCGGTCTGCTCGCCGCGTTTGGCCAGCGTGGGCGAGCCTTTGCCGGTGTAGGTGAATGCCTCCAGCACCAGGCGATCGACGCGCGCGGGTTCCGCGACGGCGAAGGCGCCGGCCCGGATCGCTCCGCTACTTTCGCCCATGAAATGGAATTTCGTCTGTTCGGTCTCGCGTTCGACGATAGGCATCGCGGCCCGCAGGTCGTCGACGCCGGAGGCGATGTCGGAATTACCCGCGGTGACGGTGGATTTGCCATAGCCTTCGAAGTCCATGGTCCAGACGTCGAAGCCCCAGCGGGCGAACACGTTCATCAAGGAGTACTCGCCTGCCCCGGGCACCGTCAGGTCGAAACTCGGCAGCGCTGAGACGGAGGAGCCGTGGACCAGAAACAGCACCGGCAGCTTGGTCTCGCCGGCGTTGGGCGCGCTGAGGCGCTTGCGGTACATGGCCAGTGCCACATCGCCTTTGCGGGCTTCGTAGCGGGCTGTCCAGAATGCTTCCGCGGCCATCGCAGGCAGTGCGGCGGCGGTCAGCGGAGCCCCGATCAGTACGCCACGCCGCGTTGGCGTGATTGCTTCGTTTCCGGCCATGCGTCGCCCCTTGTGATCCCCTTGGGTGAGCGTTGAACCCATTGAGGCGCTTTTGGCGGCGTTCGTCCAGAGGCCGGCGGCACGGATCACAACGCGCTGCGAAAGCCCTGGCACAGGCTTTGCTTCGATTCCGGCGGACCTGCATGAGGGAACCCCAATGGATACCGTTACCCCCGGAACGATCGTCTCTACCATGGTCCAGGCCGGCGCGACGAAAGCCAAGCTGTCGCCGACCGATCTTCTGATCCGCGGGGCGCTTTCCGGCGGGCTGCTTGGCATTGCCACGAGCCTGGCGCTGGGTGCGGCGGTGCAGACCGGGCAGTTGCTGGTCGGCGCGCTGATCTTCCCGGTGGGATTCGTGATGATCGTGCTGCTTGGGCTGGAACTGGTGACCGGGAGCTTCGCCTTGCTGCCGATGGCGGTGATGAGCGGGCAGGCAAAATCTGGGCAAATGCTGTCGAATTGGTCATGGGTACTGCTCGGTAATCTCATCGGCAGCGTGGTCTACGGGCTGCTGTTCGTCATCGCCACCACTGATGCCTGGCAGATCGCACCAGCCGGCGTGGCGGAGCGGGTGCGGCAATTGGCAGAGGCGAAAACGATCGGCTACGCCGCGTTCGGCGCCGCCGGCATGCTGACCGTGTTCGTCAAGGCGATCCTGTGCAACTGGATGGTCTGTATGGGCGTGGTGATGGGCATGTGCTCGACGTCCGTCATCGGCCGGATCGCAGCGGCATGGATGCCGATCCTGGTGTTCTTCGCGCAGGGCTTCGAACATACGGTCGTCAATATGTTCATCATTCCGGCCGGGATGATGCTGGGTGCCAAGGTTTCGATTGCCGACTGGATCGTGTGGAACCTGGTGCCGGTCACGCTGGGCAACCTGGCCGGCGGCTTCGGGTTGGTCGCGCTGGCGCTGTTCGCGACCTTCGCGCGCAAGCCGGCGGAGACCGCTGCCCCCCCTGCCCTGGCGCAGCCCGCAAAGTCCTGATTCCGATGTCGGCGCCGGGGGTTCCTTTCACCCGCCAGCAGCAGGAATACCTGAAGGGCCTGATGGCCGGCGTTGAGGCGCGCCGAGCGGTATTCGGACTGCCGCTCGCACCGGGCGGCGCGGGCGCGCACGCTGGCGATCCCGCCGATTTGCACCGCGCCGCCCAGG
>DASXIW010000282.1:0-3838 GCA_036497785.1 Acetobacteraceae bacterium | reverse complement strand
CGCCGACGTGCATCGGGATCGATCGCCGGTAACGCAGCATTCGGGTCGGCGATGCCCAGTAGGTCATCGAGCAGCAGCAAGTCCTCGGGGTGTGCGTCGGGAACGCGGGCATGCACCTGCGCGCGGGCCGCTTCCGCGTCGAGACCCTCGATGCCGGTGGCCACGCGCAACAGCCGAGCCACCACGTGAAAGGGGATCTCGCTGGTGTGCGATTCGCAGAAGGTGCTGAACACTTCCACGCTGCGACGACCCGCCAGCGCCGCCACCTCCCGGACCAGACGGCTCTTGCCGATGCCCGGTGACCCCACCACGCCGACCACCGCGCCGTGGCCGTCAATGGCGCGCTCCAACAGGCCCTCGACGGCGGACATCTCCCAGCGCCGACCAACAAGATTCGACTCAGCACGCACCACAGCGCGACGGGGTTCCGACACGCCCAGCAACCGCCGGGCGCACACCGGTTGATCGGTGCCCTTGATCCGCACCATCTCCGGCTCCCCCAGCACCGCTGCGGCCTCAACCAGCCGCGCGGTGGATTCACTGATCATCGCCCCGCCGGGCGGTGCCACCGACTCCATCCGCTGGGCCATCCCCACCTGCTCACCGACCGCGGTGTAACCCGAAGCGCCAGAACCGATATCACCGGCAATCACCTGCCCGGAATTAAGACCGATCCGCAGCAGCAGATCCACACCGTCGCGGCGGTCAACCTCTGCGGCCAGGCTCTTCCCCTCTGCCTGAATGCCCAGCGCCGCCACACAGGCCCGCAGCGCGTGGTCCTCCAGCGCCGTCGGCGCGCCAAAGATGGCCATGATGCCGTCGCCGGTAAACTTGTCCACCGTGCCGCCGTAGCGCCGCACGACCGCCGCCGAGCGTTCGACCAACTCGGCCATGATCTCGCGTAGCCGCTCCGCACCCACCGCCGCCGCGATATCCATCGAATGCACCACATCGGCGAACAGCACCGTCACCTGCTTGTACTCCGCCGATGCACCCCGCACCGCGATCGGCGACCCACACTCATCGCAGAACTTCGCGCTCGAGCGCAATTCAGCGCCGCAGGTCATGCACGCCAACGCGGCCGTCATGCAGGTACCACCCATCTCGGGGCACGACTACCCGATCGGCCCAACAATAGGGCGCTAACCAGCACAAAACTCTTAATTGACGTGGTGTTGATGGCTTATTGTCGTTCACGATCACTCCGGGCGCTCCGACAATCGCTCGTACGACACATGCCAAACGTGCCTGATTCACTCACAGAAGTCATCGGCGTGAGATACCGCAGCTCAGCACGGGTCATTGAGCGAATGGTGTGCCCTTGAGGGGCGATAATGACGGCAGTTCAGCCTTCCGTTTCTTGGTCTCGCCTGTCCGAATCGTGTGCGCGAACACCCAAAGTGCCGCGATCGGGCGCGCCAAGGCCAGCTTCTCCATCCGACACACCGGCGGCGCGCGAGCCTCCATCGCCGAAGCCCGCAACGCGCTCAAACTCAGCTGGCGCTACGTGGAAGCCTTCGAAGCCGAGGCCGCCCAGCTCTACGCAACACCGATGGACACCGCGCAGATGCGGCACTTCACCAACACCCTGCTCGAGGTCGACGCTGCCGGCACCGACGCCACCGCGCGGCACCGCCGCGAACGCGCCAACGGCATCGTCAAACTGTGGACGTCGTCGCTCACCATCACACCCATCGCCGGCACTCGGTGGGCGGCCTACAACGCCGTCACTGAATACCTTGACCACCACGTGCCGGTCCGCGGCGCACGCACCGCCAGCGACGCCAACACCGCCCGCGCGTTGCGCGCCGTCACCGGCGCCGCCGGCAGTGGATCGCTCAAAGCACAAGCGTTCCGTCTGCTGCAGACTCTGTAACCGCGCCAGCGGCCAAACGGGGCCCGGCCAGCACCTGCATCCGCGGGGTTGGCCGGGCCCCTTTTTTCTTCCCGCGTACACCGTCGCCGCACCTGGCGCGCCAGCGCTCGCCAACCGTTCGCCGCCTACCGTTTTGGCTCTGTCGTTTGGACCGCTGCAACGGGCTGTCACCAGCCCCGCTTCGCTGTGGTCATCGGGTGCGCCCGCCGCCGCAACGACACGGACCCACCAGCTACTCGCCACCGCCGGCCCAGCGACCCCGCCCGCGTACCGGCGCGGCGGCCACGCCGGGCAGCCAACGATCGCCGTCATTGGCCCGCCGCCGCCACCCGCTGCCATGGCCCGATTGTGTTGCCGGCGTGGCGGTTACCACAGTGTCGGGTCGGTTGAGCCCAGCAGTGCCGCCTCGACGGCTTCGGCGTCCCATCCGTGGCGCACCGCTTCGCGTAGCGCCACCGCCCGGGCGCGGCGCGCCTTGACTCCGTGATCGCCGCGGCGCACCATAACCCGGCCGCCGCCTCGGCCGGCGCGTGCCATCATCAACATGTTGTCGCGCTGCGAGCCGCCGATGATGTGCAGCAGCCCGATCTCTCCGGGCAGGCTCGCCCGCACGCACGCCGGGTTATCGCAGCCGTGCAGTGCCCGCACCCACGGCTCCAAAGCCTTGCCGTTCAGCGCCGCCGCGAGCGCATACCGGTTGGCCCGCACCATCATCCGCGTCGCGCCGCGGCGCACCCAGAAACGGCCGTAGCCATCGGCGCCGATCGCCGAACACCAGATCGCGCAATCTTCCGCTCCCGGGCCGCGAACGATGTTCTGTTCAAACCGCCGCAACTCTTCAGCGTGCACCCGCAGATCCACCACCAGCCGTAGCGGTTGCGAAACCCCCATAGCTCCTGATGCTTTCGGCTCCTGCGGCCCTCGCGCCGCCCGTCACCGTCATCATCGTCGCGACCACTGACAGCACCCCGCACGGTGCTACGCCCGCGCGGGCACTGGCTCCCACGACCGGCCATCGGCTTGCACGTTCTCGGCGCTCACGTCATTGCGCCCCACGGTGTCCGAAACCGGCGCCGGCAGCGCCGCCGCGCCGGCACCCACAGGCCCCGCCGCCGGCGCGGGCGCGGGCTCGGGTGATTCGGATTCGCGAATCAACTCCCGCACCGCTTTCTCGCTGATCCCGGCCATACGGGCTATTTCGCGCAGCGTCTCCCCACGATCACGCATCGCGCGCAGCGCCGTCCCACACTGCAAGCGTTGGACCGCCCGTCGGCGGGCAGCCTGCTCGGCCAACGCCTGCCGCCGCTCAGCCAGCCACTCGTCGACCGCTTCGGCGCGGCCGCGGGCGTCGAAGAACGCCGCTAAATCCTCGACGTTGGCTTTCGTGCGCTGGATGACCTCTTGCTGGGCCGCCGTGGCCGCCTCGCGCGCCGCCCGCCGGGCTTCCTTACTGACCGCCTTGTTTCCCATGCATCACACGCTAAAGCCCCCAAACCCCTTACGCTGCACCCGAACACAAAAATCTCACCACCATCCCCACTTGCTATGCCCGGACCCGACCACTCACCACACCAGCCCACCGGCACTTAGGCTCCCCTAACTTCACCCGCTCTCCGAACATCACACCTAGTGCACTCAGGTCACGAAACGGTAACGCCCGCTTGTTAGGTCGCCTAACCAGGCTAATTTTCTGTCGCTGGCCGTCGCGTAACGCCCGGGCCGATGTCAGAGTCAATTCATGGTGATGCCGCGGTGATGGGGTTGCACAAATTGACCGCCGGAGACGGCTACATGTACCTCATCCGGCAAGTCGCCGCCTCCGATGCCACCGACCGCGGCCGGCCCAGCCTGTCTGATTACTACAGCGCCAAAGGCGAAGCCCCGGGCACCTGGATGGGCCGCGGACTAGCAGCGCTGGGCCAGCCAGCCTCCCGCGATGCCGACGATCCGCACGTCGCCAAG
>DASXIW010000281.1:0-15473 GCA_036497785.1 Acetobacteraceae bacterium | reverse complement strand
GTCCAGTAGTCGATCCGCGAGGTCTACAAGACGCTGTTCGAGGCGGGCATCCTCGTGCTCGTGGTGATCCTCGTGTTCCTCCAGGACTGGCGGGCGACCCTGGTGCCGGCGACGACCGTGCCGGTGACGATCATCGGGGCGTTCGCGATGATGGCCGCACTCGGCTTCACCATCAATCTCTCCACGCTGTTCGCCGTGATCCTGGCCATCGGCATCGTGGTGGACGATGCCATCATCGTGGTGGAAGGTGCGGCCCATCACATCGAACGCGGCCTATCCGCGCATGACGCCGCTATCAAGGCAATGGGCGAGCTGTTCGGTCCGATCATCGGCATCACGCTCGTGCTGATGTCGGTGTTCATCCCGGCGGCGTTCCTGCCCGGCCTCACCGGGCGGATGTATGCGCAGTTCGCGCTGGTGATCGCGGCGACCGCGCTGATCAGCGCGATCAACGCCGCCACGCTAAAGCCCACGCAATGCGCGTTGTGGCTGCGCCCGCCAGTGCCGCCGGAGAAGCGCAATTTCATCTTTCGCGGCTTCAATCGCGGGTACGCGCCGCTGGACCGTGGCTACGGCAGGCTGATCGCGCGCATGACCAGGCGCCCGCTGGCGATGGCGCTGATCGCGCTGGTGCTGGTCGCCATCGGCATCTGGGGCGTCGCCCGCCTGCCCACCGCGTTCATTCCGACGGAGGACCAAGGCTATCTCGTCGTAGCCCTGCAACTGCCCAACGGCGCCTCGCTGGAACGCACCCAGGCAGCCCTCACCCAGGCCAGCCGCATGGCACGCGCCATGCCCGGCGTCGATCAGGTCGTCGAAATCGCCGGCATCTCGGCGCTCGACGGCAACGCCTCGCTGTCGAGCGCCGGCGCCGCCTATGTCATCCTCAAGGATTGGGGCGAGCGGGGGCGCGCGAAAGACCAGGGCCTGCGCGCCATCTATGCCCGGTTGCAGGCAGCGCTGGACACGCTGCCCGATGGCGCCGCGCTGGTGCTGGTGCCACCGCCAATTCAGGGCATCGGCAACTCCAACGGCTTCACCATGCAGGTCGAACTCCGGGACGGGAATTTCGATTGGCAGAAGCTGCAACGGATCACAAGCGGCATCGTCGCCGACGCGGCAAGCCAGAGCCTGCTGCAACACGTCGCGTCGCCCTTCCGCGCCGAGGTGCCGCAGATCGCGGCGGATATCGACCGCACCAAGGCCGAGACGCTGCACGTCTCGGTCGGCGACGTGTTCAAGGCGCTCTCCGGCTATATCGGGTCAAGCTACGTCAACACGTTCAACACGTTCGGCCGCGTCTTCCAAGTCTATGTCCAGGCCGATGCGCGTTTCCGCCTGCGCCGCAGCGATCTCGACGCTCTTTATGTCCGCAGCACTGATGGCCAGATGGTCCCGCTGGGCGCGCTGGTCACGGTCCACGAGACGGTCGGGCCCGCGATGATAACGCTCTACAACCTCTATCCCTCCGCCACCATCATCGGCCTGCCCGCGGAAGGCTTCAGCTCCGGTCAGGCGATCTCGCTGATGGAGGAAATCGCCGGCAGCGTGCTGCCGCCCGGCACCGACTATGACTGGACGGCGATGTCGTATCAGGAGAAAGCGGTCGGCACGCAAATATACTTCGTCTTCGCACTGACGATGCTGCTGGTCTATCTCTGCCTCGCCGGCCAATATGAAAGCTGGATCGCACCGCTCTCGGTCATCCTCGCCGTGCCCCTCGCGCTCACCGGGCCGGCGCTGGTGCTAGGCCTGCTGGGCCTCGCCAACAACCTCTACACCCAGATCGGTGTCGTACTGCTGATCGCGCTGGCCGCCAAGAACGCGATCCTGATCGTCGAGGTTGCGCGGGAGCGGCGGCAAGACGGTATGCCAATCGCAGCGGCGGCAGTCGCGGCGGCGCAGGTGCGGTTCCGGCCGATCCTGATGACCTCCTTCGCCTTCATCCTGGGCGTTGTGCCGCTGGTGCTGTCCAGCGGCGCCGGGGCGGCGGCGCGCATCTCGCTCGGCCTGGCCGTGGTCAGCGGCATGACCGCGTCCACCTGCCTCACCGTGCTGTTCGTGCCGTCATTCTTCGTGCTGTTGCAACAGGCCGAGGAGCGTCTCGCCACCCCAAGCCGCGCGGCCAAGATCACATTCGCCACACGCCCGGAGGAGAAGTCATGAGGCGCCTTGCGATGCTGCTTGGGCTTGCCGTCGCGGCCTGTTCCCAGGGCCATGTCCAGACCACGGAGAGCGCGGTGACCGGCACCCTGCCGGCCCCCGCCCATGTCGTGGTCACCGATTTCACGCTGAAGCCGGAGCAGGTGAAGCTCGATAGCGGCATCGGTCCCCAATTCATGGCCGCGGAAAGCGGCCAACCGGCCTCGGCGCGAGAGATGCAGGCAGCCCGGGCGACGCAAGCGGCGCTGGCCGAGACACTGACAGCCCGCCTCGCATCCTATGGCCTGCCGGTGGAGCGTCTGCCGGCCGACGCGATACCGCCGCCGAACACGTTGCTGGTGCAAGGCCAGATCGGCGCGGTGAACGAAGGCAACCGCTCGCGCCGGACGCTGATCGGCCTCGGCGCGGGCAAAAGCAGCATCGCCGCCAGCGCCCAGCTCTACTACATCACCGACCCGAGCCAGCCGCGATTCGTGCAGTCCCTCACCGGCACGGCGGATAGCGGCCACAAGCCAGGTGCCGCGGAAACGATGGGCGCCGGCGCCGCCACCGACCGGCTCGCCACATCGTCGGCGATGACCGCCGCCACGCATGCCGGCGCCGAAGGCCGGCGCACGGATGACGAGGCGAATGCCGACCGGCTCGCCGAAGCACTCGCCCGCCAGATCGGCGCCTATGCGGTCAGCCAGGGCTGGCTTGGCGCATCGGCTGTCCATTGAGCTTCATCAGCGGCGCATCGCCGCTCACTCCCACGCCTCTTTCGGCCAGCGCCGGTGCAGCCACAGCCAACTCTCCGGATGCGCCCGGATCCAGCGCTCCAGCCGCAAATTGATCTCCGCCGTCAGCGTCGCGATATCGGCCTGACGGTCGCCGGTATCGGGCAGATCGAGCGGCTTGTCGCATAGCATCCGAAAGCGCATCGGCCCGATCCGCTCGACATAGGCGATCACCACCGGGCAGCGGAACCGCAGCGCGAAGGCCGAGGCGGCGGGCGCCGTCATGGCGGTACGGCCGAAAAACGGCGCCGGAATACCGTCATTCATCTTCTGGTCCACCAGCATGCCCAGCTTGCCGCCATCGCGCAGGAACGACATCGCCATCCGCGCGCCGATCGCACCCTTGGAAAATTGCGGTATCGCCTCCCCCACCACGCTCTGGCGCAGCGTGATGATCAGCTTGTCCACCCCCGGATTCTCGGCGGCGCGATAGAAGCTGGACATCTTGATGTCATACGACTGGGCGACGGCGGGCAAGACCTCCCAATTGCCGATATGGCCGGAGACGAACAGAGCCGGCCCCGTTTGAGCGCCCATATCGCTGAGGAAATCGCATCCCTCGGCCACCCAGCCAGGCCCTTCCGCCGTGGCGCGCAACCCCGGCACATGCGGCAGTTCAGCCACGGTGCGGCCGAGATTCTCCCATACCCCCCGGATCACCCGCCGCCGCGCCGCCGCATCCAGCTCCGGCATGGCCATGCGCAAATTGCGATCCGCCACCTTGCTCACCGGCAGCCAAGGCCCGATCGTCCGTGCGACCGCGCCGCCTAGATTGGAGGCAGGGATCGGCCCCAACCAGCGCAACAATGCCAGCGCGACCCGGGCCAGCGCCGTCTCGGCGGCGAACTGCGCGTCGCGCCACGTCATCGCCGCCCCTCCATCACACCGGCCACCATCGCATCGATCGCCGCGGGATCCTCCCAATCCAGCCGCACGCCGACAATCTGTATCGCATCGCGCAACGTCACGGGCAGGCGCACTGCATCCTTGGGCGTGGTCACGGGAACGGCGCCGATCCGGCGCGCCGCGTCCAGCAGCTGTTCGATATCCCGTGCGGAATAGGGATGATGGTCGGGAAACGCGCAGCGCTGCGCTAGATGCGCCCCGGCCGCCTCCAGCGTCTCGAAGAATTTTCCGGGCCGGCCGATCCCGGCGAATGCCAGCACCGCCTGACCCGCCAGCACCGCCGCCCCCACAGGCGCCAGCGTCGCGCGCAACAGCTTCAGGTTGCCCGGCAGGGCCGCATGCGCCGCACGCGCATCCGGCCCGATCAGCACCGCGGCCTGGCACCGCGCGGCGGCGGCCGCCACCGGTTCGCGCAATGGCCCGGCGGGAATCACCCGCCCATTGCCGAAACCGCTGCCCCCATCGATGACCAGGATCGAGAAATCCTTCCGCAACGACGGATTTTGCAGCCCGTCATCCATCACCAGCGCCCGCGCACCGGCACCAATCGCCGCCCGCGCCCCCTCGGCGCGATCGGGACAAACGAAGGTCGGCGCCACCGCCGCCAGCAACAGGGCCTCATCGCCCATCTCAGCGGCCACATCACCCGGCCCCACCTGCGCGGGCCGCATCACCCGCCCGCCATAACCGCGCGTCAGGAAGGCCGGGGCAACGCCCAGCGTCACCAGCCGCGCGCCGAAATCCAGCGCCACGGTGGTCTTGCCCGCTCCACCGGCCCCGGCATTGCCACAACAAAACACCGGCACTGGCGCCCGCCATCCCGGCCGCGCGACCCGCCGCGCCGTGACCCTCGCATAAAGCGTCGCAAACGGCGAGAGCAAGGCCGGGACCAGGCCGTCATGCTCCCAGAATCCGGGCGCTTTCACGGCACGCAAGCCGGCGCCAGCATGGCGGCGATCGCGGCCGCCACCTGGCCGGGCAGATCGCCATAGCGGCGGGACGCGGCAAGCGCCCGCTGGCCCATAGCGGTCCTGCGCACAGGATCGTCCAGCATCGCCGAAACCCAGGCCGCCAACCCGGCGGCATCCGCCACCCGCGCCAGACCGCCCGCCGCTTCCAGCACCGTGACGATGTCCGCGAAATTCGCCGTATTCGGCCCCACCGCCACGGCGCAGCCCAGCCGCGCCGGTTCAAGCGGATTCTGCCCGCCGCTTTCGCCCAGGCTGCGCCCCACGAAAACCGGAGCGCCCAGCCGATACACCAGGCCAAGTTCCCCCAACGTATCGACGACCCACAGCCCAGCCACCGCCGGCGGGTCCTGTCCCAGCGCCCGGCGGGTCACCGGCACCGATCCTGCCTTCGCCGCGATATCCGCCCCGCGCTGCGGATGACGCGGCACCCCGATCGTCACAAGCCCCGGATGGGCACGCAACACTGCCGCATGCGCCTCTAGCACCGCCGTATCCTCCCCCGGATGGGTGCTGGAGGCGACCCAGACCGGCCGCCCGGCGAGCACCTCACGCAGCCGCGCCAGCTCGTCCGCATCGGCGGGAAGCTGGTCGGCGGCGAATTTCAGGTTGCCGGCCAGGGCGCTCGCGCGCCCGCCCAGGGCTTCGATGCGCGCGGCGTCGCCTTCGGATTGCGCCTGGATCCAGGCAAACCCGCCGAACAGCTCGCGCGCCAGCGCGGGCACCTTGCGCCACCGGGCGAAACTGCCGGCGGAGAGGCGGGCATTGACCATCATCATCGGAATCCCCCGCGCCGCGCAGCCGGCCAGCAGGTTCGGCCAGATCTCGCTTTCCACGAAGGCCACCACATCGGGGCGCCAATGGTCCAGGAAACGCCCCACCCAGGACGGCACGTCCAGCGGCACGAAGCGATGGATCACCCGCCCTTGCAGCCCGAGTTCCGGCAGCCGGCGGTCCAGCATGGCGGCGGATGTCACCGTGCCCGTGGTCATCAGAACCGTCGCCTCCGGCATGCAGGCGGCCAGGGCGGACAGCACCGGCAGCACCGCAACGCTCTCGCCCACGCTTGCCGCATGCATCCATAGCAGCGGACCCTCCGGCCGGGGCGAGACCTCGATGCCCTCGCGCTCGCCCAGCCGGCTGGCGATCTCGCGGCCGCGCCGGACGCGGCGCGCCAGCATCAGCCGCAATACCGGGGCGGCGAGTTGGATCGCGGCGGCGTAGATCGAACGTAGCATCACGGGGGGGCTATCATCGACACAGCGCATCCGCCCGATCAGCGGCGTCGGTCATGGCCTGGACGATGATCGGCAGGAACGCCTCCCCCCCCTCGCGCGGTACCGCAATACTGGGGGCGCAGACAATGATGCCGCGCCCGAATGGCAGCGGCAGCACCATCCGGTCCCAACTGTTCAGTACCAGGCGGGGGCGCATCTGCGCGGCGCAAGGCAGCACCGGAACGCCGGAGAGCGCGGCAAGCTGGGCCACGCCCGGGGCGGCCTCGCGGCGCGGGCCGCGCGGGCCATCCGGCGTGATCACGACATGGCTGCCACCGGCCAGCACCTCCAGCAGCGCCCGCACGCCCGCCGCCCCGCCCCGATCCTTGCCGTTGCGCGCCGTCGAGCCATGCACCACATCGACGCCGAACAGGCGGAGCATCTCGCCGATCACCCGCCCGTCGCTATGGCGGCTGACGAGAACATAGATATTGGGCACCGCGATGCCCGCCGGGGCGGCCTGCTTGTGGATGATCGTCCACAAGGCGGGCATCAGTGGCAGACACTCGTGCCAGAACGCGGCCACCGCCGGCTGGCCGACGGCATGGGGCGCTAGATGCTCGGCGCCATGCAGCGTCCAGCGCGTGGTGCGCAGCGCGAATTTCAGGTAGCGGCCAAGCATGCCGACGAGCAAAGCCCGCGCGGACGGCCGCCGTAGCAGGCGTTTTATCATCCCGATCGACGGTCCCTGACCAGCATTCTGCGGCGGGTAGCACGCGGATTACGCAACGGCAAATGGGCCGCCCGCGCCCCAGCCGGTCAGGGAACCGGCAGTTCCGCCACTTTGCACAAATTGGTGTGCTTCTTGATCTTCGCCTGATGGTCGGTGAACACCACGCGCAGGTCATAATAGCAATCGCCGTTGCGCGGCAGCTGAACCAGCAGCTTGCCATCCGGCTTCAATACACCGTGCCCAATGCGATTCTGCCCCCAATTGGTCAGGCCGGAGGGCGTCGCGTAGATTTCCGCGATCGGAATCGCCGCGCGGTTGAACAGCCGGAAGCTTGGATCGTCACCCGGCTTGCCGGTGGTCGGGTCCAGCGGCGCGGGTGCGGCAGCCGCGCCGACGATGATGCTGTCGGCGGCGCAGATATTCACCCCGCGCCGATCCTCGGTGTTGCCGTCGGCATAGACCAGCCGGATATCGTAGATGCAGTTCGCGTCGGCCCGGCGGCGCACGGTGAAGCTGGCGCCGATGGGAATGGCGGTCGCGTTGCCGTTCTTGCCGTCCAGATGGTTCTGGCCCCAATTCGCATTGCCCGCCGGGGTGACGAACAGCTCGCGGATCACCTGGGGCGAGCGGTTCACCAGGGTGAACAGCGGCGGCTGGAGGGCGGGCGGCCTGGTCGCCGCGAATCCGGCGGCGCAGAGCGCGGCATATAGCGGCATGACCAGAATGACGATCAGGCGAACGAGCGAACGGCGCGGGGCCACGGGGCAGGTCTCCTTACCTAATGGCTGGACCTAGTGGCTGGCCGACGAACGACCGGCCTTGCGGGTCACCAGCGACCGATATCGGCGCTCCGGGCACGCGCGACAACATAGCCAAGCCAGATGAACTGCGGAATCAGCAGCAGCAGCGGGATGACCGGCTTGGCGACCGTCGGCACATGGCTGAAGCCGATGGCGGCCAGCCCGCCCAATGCCGCGAACGCCCAATGCAGCATGGCGACGTAGCGCGCATCCACGCCGGCGCGCTGCGCGACCTGATACAGATGCCCGCGATGCGGCTTGGTCAGGCTTTCGCCGCTGAACAGGCGGCGCAGCAGGGTGAAGGCGACATCGAACAGCACGCCGGACAGCAGCATCGGCACCAGCAGAAAGCTCATGTCGATCGCGCCGAACCGCGCAGCGGCCACCCCCAGCACGGCCAGCACGAAGCCGCAGAACTGGCTGCCGACATCGCCCATGAAGATCCGGGCGCGGGGGAAGTTGAACGGCAGAAACCCGGCCAGCCCCGCCGCCAGCAGCAGCGAGGCGAAATACACGAACCAGCCACCCTGCTGCTGGGCGATGAAGGCCAGGAACGCCGCTGCCACCAGCGTCGTGCCCGCCGCCAGCCCGTTCAATCCGTCGATGAAGTTCATCGCGTTGGTGGCGAACAGGATCCAGCCCACGGTAAGCGGGATGCCGAGCCAGCCAAGATCGACCGCGCCGATATGAGGCAGCCGGTAGACGCTGACATACAGCCCGCTGCCCACGGCGACCAGCGCCGCCAGGATCTGCGCCCCCAGCTTCACCGTGAACGGCCAGTCCCGCACATCGTCGATGAAGGCCACCAGGGCGATGGCCGCCGAGGCCAGGATGACGCCCCGGAAATACGGATCGGCCAGGCGCGAGAACGTCGCCGTGCCGTACAGCACCGAGATGCCCAGCAGGAAGGCCACCACCACGCCCACCCCGCCGCCCTTCGGCGTTGGTCTGGCATGCGCCTTGCGGGGGTCGGGTGTGTCCATTACCAGCGCGGAGATCATCGCGCGCACCATCATCGCGGAAATAGCGGCCAGCAACGCACAGAAGCCAAGATGACGCAGGAAGGCGAGCAGGGTCATGATGCCTGATTAGCCGCCCCTGGCCGCGCCGCCCAGCCCCACCCGGCAGGAATGATGAAGTTGGCACTGACCTTGACGCGGCCCTGGGCTATAGGGTCGTTCATGGCAACCCGACCCGCCCTCAACCGACTCGCCATCAATGTGGCAATGGATGGCCTGCTGGCCGCGCTGGCCGTGCCGATGGCGCATTGGCTGGCCGATCCCGCGGCCGACCCGTTCATGCCGCTCTGGACCATTCCCTGGGGTGCCGCGGCCCTGCTGCTGGCCGGCATTCCGTTCGGCCTGTCCGTGCAATACTGGCGCTTCGCCGGCGTCGGCGACCTGCTCAGCGTGGCCGCGGCCAGTGTTGCCGCGGCGGCGCTGTTCCCGGTGGTGCTGCACGAAGCAGGCTGGCTGCCGGCCACCGCCGCCTTCCCGATGGTGCACGCGCTGGTGCTGATGGTGCTGCTCAGCCTGCCCCGGATCATCTACCGGCTGATGCAGGAAAGCCCGAGCGAGGCCGCGGAGACCGCCCAGACCGTGCTGCTGGTCGGCGCGGGCGAAGGGGCCGATCTGTTCATCCGCGCTTTGGCCGCCAGCCGCGAATCGCCCTGGCGCGTGGGCGGCCTGCTATCGCTGGGTGCCGCCCAGACCGGACGGCGCATCCAGGGCCATGCCATATTGGGCGCCATCACCGAAGCCGAGGCGGTGCTGGAGCGGTTGCGCCAGGAGGGCCGGATGCCGGCCTCGCTGGTGGTCACCGACCCCGACTTTGCGGGCGACGCGCTGACCGGGCTGATGGACATCGCCGAGCGCCAGGGCCTGCGCGTGTTCCGTGCCCCCCGCCCGACGGCGCTGGACCCCGCCGCCCCCGCCGCCAGCATCGGCCCGGTCGAACTGAAGCCCGTCGCCATCGAGGATTTGCTGAACCGCGCGCAGGTGCCGTTGGACCGCGCCGGCATGGCCCGGCTGATCCAGGGTCGTCGCGTGCTGGTGACCGGCGCCGGCGGCACGATCGGCAGCGAGCTGGCCCGCCAGGTAGCCGCTTTGGGTCCCGAAACGCTCGTCCTGCTCGACAACGGCGAATACGCGCTGTGGCAGATCGACCTGGAACTGGCGGAGACCGTGCCGCTGGTGCCACGCCGGACAGTGATCGCCGATATCCGCGACCAGGCCCGCATCGGCGCGGTGATGGAAGACGTGCGGCCGGATCTGGTGTTCCACGCCGCCGCCCTGAAGCACGTGCCGATGGTGGAGGCCAATCCGCTGGAAGGGCTGCGCACCAACGCCGCCGGCACCCGCAACGTGGCCGACGCGGCCCGCGCCGTGGGCGCGCAGGCCATGGTGCTGATCTCCACGGACAAGGCGGTGAACCCCACCAGCGTCATGGGCGCCTCCAAGCGCCTGGCCGAGATGTATTGCCAGGCCCAGGACATCGCGGCGCGCGGCCCGGCAGGCGGCATGCGCTGCATCACCGTGCGATTCGGCAACGTGCTGGGCAGCACCGGCTCCGTCGTGCCGCTATTCCAGCGCCAGCTCGCCCGCGGCGGGCCGCTGACGGTGACCCATCCGGACATGCAACGCTATTTCATGACGGTGCGCGAGGCGGTGGGCCTCGTGCTCCAGGCGAGCGTCGCCGGCACCGACGACGCGGCCCCCAACCATCTGCGCGAGGGTGGGATCTTCGTGCTCGACATGGGCTCGCCGGTGAAGATCGTCGATCTCGCCCGCCAAATGATCCGCCTCGCCGGATTGCGGCCGGACCAGGACATTCCCATCTCGTTCACGGGCCTGCGGCCGGGCGAGAAGCTGTTCGAGGAATTGTTCCATGGCCATGAACCGCCCTTGCCCACCGGCCATCCCGGCCTGCTGATGGCCACCCCCCGCACCGCCAATCCCGCCATTGTCGGCCGTGCCATCGACGAGATCGCCTCGGCCTGCCGCAACGGCCAGATCCGTCTGGCCTTGACCTTGCTGGGCCGCATGGTGCCCGAATTCGAGCATAACGTTGACGGAAGCGCCGGCTCGGCGCGTGCCTGAGAGGATCTTCCCCACCATGTCCACCGCCGCCGCGCAGCCGCCCGTCCCTTTCCTTGACCTGAAGGCGCAGCAGGCGCGCATCGCGGCCGATCTGCGACGCCGGCTCGATGCCGTGCTCGCCCATTGCCAGTTCGTGCTCGGGCCGGAAGTCGCCGAGCTGGAACGCGAACTGGCCGCATTTTGCGGGGCGAAGCACTGCGTCTCGGTCAGCTCCGGGACAGATGCGCTGCAAATTGCGATGATGGCCGAGGGCATCGGACCCGGAGACGCCGTGTTCCTGCCCGCCTTCACCTATACGGCTACCGCCGAAGTGCCCCTGCTGCTCGGCGCCACCCCGGTCTTCGTCGATGTCGATCCGCGCACCTTCCAGATCGATCCCGACCACCTGCGCCCCCGCATCGCGGTCATCCGCGCAGGCAAGCGCCTGCGCCCCCGGGCGCTGATCGGCGTCGATCTGTTCGGCCAGCCCGCCGACTGGCCCAGCCTGTCCGCCATCGCGGCGCAGGAAAGTCTGTTCACCCTGGATGATTGTGCGCAAAGCTTCGGCGCCAGCCTGGCCGGCAAGATGCTCGGCGCCGCCGCCGACGCCACAGCGACCAGCTTCTTCCCCTCCAAGCCGCTCGGCGCCTATGGCGATGGCGGTGCGCTGTTCACCGAAAGCGACGATCGCGCCGCGCTGTATCGCAGCCTGCGCACCCATGGCGAAGGCACCACACGCTACGAAGTGATGCGCACCGGTATGAACGGAAGGCTGGACACGCTGCAGGCCGCCGTGCTGCTCAGCAAACTCACCGTGTTCCCCGAGGAGCTCCAGGCCCGTGCGAAAGTCGCGGCCGCCTACGATGCCCGCCTGGGCAACGCCGTCACCATCCCGGCCCGGGTGCCCAATTCCACCAGCGCCTGGGCGATCTACGCCATCCTGCTGCCCGACAGCGCCGCGCGGGAGCGGATGCAGGCCGGGCTGAAAGCCGCCGGCATCCCGTCGGCGATCTACTACCCGAAAGCCCTGCACGACCAACCGGCATATCGCCACGCCCATGACGGCGCGGCCCTGCCCGTCGCGGAAAACCTCGCCACCCGGATCATGGCGCTGCCGCTGCACGCGGACCTGACCGATGCGGATGTGGCGCGGATTTGCGATGCGGTGTTGGCAAATATCTGAAGGCAGGTATCTGAAGGCAAGGCCTGCGGCTTTCCCTCCGGTGCCGTTCCAGCGGCTAAGCAAGCCGCTGGAACCTTTGGCACCTCCGCCCCTGGACCCCATCAAAGGCGGAGCCTTTGAAATCCGTTACGATCGCGGCTGGCGCGATTGCCTTCGAATGATATCGGCTTTCTTGCTTGCGCCGCAGGCAATCAACATCGCAACGCTCGGACATGGACGTGGTCGCAAGAATGCTGGGCTTCGCCGCTCCCCAATCGAAGGACGCTGACGCAGGCAAGAGAGTCCAGGATTGTCAAGGCTCCGCCTTGACCGGGTCCAGGGCAGAGCCCTGGCCTTTCTTCTCTTCGTTCTGACCTTTCTTCTTCTCATCTTGCTGCTCCGCCCGCCAAAGCATGAACCCCGCCAGTTCCGGCGTCCGGTGAAGGTTGTCGATCGGGCCGTTCAGCCGCAGCCCGATTTCCGGCGGCGTGGGAATCGCCGGCCGCAGCGCCAGGCGCAGGTCGGCGGCCACGCTTGGCAGGTCGATGCTGCCGGTGAAGCCGATGCTGCCGGAGGGTGCGTTAAGCGTGGCCTGATCGAGGTTTGCCGCACCCTGGATCACACGCGCCGCCACCTCCAGGCGATCGAACGGCATGGTGCCGGGGGCGAGGGCTGCCTGGATGGAGGCGTCGGTCAGGGTGGGCGGGTTGCTATTGCCGGGGGGCGCCGTCGCGCGCGACAGGTCCACGCCGATGAAGGTGCCGTGGTCGACCGTGACGTGCAACGCGCCGCTCAGCGTTGCCAGCAGGCCGGCCGGGGCATGTCCGGTGGCCGAGAGGGAAACATTCCCGCCCAGGGTTCCCGCGGTGATGTCCAGCGGCAGGTTGGAAAGCGGGCCGGCAATGGTGGCGTTGTCGAGATGCGCGTCGAGCGAGACGATTGGGGTGTCCCCGCTCGCATCCAGGCTGACCGCGCCGATCAATGCGCCGCTGCTCAGCGTCGCCGACAGGTCTTCGAGCTGGAGCATGCTGTCCGCGAGGGTGACCGTGGTGGCGAAATGGCCGAGCACCGGCGTGAGGCCGGCGAGCACCCGCCCGGCATCGAGCCGTACCGAAGCCTGCCAGCCCTTCAGGGCATCGAAGGGCAGCGGGTCTGGCGAGCGCGCATCGGGCAGCGGCAAGGGCAGGGTTTCGGCGGAGACGTGGCCGGTCAGGTTGGGGCCGGACGGGGTGGCCTGCAAGGCGAGCGCACCGGTGGCGTGCAGCGAGCCGGCGGTGATGTCGAAGCTGTTGGCCACGATGCGGTCGCTGTCGCGCGACATTTGCGCGACCAGGCTGAGCGAGCCGTCGCCGAGCCAGGAGGTGGCGCCGGCAATGCCCAGCGCCTCGACCAGGCGCGGCGCGCCGGGATGGCGCAGCGTGACGGTGCCGGTCCATTTGCCAGTGTGCAGATCGAGCGTCGGCATCGCCTCCAGCCTGAGATCGGCCATATCGGCAGTGATGTGCATCTCCACGGCCTGTGGCGCGCCGGAGGCGGTGAGCGAGAAATTGGCCGGACCGCGCCAGATGGTCGGGCTGGTGTGTTCGAGGAAGGTCAGGGAGGGCGGTAGCAGGGCGGCCAGCGGCTGGGCCTGGGGCGCCTGTACATCGAGCCGCGCCTCCGACAGCCGGCCGCCGTCGCCAAGTGTGCCGGAGGCGGTGGCGTGCACGCCGTTCACCGTCGCATCGAGCTTGCGCAGCGTGATGTGGCCGCCCTCCGCCGTTGCATCGAGCGACAGAGGCGCGATTGTTGTGCCGTGCAGGATGGCCTGCTTGGCATCCAGCCGCAGATCGACATCGACCGATGCAAGCCATGGCGGCAGTGGCGCGGTGAGCGACGGGTTGGCCGGCATCCAGGGATCCAGTTCCAGCCGGTCGATGGTGAGGCCGGCGCCGAGCCTGGGATGTGCCGGCGGGGTCTGCGTGCCCGCGCGCAGCGTCAGGCTGCCGCCGATGGTATTGCCGTCCACCGTGCCGGTGACGCCGTCCAGCGCGATCTGGCCCGGATCGATGCTGGCATGGCCTGAGAGGTTAGCGGTGCGAAAGACCTGCTCGGGCAATTGGCCGATCGCGGCGATGCCGCCGGATTGCAGCCAGGCCAGGGTAGTGCGCAAGGCAGGGGCGGATAATGTCGCGTTGCCGTCGAAATGCGCGGGGCGCGGCGGCGTGGCGTGCGGATCGGCGACGGTGAGCCGGCCCGTCGCGCTGAAGGCGGCCTCACCCGGCAGGGCGGCGCGCAGCTCGCGGATGTCCACCGCGCCGTCGGCAAGGTCGAAGGCGCTGCGCAGCCCGCGCAGCGTGCCGCCATAGAGCTGCGCCGCCTCGGCCGACAGGTCGATGCTGGTGGGCAAATGGAGCAGCAAGTCGTTCTGCGTGCCGGCCATCACCGCCTTCAGCCAGGCATCCAGATCGAGCCGGCTGGCGGTGAGTGCCACATCCAGGCGCGGCGTCGGCGCCACGCGCAGAGCGACCGCGCCGCGCGCCGGCGAGCCGCCGAGATCGACCACCAGCTGGTCGGCAACCGCAAGGCCGGCGGCGATGTTCACCCGCCCCTCGGCGCGGAACGGAATGGCCGGGGCGGGCAGCAATTGCGACAGATCCGGCCCGCGCCCGGAGATCTGCCCGGCCAGCGTGCCATCCGCCTGGATCTGCGCGGAGAGCGAGGCACCGGCGCCCTGCATCGGCCCCTGCCCGTCCAGCGAGACATCGAGCCCCGCCGAGCCGTCGCCGCCGGGTTGGCCAAGTCGGGCGGTGAAGCGCCAGGGATGGCCAGAAAGCTGGGCGGTGCCCGCAGCCATGTAGGTGCCGGACATCGCCGCAGTGGTCAGCGTCGCGTCGATGCCGGTCAGCACGACATTGCCGATGGTGAGCCTGCCGTCCTCGATCCGCGCGGACAGGGAGGACAGCCAGGTGGGCGCGCGCAGGGCCAACGCGCCGGGCTGCAACGGCCAGGGCGCGTGCATGTCCACGCCCTGTAGCACCAGCTCCTGCGCATCGACATGGCCAGAAAACAGCGCGCCCAGCGCCACGCGCAGCCGAAGCTGGGCAGCGTTGACGGAAACGCCGCCTTCCGCCTCGTCCACCGTGACGCCGGAGGCGGTCAGTGTGGGCTGGGGCAGCAGCGCGAGCGTCACCGGCCCGTCGATTCGCACGCGGCGGCCCAGCGTATCGGAGGCGAGCAGCGCCAGCTCGCCGCGATAGCGGTTCCAGTCCAGCAGGCCGGGCAGCTGCCAGGCGCCGAGCGCCACCGTGGCGATCAGAACGGCGCTGCCGATCAGAAGCCAGCGAAGGCCGCGCATGGGCCGTCAGTCCGCGGCGGCGCCGTAGCCGCCGCCGCCAGGTGTTTCGATTGTGAAACGGTCTCCGGCTGCAAGCTGGGTTCCGGCGGTGCCGCTCAACATCTCGGTGGTGTGGTCGGCACGGTCCATCCATTGGCGGCCGACCGCGCCATCGGCCCCGCCCTTCAGGCCGAACGGGGCGACCTTGCGGCGGGAGGCGACGATCACCGCGGTCATCGGCTCCAGGAAGCGGATGCGGCGGCGCGCGCCGTTGCCGCCGCGGAATTTCCCGGCGCCGCCCGAGCCACGCCGGATCGAGAATTCCTCGAGCACAACGGTGTAGCGGAGTTCGAAC
>DASXIW010000280.1:0-7864 GCA_036497785.1 Acetobacteraceae bacterium | reverse complement strand
TGCTCGACGCGGTGCTGCTGGCGGCATCTGCCGACGCGCTCTGTCCATTGACCGTTGAGGCGATGCTCATGGTTCTGCTCCCTTGCTTGTCAGGCGGTGATGTCGAGACCGGCCAGCCGCCCCATGCCGGCCGGCGCCGTGGCGGCGGGGCCGACCGGCGCCGCGGCCCCTTCGCCAAAACCCGCCGGGCCAGCCATAGGCCCGGAAGGCCGCTCCAGCCGATGCCCATCATCGCGTGGCGTGCCGAAATCCAGCGCGGGCTGGCCGGAAGTCTGGCCGCCGGCGGGATCGCCCGAAGCCTCCGCCCCTGCGGTCGCCTCGGGGCGGGGTGGGGCAAGATCGAAGCTGAGCGTTCGTGAATCCGACGGTATCCCGGCCTTATCCAACGCCTGATTGAGATGCGGTTGATCGCGCAGCAATAGCAGCAATGCCTCCGGCCGCTCCGCCACCAACGTCACGGATGCCGGCCCGTCGGGCGGCCGCGCGATGGTGATCTGGACATGGCCCAGCTCGTCCGGACGCAGCCGGACCACCGTGGCCTGTGCCCCGGAATATCCCAGCGTCACCACGGAGCCCGCGATCTGCGATGCGGGCGACGGCGAAGGCGCGGCAGGCGCCGCCTCCACGGCCGCAGGGCTGGCCCCCGGCGTTACATCGATAGTCGCTGGCAGGACAGCCCCCTGGGAAGGGCTTGCGATGGGCGTCGCGGATACCGCCGGTGGCGCAGCCGCCGCACCCGCCCCCACGCCCTGTCCCGCATCCGTCCTCGCCGGTGCCGTCGTTTCGCCAGCGTCTTTCGTGGGCGACACGGCATTGGCGGCGGGCCCCTCTCTTGTGCCAATGGCGGCCGCGGCCTGCATGCCGGTCGGCGGGCTCGGCGGGGGGGTCGCCGCTAGCTGGGAGACGGACGCGGCCACGACCCCGCCATCCCGTCCCGGCGGCGCGAACGCGACCGCAACCACAACCCTCTGGGGCCCCGGCATCGCAGGACACGCTGGCAGAACCATGCCCCCCCGCAACCGCCACGCCGGTCGCAGACGGCGTCGTGGTCGTCGCGTCGGGGCGCGTTGCCGCCCCTCCCGCACAGCGATCGCAGCGGGCTTGGGGGAGCCCTTGGCGGCAGGCGAAGCCGGCTTCGCGTTGGCCAGCACGATGTCGGGAATCACCGCCGCCGCGTTCCCGTCAGGCGTCGCCTTTGTGGGAACCGCTATGGGAATTGTCGGCTGCGCCCCGGTTTGCGCGGTCGCGATCTTCGCCATCCCGGCCAGGACAGGCGACATTAGCCCCGGCGCAGGCACAGGCCCGGGACCGGTATGTGGGATTGAGCGCCGACGACGGATCGCAACGCCGCAGAAAACGGCGAACTGCCGCCCCGATCCCACGCCACCGCCTTGCCGGGCAGCAATCCCATATCTGTCGCAGCGCCTGGCATGGTCGAATCTTTCCGTTCCCTGGCCACATCCAATCTCGCCGCCCCAATCCCGCCGTGGACGGCCTTCTGTGAAGAGCAACTCCCGCGCCACACGCCAGACGCCGCTGATCACCACCGCCCACACCCATGTCGAAACTTTCGCGGTCGCGCGGCTGCCGCAGGCCGAGCGGCGCGCATCCTGATGTAGGACGCCCCGGGCATCTTCCGCGACCGCTGGTCCCCTTGGCTGCACCAGGAAGCCCAGGCCTTCCGCGCCGCCCTGCCCACCCTGGTCGGCGCACTGGCCGAAGAATCCGGCCTCGTCGCAGGCTGGATGGCCCGTCACCTGACCGACGCGCTACGCACCATCGCAACCATCCTGCCCGACCAGGATTTCACTCCCGCCCACCTGGAAATCGCCAGCCTGGCATCCCTCCAGATGCACGGTCAGCTCGCCTAAACGGATGAGAGGTCTTTGCTTCTTTTTTGCAAAAAAGAAGGCCTCGAGATTCTTTTTTGAAAAAAAGAATCAAAAACTTCTATCTGCTGTCATTCGTCGTACTGCACCAGCGCCTCGAACGGAACGTCCAGGCGTTCGCGGCCGTGCAGGAAGGTCAGTTCGATCAGCGCCGCCGCGGCGGGCACATGCGCGCCGATATTGCGCAGCAACTGGATGCCGGCGGCCATTGTGCCGCCGGTCGCCAGCAGATCGTCCACTACCATCACGCGCTGGCCGGGGTTGACCGCGTCGGCCTGGATCTCGATCCGGTCGCTGCCGTATTCCAGTGCGTAATCCAGCCCGATCGTCGGCCCCGGCAGCTTGCCGCGCTTGCGCAGCATGATGAAGCCGCAGCCCAGCTTCAGGGCCAGCGGGGCGGCGATCAGAAAGCCCCGCGACTCGATTCCGGCAATCAGATCCGGCTGATGCGCCCGCGCCGCCCGCGCCATCCGGCCCATCGCCACCTGCCACGCATCCTCGTGCCGTAGCAGCGTGGAGATGTCGTAGAACAGGACCCCCGGCTTCGGAAAATCGGGAACGCCCCGGATGTGGTCTTTCAATTCCATGGCCCGGTCGCTCCTATTCGACGATATCTCTAGCAATGCGCCCTTATATCCACCTGGCCGCCCCCGGCAAACCCGCCCCGCTGGCGTCAATGCCGCTAACCCGCTACCCACGCCGGATGCTCCGCATCCTTCTTGCAACCACGTTCGGTCTGGCCGGTTTCGTCGCTTACCTGGCCACCGCCATCGTGCTGGCGGATCGTGTGGCGCCGCTCTACTGGACCATCCAGGCCGCCTATTTCGTCGTCGCCGGCGTGCTTTGGGTGATTCCGGCCCACTACCTGATACTTTGGGCTGGCCGAAAATTAGGCTGAGGGACGTCATACTGCTGTCATATAAATGCAATGACGCCGCAACGTCCGTTCGTTACGTCCACGGCCACACGAAGGGGAAATTCGAATGAAGCGTCGTACTCTGTTGGCTGGTGCCGTGGCCCTCGCCGCAACCCCGATCGTCGCCGCGCAGCGTGTCCATGCGCAGGCCGCCGACGGCAAGACCAAGGTGGTGTTCTGGCACGCCATGAACGGCGCGCTGGGCGAGGAAGTGAATCGTCTCGCCACCGCCTTCAATGCCAGCCAGGCCGAAGTTGAAGTGCAGCCCGTCTTCAAGGGCAGCTACCCCGACCTGCTGACCGCCGCCATCGCCGCCGCCCGCGCCGGCCAGGCCCCGCATCTCGCGCAGATCTTCGAAGTCGGCACCGGCACCATGCTGGCTGCCGGCCCCGCCGTGAAGCAGGCGTGGCAGCTCAGCCAGGAAACCGGCGTCAAGATCGACCCGGCCAACTACGTTCCCGCCGTGCGCGGCTATTACTCGCTGTCCGATGGCCGGATGGCCTCCATCCCTTTCAACTCGTCCACCACGGTGATGTGGTACAACAAGGACGCGTTCGCCATGGCCGGGCTGGACCCGGAAAACCCGCCCTCCACCTGGCAGGAACTGGTTGCCCAGGCGCGCGTGCTGAAAGACAAATGGGCGATCCCGACCATGACGAAGGCCAAGGCCGACGGCAAGACCGTGCCCGATCTGGTAGCCATGACCACGGCATGGCCCACCTGGATTCATGTCGAGCAGTACAGCGCCCTGCACAACCTGCCCTTCGCCAGCAAGTCGGACGGGTTCGACGGGCTGGACGCGGTGCTGGAATTCAACAGCCCCAAGCACGTCAAGCACATCCAACGTCTGCTGGACATGGCCAAGGAGGGCACGTTCCGCTACGCCGGGCGCGACAATTCGGCCTCGCCCATCTTCACCGCCGGCGGTGCCGGCATCCAGTTCGACTCCTCGGGCAACCGCGGCGACATCGCCAAGGGCGCGCAGTTCCGCTGGGCCGAGACGTACATGCCGTATGACCCCGAGATCATCAAGGCGCCGAACAACGCCATCATCGGCGGCGCCAGCCTGTGGTGCATGACCGCGCCGAAGCGGACCCCGGCTGAATATGCGGGCGTGGCCAGGTTCATCGGCTTCCTCGCTACCCCCGAAAACGCGGCGGCCTGGCACCAGCATACCGGCTACGTCTCGGTCACGCTGGCCGGCTACGAGCTCTCCAAGCAGCAGGGCTTCTACGACAAGAACGTGGGCGCCGACCTGCCGCTGAAGGAGCTCACCCGCGGCACCGTCACCAACAACTCCCGCGGCCTGCGCCTCGGCCGCCTGCCGGAAATACGCAATATCATGCAGGAAGAGTTGGAAAAGGCCCTGCAGGGTCAGCAGACCGCGCAGCAGGCGATGGATGCGTCGGCTACGCGTGGCAACCGCGTGCTGCGCGAGTTCGAGAAGTCGGTCCGCAGCTGAAGGAACGGCGCCGCGTCCCGGCCAGGGCGCGGCGCCAACCCGCATGGAACGCCGCACCATATTCCCCGGCACCTTGCTGCCGGTGATGCTTGTCATGCCACAGCTCGTCCTGACGCTGATATTCTTCTATCTCCCCGCCGGTCAGGCGATCCTGTCCAGCTTCACCCGCAGCGACCCGTTCGGCATGCATGTCGATTTCGTGGGCATCGACAACTTCATCGATCTGTTCACAGACCCGCTCTACGTCGATTCCATCGTCCGCACCGTCATATTCTGCGCCGCCGTCTCCATCAGCTCGATGGCGGTCGCGCTGATCCTGGCGGTCTTCGCGGACCACGAGATTGCCGGACGCGGCATCTACCGGGTGCTGCTGATCTGGCCATACGCCATCGCGCCCGCCGTCGCCGCGGTGCTGTGGATCCTGCTGCTGCACCCACAAATCGGTCCGGTCGGCCGCTGGCTGAACCAACACGGTATCCATTGGGACTATAAGCTGGACGGCTTCCAGGCGATGCTCGCGGTCATCTTCGCCAGCACGTGGAAGCAGGTCAGCTACAACTTCATCTTCCTGCTTGCCGGCCTCCAATCGATCCCCAAGGCGGTGATCGAGGCCGCGCGGATGGATGGTGCGAAGGGCTGGTTCCGCTTCCGCACCGTCATCCTGCCGCTGCTGAAGCCCACCATGTTCTTCCTGCTCGTCGTCAACCTCGTCTATGCCGCCTTCGACACCTTCGCGACCATCAGCGCCATGACCCAGGGCGGCCCGGGCAAGGCCACCGAAACGCTGGTGGTGAAGGTCTATCAGGACGGCTACGTCAACCAGGATATCGGCTCCTCCTCCGCCCAGTCGGTGGTGCTCATGGTCGGCGTGATCGTGCTGACCGCGCTGCAATTCCGCTTCATGGGCAAAAGGAACGCCGAATGATCGGCCAATCGCGCAACGGGACCGACTGGCTGGCGCACGGCGTGCTGCTGCTCGGCGCGCTGCTGTTCATCCTGCCGCTCTGGCTGATGTTCGCCGGCTCCACGCAGGATTCGGCGCTGATCAGCCGCGGAGAGCTGTCGATGCTGCCCAACCTCGCCGGCCTCGGCGTCTATGCGGATGTGCTGCTGCACGGCGCCTCGGGCGGCCCGCCGGTGTGGCGTATGCTGCTGATCTCCTTCGGCATGGCAATGGCCGTCGCCATCGGCAAGATCGCCATTTCGGTGATCTCAGCCTACGCCGTCACCTTCTTCCGCTTTCCGCTGCGCATGTTCTGCTTCTGGACGATCTTCGTCACGCTGATGCTGCCGGTGGAGGTGCGCATCATCCCCACCTTCTCCGTGATGGCCGATCTCAATATGGTCAACACCTTCCCCGGCCTGGTCGTGCCGCTGATCGCCAGCGCCACCGCCACCCTGCTGTTCCGCCAGACCTTCCTCGCCATCCCGGACGAATTGATGGAAGCCGCCCGCATGGACGGCGCCGGCCCCTGGCGCTTCCTGAAAGACATCCTGCTGCCGGTCTCGGCCGCCAATCTGGCCGCGCTGTTCGTCATCCTGTTTGTGCTCGGCTGGAACCAGTATCTCTGGCCACTGCTGGTGGCGACCGATCAGGGCCTGACCCCGGTGGTGCTCGGCATCGTGCAGATGATCGGCACGGAATCCGCCACCGAATGGAACAAGGT
The DNA here is from genome assembly GCA_036497785.1 of Acetobacteraceae bacterium. Taxonomy (GTDB): domain Bacteria; phylum Pseudomonadota; class Alphaproteobacteria; order Acetobacterales; family Acetobacteraceae; genus DASXIW01. The sequence goes on along the minus strand of DASXIW010000280.1, from coordinate 1,930 downwards.
GATGGCCACCGGCGTGCTGGCGCTCATCCCGCCCGTCGTGGTCGTCATTCTCATGCAACGCTGGTTTGTGAAGGGCCTCACCGAGGGCGAGAAATAATGGCAACACTGGTCCTCGACGGCCTGCGCAAAAGCTTCGGCGCGGTCAATGTGCTGAAAGGCATCGATCTGTCGCTGGCTTCCGGCGAGATGCTGGTTATTGTCGGCGCCTCGGGCTGCGGCAAATCCACCCTGATGCGCCTGATCGCGGGGCTGGAGACGCCCAGCGCCGGCCAGATCCTGCTCGACGGCCGCGACGTCACCCGGCTCGATCCCTCGGCGCGCGACATCGCCATGGTGTTCCAGAATTACGCGCTCTATCCGCATATGAGCGTGTTCGACAACATGTCCTACGGGCTGCGCATCCGCGGCATGGCGAAGGACGATATTCATAATCGCGTCCAGGAAGCCGCCGTCCTGCTCGGCCTCGGCGCGCTGCTGGACCGCAAGCCGCGCCAGCTCAGCGGCGGCCAACGCCAGCGCGTCGCCATGGGCCGCGCCATCGTGCGCGAACCCAAGCTGTTCCTGTTCGACGAGCCGCTCTCCAACCTCGATGCCACGCTGCGCGTGACCATGCGCGCGGAAATCCGCCGCCTACAGCGCCGCATGGGCGTCACCAGCCTGTATGTCACCCACGACCAGGTGGAGGCGATGACGTTGGGTGACCGCCTGCTGGTCATGCACCAGGGCATCCCGGTCCAGCTCGCCACCCCCATGGAGGTGTTCGAGCGTCCGGCCAACACCTATGTCGCGGGTTTCATCGGCGCTCCGGCCATGAATTTCCTGCCGGCCACGCTCAGCCATGGCGGCACCGCCGCCCAGCTCGGCATCGGCCCTCTCATCCCCTTCGCCGACGGCAAGCGCCCCGGCGCGGACGGCCGCACGCTCACCATCGGCCTGCGCCCGGAACATGTCCTGCCGGCGCCGGACGGGCTGCCGATGCAGATCGACCTGATCGAGCCGCTCGGCTCGGAAACCGTCATCATCGGGCGGCTTGAGGGTGGTGACATGATGTCCGTGAAGCTTGCCGGCGCCGCACCCGCTTCCGAGACGATGTCCATCGCCATCGGCGCCGAGCATTTGCATGTGTTCGACGCGGAGACCGGATTACGCCTCGATCCCACCAACTGACGCCAATGCGCGCGGCCACGCACGAACTTGATCGCTGCTGGTAGGCGAAGCCATCAAGCTCTGGCCTTTTGTGCGCGTCCACATGGACCCATATTGCTCCAGGATCACACGCAAAAGCCGGATTTCCATGAAATCCAGATGACGGTTGGAGGCCGCTGGGCCACGCTGGCGAGCGATCCAGCCCCCATCTGCATTTTCGCCAATGCAGAATGACCACCGCAAGGCCGCCGAAAAATAGTTAACAACTAGTAACATTCCATTTCCGCAATGCGCGCGCTCGGTAAGATCCCGTTCATATCAAATCCGGATCGGTCCAACGCTCACATACCCTGGCGAGAAGGCTTTCGCGGTCACTCGGTCGAACCCCATGAGGGCATAGCACGGCGAAGCCGCGAATACTGCGCAGTCGAGATTATCGTCCGGGGAATTTTTCAAAATCTATCACACCCCCAAATTTAGCCTGGATAAAACAGAACCAGTCTTCACCGTCGGATCTTACTTTGCTCGCAGTGTGGAGTACGTGCTGAAGCGCCTAAAGGTTCCCCTTGTGACAGAGTACCATGGCGTGCCGGCAAAGTACCTTGCTAGAGCACGATCTGACCGCTCGGATTCGAAGCCTCTTCCCCGACACGGCGCGGTGTGATTCACCATGCATGCTGGAGAGGAGGCCAGCCTGCATGACACGAGCCCTGTCGCAGGATCTGCGCTCTCGCGTGATCGCGGCCGTTGATGGCGGCATCTCCTGCAACGCGGCGGCGGAACG
>DASXIW010000279.1:0-14658 GCA_036497785.1 Acetobacteraceae bacterium | reverse complement strand
GACCCATCAGGTCATCGTCCAACTGATCGCCAGCACCACAACCCAAACCGGCCTTACCGTCCAGTGTCGGCTCGACCAAAACGCCTACGACAAAGGCATCAAGGTCTCCAACGCCGAGATGGCCAGGCTGAACATTACGCCGCCAACTTCCATGGTGAGTGGAACTACACCATCGCACCGCGAAAACCAGATGATTGACGCGGTTGTTCTGGCTCAGGCCCTAATTCGTCGAATCGCCGCCGTCGCTCGGCAAGGACGGGGCCGCCGCGGCGTCGCCGAGGCGGCCATGCAGGGTTTCGATGCGCTGCAGGCGCTGGATGGTGGCGTCGCCGAGTTCGCGGGCGACGCCGGTGCAGAGGAAATTGAGCACGCTCATGACGGCGGTGTAGCTGTCGAACAGGCCATGGCCGACGGTTTGGCAGCGCAGCACGGCGGTGGCGTGCTTGACGCTGCGGACGGCGCTAAGATCGGTGACGACGACGCTGCGCAGACCGAATTCGGCGGCCAGCGCGAGCGTCTCGCGTAGCGCCTGGGGCCGGCGGCGGAAGCTAAGCGCCAGCATGCAGTCGTCCTTGCCGAAGCTTGCGAGTTCCTCGGCCAACGTCATGCCCGCTGTCGGGATCAGCCGCACGTCGGGCTTGGCGTTGACCAGCAGGGCACGGGCATAGCAGGCGAGCGCCATGGAGTTGCGAAAGCCGATCAGCCAGATGGTGCGCGCGCCGGCCAGCAGGCGCACCGCGGCGGTCATGATCTCCGGGTCCACCAACTCGACGGTACGGGTCAGATTGCGCACGTCGTTGGCGATGTGGCGGCCGAAATCGTCGGCATTGGACCGCTGCCTGGGGCTGTGCAGCAGTTCGTGCACGGGCGAGCCCCAGGCCAGCTGTTCGCGGGTGAGGCGGCGGGCGTCGTGGTAGGTGCGGTAGCCGAGGCGCTGGAAGAAGCGGGATGTGGTGGCTGTGGAGACGTTGGCGCGGGCGGCAAGCTCGGCGGCGGTGAAGCTGGCAAGGTTGCCGCGGGCGCCGAGGACCACGTCGGCAAGGCGGCGTTCATTGCCGGTGAGGTTTTCGTAGATCTGGCGGATGCGCTGGTCGATCGGCCGGTCGTCGTTGTCGCGCGCCGGGGCCTCGTCCACGCGGATATTGGTCACATGAATCTCGTGCGCGCGAATGTCGTCAACATAGGTGTCGCTGACACGGGGGGCGTCCACGCCGGTGTCCTTCACGGGGGCGTCGCTCAATCGGCCGATTCCGAAATCATGGCCGATTGGCGCATACCGGCGATTTCGCCGTTGCTCTCGGCGTCCGACAGCATGCGCCAGGCGCCACCCTGCAGCACCTCGGCGGGGCGGAAGCGGGATTTATAAGCCATCTTGCGGCTCTCCGGCACCCAATAGCCGAGATAGACATAGGGCAGTTGCAACTGCCGGGCGCGTTCGATCAGCCATAATATGCCGTATGTGCCCAGGCTGCGCTTGTCCAGCTCCGGCAGGAAGAAGCTGTAGACGGCGGAGAGACCGTCGCCGAGCCGGTCGGTGAGGCAGGCGCCGACCAGGCGGTCGCCGGGGTCGCGGAACTCCACGATGAATGTCTCGATCGGGGTGTCCTCGACCATGGCACGGTAGTCGTAGAAACTCATTGTCGCCATGTCGCCATCGCCGTGGCGGGCCTGCTGGTAGCGCTGGAACAGCTGGAACTGTTCGGTGGTGGCGCGGGCGGGGACGTCGGTCCCTTCCAGCTTGGCGTTGGCGCGGGCGATGCGGCGCAGGGTGCGATCCGCCTGGAAGGTTGCGGTGGGGATGCGGATCGGGACGCAGGAATTGCAGCCGGGGCAGACCGGAGCGTAGGCGATGTTGTGGCTGCGGCGGAAGCCGGCGCGCGACAGCCGGTCGTGCAGCGTGTCCGCGTCCGGGCCGATGATCTCGGTCACAACCTTCCGCTCGGTCCGGCCGGCCACATACGGGCAGGGGAGCGGTGCCGTTGTGTAGAAGAATTGCGGCCGGCGCGGCGGCTTGTAGCTCATGCGGTGGTTGATCCCCCCGGCGGAACGTTGCCGAAACCCATGTTCCAGGGTCGGGCGGCCGGGGTCAACGCCCGAACGCGAATCACGACGAGTCCCGAGACGATATCGTGCAAAGCGCGATGGCGCACGGTGAACAGGGCCACGGCGAACCAGAACATGCCGCACACCATCGTTAGGTAGAACAGCAAGGTGAAAACCAGCGCTTCAAGCGGGTTGGGGGGCAGCAGGTCGGTGTCGCGGCGAACGGTAAGGCCCACCATCGCCTGACCGGGCGTGGCGGCGAAGCTGGCGAGGAACAGCCAGTGATACAGCACCGGCAGCGCCGGCAGCAGGCCGAATAGCGGCCAGCCTATGCCGAAGGTGAGCAGGCCGAACAGCACGCAGAACAGCCAGGCGCCCAGCGCCAGCAGCCCGATCAGCATCGCATCCAGCATCCAGCCGACGACGCGGCGCAGCATGACGCCGGCGGTGAGCCAGTCATCCTGCTGAAGCGCCGAACCATATTGGGGGGGTACCGGAATCATGACCTGGGTCCTTCCGATGGGGCTGCGGGAATGAGATCGATATGGGCAGCCACATCGCCCGATACAGGTCCCATCGTCACGGTGGCGCCCGCCCGCCAGCGCGGCAAGAAGTTCCAGGCGAGCCGGCTGAAGATATTGCCGGATTGGCCGGGGGCGACGACGAAGCGGCTGCGGTCGAGATCGGCCAGGTCGTAGACGCCGCGAAAGGAGGCGCCGTGAACGGCCATGAACGAGCCGGGTGTCATGCCGCCGCGGAACAGGGTGTTGTCGTCGCCGGGGGCGGCGATGCGGGTTTCGCCCCATGTCTTGAGCACCGGCATGTCGCGGAAAAGCTGATTGGCGAACACGGCGCGATGGGCATGGCCCCAGCGCCAGGCGGCAGGGTCGGCGCCGAAGCGCGGGGCGAGTTCGGCGAGTACGGCGGCGAGGCTCTCGCTGAGCATCGGGCCGCAATCGCCGCCGCAGCGGGCACTGCCATCGGGGGCGAGGGTGGCGGCGAGGAGTTCGGTTTCCGGCACGGCCGGCCCGTATGTCGTGTTGGTGTCCGTGACATCGAGGCGATTGAGCAGCGCCTGGCGGAACTTGCGCATCCAGGCGTTGAAGATGAGCGGCTGGGGCTTGTCCATGGCCATGGAACCGTCCCACACGGCCAGCAGGCCGAGCGCCACGCGGGAACGGTCATCGGCGGGTTTCACGGCGCGCAGCCTGGGCAGCACGGCCTGGGCGAAGCTGCTGACGCTGTCCACCTGCATGGCGGCGAAGCTGGCGACGCCTTGATGGTCGGTGCTGTCGAGCAATTGGCGGATGCGCCGGGCGCGCCAGTCCCCGTACCAGTCGCGGCCCATGAAGACCGGGAAATCGGGAGGGGCGACGCGTTCATTGGCGTTCACAAGACGGCCGCTATCCGGTGCCACGATGTGCGGCAACTGGTCGCCGGAGGCCCAGCCGATCCAGTCATGCGCGCCGTCCGCCCCCTGTACGGGGCTGGCGCCGTCGCCGGCACGGCGGATGGGAACGCGGCCGGTGACGAACAGGGCGATGCGCTGGTGGTCCGCCACCATCAGGTTCTGCACCGGCGAGGTGATCTCGGCGGCCGCGGCGCCAGCGGACTCGACATCGGTGGCGTGGTTCAGCGCCAGCAGCCCAGTGGCGGCCGTGTCGCCCGGGGCGAGGTTGCCCATGGAGAGCGCGAGGATGGGACCTTGCGGCGCGACGAGATCGCTGATCACCGGGCCGTGCCGGGTTTCGCGGACCTTCAGCACCTCGTCCGGCTGGCCACGGACATGGATGCGCTCCTCGCGGATGGTGAAGGGGCGGGGGCCGTCCGGCGTCATGTAGCCGTTGGCGCCGGCGGGGGTTTCCTCGAACAGGTCCTGCACATCGGCGCCGGTGGTGGTGAAGCTCCAGGCGATATTGCTGTTATGGCCCAGCACCAGGAAGGGAATGCCCGGGGCCGTTCCGCCGGCCAGCACGCCCTGGGGCGTGTCGATACGGGCGAGGTACCAGATGCCGGGCATGCCGAAGGCCAGATGCGGATCGCCGGCGAGCAGGGGCGCGCCGGTATCGCTGTGGCGGCCATCCACGGCCCATTCGTCGCTGGCGGTCTGCGGCAGGGTGAATGGGGCGGGGAAGATGGGCAGGACCTTGGTGAGTCTGGACGCGGTGTCGGCGAGGGCGAGCTGCGTGGGTGTGGTGGCGGGCGGGGCGATGCTGGCCTGGGGGTTGCCCGGACTGGTGTCCGTGGGCCAGAGCGCGTTGACCTCGGCTGGCGGGAGGCGCCGCAACAGGGCGGCGCGGGCCAGTTCGGTGCGCCAGTTCGACGACAAATAAAGGCCCATTGTCTTGCCCCAGAGCAGGCTGTCGAGCGGCGACCAGGGGCGGGGCTGACCGAAGGCGAGATATTCGAGGCTGGCGAAGCGGCCGCGCTGGGCGATCCAGGCATTCACGCCGCGCGCATAGGCATCGAGCGCCGCGCGGGTGGGCGCCGCGAGGCCGGGTAGCTCGGCTTCGGCGCTTTCGCGCACGCCCAAAGTTCGGACCATGCGGTCCAACGGCAGAGCACGGGGGCCGAACAGCTCGGCCAGCTCGCCGGAAGCGGCGCGGCGGGTGACGTCCATCTGGAACATGCGCTCGCGGGCGTGCAGGTAGCCCAGTGCCGCATCCGCATCCAGCTCGTTGGCGGCGTGGATGCGGGGGATGCCGTCCGCGTCCAGAGCGATGCTGACCGGAGCGGACAGGCCCGGTATGCCGGCTGTGCCGCCGCCGCCGGGCAGGGTTTCCCAAATGAGCACGCCGCCGCCGATGGCGGCGACTACAAGCAAGACAGCAAGGAAGGCCAGGAGGCGGCCGGCACTGCGCAACATTCGGTACATGCGCAGAGCTAGCGACGGCCGAAGCATAAAGGCAAGCACCGATCATCGGTTATGGCCTGGTTGCCGCGTACTGTTGCCGATAGCGACGGAAACCGGCATGAGGCGGGTGGTGTGGTGCGAGGGGGCGGGATGAAAAGCGGGTTTCCGTCGGTCGTGCTGGTCGGGCTGGCCGCGATCGTGATCGTTGTGGCCGGCATGACGGCCTTCGCCGGGCCGGTGGTGGCGCGAACGGTGCCGGCGGGGCCGGCGCGCGAGCTGAAGACGCCGAGTGCGGCGCTGGCGGCGGCAGAGGACGGCGATATCGTGCTGATCGATCCGGGCGAATATTTCGATTGCCTGTCCATCCAGCGCAACCGCGTGACCATTGCCGGCGCCGGAGCCGGCGTGGTGTTCACCGACCGGACCTACGAAGGCAAGGCGCTGGTGGTGACACATGGCAACGACATCGTGCTGCGTGACGTCACTTTGCAGCGCGCCCGCGTGCCGGATGGGAATGGGGCGGGCATCCGCGCGGAGGGGCGCAACCTGACCGTGGCGAATGTCCGGTTCGTCAACGACCAGGCGGGCATCATCGCGGCGGATTCGCCCGCCAGCACGCTGATCGTCTCCGACACCTGCGACGGGCCGCATTGCGTGAGGGCGATCACGGTGGGCGCGATCGCGCGGAGCACGATCGACGCCTCGAAAGGGGGGCACCAGATCGTCTCCGACGCGGCGATGACCGAGCTTGCCGGGGACAGGATCACCGATGGGCCGACCGGGGCATCCAGCTACCAGGTGATGCTGGAGCAGGGGGGCGGGCTGGTGATGGAGGGTAGCGAGGTGGAGAAGGGGCCGAAATCGGGCAATACGCGCTGCGCCATCCTGCTGGATGGGACGATCACCGGGCCGCTCGCCTTCCGGCGCAACCGCTTCGAGAACGATACCTGCACGGCGATGCCGTTCATCGTGAACTGGACCGGGGTGAAGCCGGAGCTGGAGGGGAATGCGGTGCGTGCCAAGGACGCGGTGGTCAGTACAAGTGGGAGGTGGTTGCACGCGCTGCGGGAGGGCTATCTGGGCGCGAAGGACGGGGCGCGGCATGCCGCGGGCGCCGCGGTGCGCAAAGTGAAGGGATGGCGGAGGTGATGCGGATCGGTCGTCCTTGGTGGCGCTGTCCCCGGACCGGCGTGGTCCGGGGTTCGATGGGGGCGGTTCAGCGCGCGTAGTTCACAATGATCGTCTTCTTGTGGGTGAAATGCTCCAGCATGGATTCCAGGCTGGCTTCCTTGCCGAGGCCGGAGCTTTTCACGCCGCCATAGGACAGATTGGCCTGCACCACGAGGTTCTGGTTGATCTGCACCAGACCGGCTTCCAGCCGGTGCGCGAGGTCGAGGCCCTGCTTGAGGTTGTTGGTCCATAGTGAGGCGGCGAGGCCGTATTCGCTGTCATTGGCCTCGGCCAGCACGGCCTCGGCGTCGTCGAAGGGGAAGACCACGGTGACGGGGCCGAAGATCTCCTCGCGCACCAGGCGGGATTGGGCGGTCAGGCCGGTGAAGATGTGGGGCCGGATGAACAGGCCCTTTTTCAGCCCGGCCTCCTCGGGCAGGCGGGAGCAGGCACGGCCGGTGGCGCCTTCGGTGGCCTTGCCCTCCGCGATGAAGGCGCTGACCTTGGCAAACTGATCGGGGCTGATGATGGTGCCGATATCGGTGGCCTCATCGAGCGGGTCGCCCATCACCATGGCGTCCACGCGAGCAGCCAGCGCATCGACGAAGCGCTGGAAGATCGGGCGTTCGACATAGATGCGGCTGGCGGCCGTGCAGCTCTGGCCCTGGCGGGTGAAGCGCATGGAGGTGACGGCGCCGGTCACGGTCTTGTCGAAATCGCAATCGGCGAAGACCAGCATGGGGCTTTTTCCGCCCAGTTCCAGCGTGACCGGGATCAGCTTGTCGGCGGCGGCCTTCGCGACGATGCGGCCGACCTCGACGCTGCCGGTAAAGGTGACCTTTTTCACCTTCGGATGGGCCACCAGCGGCGCGCCGCATTCCGGACCGTAACCGGACAGCATGTTGAAGCAACCCGGCGGCAGGATGCGGTTCATCAATTCGCAGATGCGCAACACGGTGAGCGGGGCTTCCTCGGCGGATTTCACCACCGCGGTGTTGCCGGCGACCAGCGCGGGGGCGATCTTCAGGGACATCAGCAGCAATGGGACGTTCCACGGGATGATGGCGCCGACCACGCCCAACGGTTCGCGCACGGTCACGCTGAGCACGTCCGGCGCGAAGGGGACGCTTTCGCCCTTCAGTTCGCTGCCCAGGCCGCCGAAGAATTCCAGCACGTCGGCGACGGTGTTCGCCTCGACACGGCTTTCCGTGCGCAGGGCCTTGCCGGTCTCCAGCGCGATCAGGCGGGCGAGTTCCTCGACATGGGCGCGAATCAGACCGGCGCATTGGGCGACCAGCGCGCCGCGCTTGCGGGCGGGCATGCGGGCCCAGGCTTTCTGGGCGCGGTCGGCATTCTGCACGGCGATGTCCACATCCGCGGCGTCGCCTTCGGCGGCGTGGGCGACTTGGAGGCCGGTGGCGGGATTGACCACCGGGAAATTCCGGCCGGAGGCGGCGGGGACGAATTTGCCGCCGATGAAGTGATGACCGGACAAGGCACGGGCCAGGGCGCGCTCGTCCAGGGTGGGAGCGTCCGGGGTGGGGACGGTGGCTGGTTGATCGAGCATGGGTTTCCCTTCCTTAGTCGGCGGTTTTATAAGCGCACGCCATATGAGTGCGGATCGTCGGACGGGCAAGGCGGGCACATGATGGTTTATGTGAAGGCGAATGCATGTTTATGAAGGATGCGACCGGGCCCCTGAAAGGGCTTCGGGTGCTCGATCTGACCCGCGTTTTGGCCGGGCCGACCTGCACGCAAATGTTGGGCGACCTGGGTGCCGAGGTGATCAAGATCGAACGGCCGGGGGCGGGCGACGACACGCGGGGATTCGCGCCGCCGACCATGCCGGGAACCGCGGAAAGCGCCAATTTCGTTGGGGTGAACCGCAACAAGCGCTCGGTGACGCTGGATATCGCGACGCCGGAGGGCCAGGACATCGCACGCCGGCTGCTGGCGGATTGCGACATGCTGGTGGAGAATTTCAAGGTCGGCGCGCTGGCCAAGTACGGCCTGGGTTATGAGCAACTGCATGCCGAATTTCCGGGGCTGATCTACTGCTCCATCACCGGGTTCGGGCAGACCGGGCCGTATGCGGCGCGACCGGGCTATGACAGCCTGATCCAGGCCATGGGCGGGGTGATGAGCCTGACCGGCGAGCCGGAGGGATTGCCGCAGAAGGTGGGCGTGCCGGTGGCGGATTTGTTTGCCGGGCTGTACGGCTGCATCGGCATACTGGCTGCATTGCGGCACCGGGACCGGACCGGGGAGGGCCAGCAGGTGGATATCGGCATGCTGGACACGCACACGGCGTGGCTGGCCAATCAGGGGATGAACTACCTGGCGACCGGCGAGAACCCGCCGCGACTCGGCAATCAGCACCCGAATATCGTGCCGTACCAGGTGTTTCCGACGCAGGACGGCTATCTGGTGCTGTCCGTGGGCAATGATCCGACCTTCAAGCGCTTCTGCGAGAATTTCGCGCTCCAGCATCTGCTGGACGATCCGCGCTTCGCCACCAATGCGGCCCGGGTAGAGAACCGGCAATTGGTGACGGAGACGCTGACGCCGGTGATGCGCACGCAGCCCACCGGCTGGTGGGTGGAGCGGCTGGAGGGGCTGAAGATCGGCTGCGGGCCGATTAACACGCTGCAGGACGTGTTCGCCGATCCGCATGTGCAGGCACGCGGGGTGGTGGTCGATCTGCCGCATAGCTCGGGCGTGAATGTGAAGGTGATCGCCAATCCGGTGCGGCTGTCCGAAACGCCGGCGAATTACCGCATGGCGTCGCCGGTGCTGGGGGAGCATACCGACGAGGTGCTGATGGGCCTGTTGGGGCTCGACCGGGCGGAGATGGATGCGCTGCGCGAGAAGGGGGTGATCTGATGGAACCTCGCCATCGCCGGGTGGCGTATCTGCTGGCTGGGGCATTCCATGACATGGCCTATCTCGACTGGGGCGATCCCGCCGCGCCGGCTGTGGTGTGCGTGCATGGGCTGACCCGCAACGCCCATGATTTCGACGCATTGGCCAGGGTGCTGGCGCCTGACTTTCGGGTGATCTGCCCGGATCTACCGGGGCGCGGCGGCTCGGTGTGGCTGCCGGACCCCGCTTTGTATCAGCCGATGAATTATGTGCTGGCGCTGTCGCATCTGCTGTCGGCGACCGGTGAGCCGGTGTCGTGGGTGGGCACCTCGCTGGGAGGGGTCTGCGGCATGGCGATCGCGGCCGCGCCCGGGCAGCCGATCACGCGCATGGTGTTGAACGATATCGGACCGTTCATTCCCGAGGCGGCGCTGGCCAGCATCGGCAGCCGCATCGCCCGTGTGCCGGATTTCGCCGATATGCAGGAGGCCGAGGCTTACATTCGTATGGCGCATGCCACGTTTGGCAAGCTGACCGATCATCAATGGGCGGAGATGACCCGCTATTCCATGCGCACCCTGCCGAATGGGCGGCTGGCCGTGCATTACGATCCGGGCATCACCACGGCGATGCTGTCCACGCCGCCGGCGAATGTGGATCTGTGGGCGCTATGGGACAAGATCACGATACCGGCCCTCGTGCTGCGCGGTGCGGACAGCGAATTGCTGCTGCCGGAGACACTCGCACGGATGGAGGAGAGCGGGGCGCGCTCGCTGGTGGTGCCGGAATGCGGCCACGCGCCCGCCATGATGGACGCGCCGACGATCGAGGCGGTGCGGGCCTTCCTCTCGGCGCGATAAATATCAGCCGCCCGCGAGGACGGCGTCGCGGCTCTGCATCGGCTGGCCTTCCAAGTTGCGATAGGCGATGCCGCTATCCGGCGCATCCACCGGGGCGTTCACAACGACGTTGACACCGCCGATCGAGAACAATGTGTGGGGGGCGTGATCCACCACGCTGGCGGGCGGGCCCGACCAGCTCTGGCTCAACGCCTCATCCGCCGGTGTCTGGGCATAGGTTGTCTGGGCATGGGACGCCGCCGTGCCCAGCAGGGCGGTGATGCCGATGGCCGAAGCGACGATGAAACGCATGATCCGTCATCCTGTCTGTTCGCGTGCATTGCGCATGCCCGAAACGGGCTATGCGCGGGCGAGAGGGGTCGGTGATCCGGCCGCTTTCCCGCTGGGAACAGAGCTACTGCTGGCGGTCGCGTGGGTCGCTTAAATAGAGGGTTAGGAAAGCGTCCCTAAAACGGAATTTAACATCGCCGTCGGCTGCTGCAGGCGCGGCGGCGGTTCGGGGCGCGACTTGAACGGATCAGCGCCTGCGGATCTTCAAAAACGCCGAGAACGCCGTCAATGTCGCGTCGGACACATAATGCTCGATGCCTTCGGCGTCCTGTTCGGCGGCTTCCCCCGGCACGCCCACGGCCAGCAGCAGATCCACCACCAGCCGGTGACGCAGCTTTACCCGCGCGGCGAGGCTTTCGCCGGCTTCGGTGAGGAACACGCCGCGATACGGGCGCGCGGTGGCAAGGCCCTCGCGCTTCAGCCGGGTGATGGTCTTGATGGCGGTGGCGTGGGAGACGCCGAGGCGGCGGGCGATGTCGGTGGGGCGCGCCTCGCCGCCTGTGGCCAGCAGGTCGGCGATCAACTCGGCATAGTCTTCCAGCAGCGCGGTGGATTGCGCTGTTCGTGTCTTGCCGAAGCGCAGCGCCTGGGTGGGCTCTGCCGGCAGGTCTGGCGCCGGAGCGGCCGGTGGGCCGGCCCTGCCGGGCGACAGGATGGTTTTGTCGTCCATGATGGCGCGACCATGGCGAAGCGGCTGGCCGATATCAAGAAGCATGGCCCTTGTCGAACTTCACGGCCGATAACCTGCAGCACGGTTGACATCGGGGGCGCCGCGCGTACATCTTCGGCCATGAAGTGTAGTATAGGCTACACTTTGGCGCAAAGGATGCTTCTGGCATGATGCGGACCTCGATCGGAGCGCGGGCATGAGCGACGTCGCTGTTGGCGGGACCATGTCCGAGCGTACGGTCGCTGCCGGACGGGAGGTGCTGAACGGGCGGCGCCGGGGCGGATGGGCCTTCCTGCCCTTCGTGGGGCCCGCGGTGATGGCGTCGGTCGCCTATATGGATCCGGGCAATTTCGCCACCAACATCCAGGCGGGCGCGAGCTATGGCTACGCGCTGCTATGGGTCGTGGTGGTGGCCAATGTTGTCGCCATGTTGTTCCAGGCGCTGTCGGCCAAGCTGGGCATCGTCACCGGCAAAAGCCTGGCGGCGCATTGCCGCGACAGCTTCCCGTTTCCCGTTGTGATCGCCATGTGGCTGGCCAGCGAGGTTGGGGCCATGGCGACGGATCTCGCGGAGTTCCTGGGCGGTGCGATCGGATTGAGCCTGCTGTTCGGCCTGCCGCTGCTGGTCAGCCTGGTGCTGACCGGGATCGGCACCTATGCGATTCTGCTGCTGGGGGGGCGCGGGTTCAGGCCGTTGGAACTGATGGTGGGCGGGCTGGTGGTCGTGATCGGCGCGGCCTACGCGATCGAGCTGTTTGTTGCCCCCCCGGCTTGGGGCGCGTTCGGCATGGGCGCGGTGGTGCCGCGACTGGTGGATGCGGGCGGGGTGACGTTGGCGGTGGGCATTGTGGGCGCCACGGTGATGCCGCATGCGATCTATCTGCATGCGGGCCTGACGCAGAATCGCATGCCGGCGGCCGATGACGGGCAGCGCCGCCGCATCCTGCGCTTCTCCAACCGCGAGGTGCTGGTGGCGCTAGGGATGGCCGGGCTGGTGAACATGGCGATGGTGGCGATGGCGGCATCCGTCTTCCATGCCGGGCATTCCGACGTGGCCGAGATCGAAACCGCCTATCACACGCTGGTGCCGCTGATGGGGGCCGGGGCGGGCGTGGTGTTCATGGTCGCGCTGCTGGCCTCGGGCTTTTCAAGCTCCGTGGTCGGAACCATGGCCGGGCAAATGATCATGCAGGATTTCGTGCGTTTCCAGACGCCGCTCTGGCTGCGGCGGCTGGTGACGATGGTACCGGCCTTCGTGGTTGTGGCGCTGGGCGTGGATGCGACGAAGAGTCTGGTGATGAGTCAGGTGGTGCTGAGCCTGGTGCTGCCGATTCCGATGATCGCATTGCTGACGCTGACCGGCCGGCGTTCAGTGATGGGGGATTTCGTCAATTCGCGGCTGACGCAGCTTGGGGCGATCCTGGCCGCCATCGTCGTTCTGGCGCTGAACGTGCTGCTTTTGCTGCAAACCGTCGGTGGGGAACTGCCCTTTCTGGGCTGATACCATCCGCCTGAAATGATGGCTCGTCCATCATTTCAGGCGGATGGTATTGCGCGCGGGATGGTGGGGCGGCCCCGCGCCAAACAAAGACCCATCCCGACGTTGACCTGTGCTTACAGGTCAACACCCTGGGGACGTTGGTATGATCAGCGCGTCCGCAGGATCTCCGCCGCGGCCGGCGCGAAATAGGTCAGCACGCCCGCCGCGCCGGCACGCTTGAAGGCGGTGAGGCTTTCCATCATGGCGCGGTCGTGGTCCAGCCAGCCATTGCGCACGGCGGCCATGATCATCGCGTATTCGCCGGACACCTGATAGGCGAAGGTCGGCACGCCGAACCGCTCATGCACGCGGCGCAGTATGTCCAGATAGGGCATGCCGGGCTTGACCATGACCATGTCGGCTCCTTCGGCGAGATCAATGGCCACTTCGCGCAGCGCCTCGTCGGAATTGGCGTAATCCATCTGGTAGGTTTTCTTGTCGCCCTTCAGCGCGCCGCCGGAGCCCAGCGCGTCGCGGAACGGGTTGTAGAATGCGCTCGCGTATTTGGCGGCGTAGCTCATGATGCGCGTGTGGATCAGGCCGGCGCCGTCAAGCCCTGCGCGGATGGCGGCGACGCGACCATCCATCATGTCGCTGGGGGCGATCACGTCGATACCGGCATGGGCCTGATTCAGCGCCTGGCGGACCAGAATCTCGACCGATTCGTCATTGGCGACGTAGCCGTCGCGGATGACGCCGTCATGCCCGTGATCCGTATAGGGGTCGAGTGCCACGTCGCCGACCAGCCCGGTATCGGGAAACTCGCGCTTGAGCAGCCGGGCGGCCTGGCACATCAAATTATCGGGATTGCCGGATTCCGTGCCTTCGGCGTCTTTCTTGCCGGCCGGCGTGGCGGGGAACAGGGCGATGGCCGGGATGCCGAGGCGCACGGATGGGGCGACATGCGCGGCCAGCCGGTCGAGCGAGACGCGGCTGACGCCGGGCATCGAGTCGACTTCGGTGACGAGGCCGCTGCCCTCGACGAGAAAAACCGGCCAGATCAGGTCGTCGATGCTGAGCCGCGTCTCGGCCACTAGCCTGCGGGTCCAGGCGTCGTGGCGGTTGCGGCGCATGCGGGTGGCGGGGAAGTGGCCTGATGGCATTTGACTATGGCTCCGGTATATCCAGGTCCATATGGCCGATCGCGATCCAATGCAAAACTGTCCTGAAGGGTGTACGCGCTGCCATGCGGATTTTGCGCCGTAAACCATGATGGCTTGGTAGGCGAAGCCATCATGCTCCAGCTCTTTGTTTGATGGAGCAATTCAATGGCCCGGTGATTCCACCTGAAGCCATATTGCTCTATCGCAGGACGGCGCCGCGAATGAGCAGCGTGACCACCGCGACGACGGAGATCGCGAGTGCCACCAGGCAGACCCGGCGCGCATAGGGGCGCAGTTGGGGAAAGGCGGCCATGCCGATGAACAGCGCCATCAGCAGGCCGGTCAGGAGCTGGGTTTGCCGGAAGGTTTCGGGCGAGGGCGCCCAGAGGCGGTGCCAATCCATTTGCGCGCCCCCTTTCGGCTCAGACCCTCGTCACGCGAGGCTGGCCTGATAGACTTGCAGATGGCTATAGGCGGCGCGCAGCATCGGGGCGTTCTGCCCGGCGGCCAAAGCGCGGGCCAGCATGTCGCCGACGATGGGTTCCGCCTCGATCTGCCCGCCGCGCTGGAGGTCGCGCAGCATGGAGGCGACGACGGGGGAGTCGCGGTCGGTGACGGTGTTGCGGCAATAGGCGGCATGGGCCTCGCGCGGCGGGAAACCGTCGGCGGTGGCGGTGGCGATGCATTCGCCGAGCATGTCCAGCGCCACCGAGGCGCCGTGGTCGGTGCGGGCGATGGCGCCGACCGGGCCGCGCATCAGGCAGGTGGTGGCGGCGAGCGTGCAGAGGAAGACGAATTTTTCCCACATGTCCTGGAGGATGGCAGGGCTGTTTTTCGGGTTGAAGCCGCCTTGCGCGAGCACCGGCGCCAGCGCGGCGCAGATCGCCTGCTGGGGTCGCGGGCGCCGAAGATGAAGCCCTGCATGGGGGCCAGATGGCGGATGGTGCCGTCCGGATCGAGCGTGATGGAGATCTGGGCGAGACCGCCGGCAATGGCGGCTTGACCGAATTCGCGGTCGAGCCGGTCCAGGTGCTTGATGCCGTTCAGCAGCGGGACGATCAGCGCGCCCGGGGCGGCGGGGCGGATGGATTCGATCGCATCCTCCAGATCATAGGCCTTGCAGCTCAGCAGGATGGCGTCATAGCCGGCGCGGACTGTGTCGCGGGTGACGGTGGCGACGGGGATCGTGAATTCGACGAGCGGGCCTTTGACCACCAGCCCGGCCT
>DASXIW010000278.1:0-2218 GCA_036497785.1 Acetobacteraceae bacterium | reverse complement strand
CGGGGAGAGACGGTGGTGAACCGGGTGTATCACCTCGATCGTGGCTACGAGACGGCGGACCTAAAGCTCGCGGCCTGTGGCGCGCACATAGAACGTCTGCCGGGCTGAGCCTTTCGCCGCAGCGCGCGACGGTGTAGGAGCCGGCGCGATGCAAGCGCGAGAATCAGGCATGACCGCTGAATTCGAGGCCCCTTCCCTCGTCACGGCCCCGTCTTTGGCGCCGGACGTCAAGGGCGATTTGGTGCTGGCGCTGCCCAAGGGCCGCATTCTGGCCGAGTGCGCGCCGCTGCTGGCCCGCGCCGGCATCGCCCCGCACCCGGACTATGCCGACGAGGATAGCCGCCATTTGCGCTTCCCGACCAACGATCCGGCGCTGGACGTAGTGCGGGTGCGGCCGTTCGACGTGGCCACCTTCGTCGCCTTCGGCGCAGCCGAGATCGGCATATGCGGGGCGGACGTGCTGATGGAGTTCGACTATCCCGAGATCTATGCGCCGCTGGATCTGGGGATCGGGCCTTGTCGCGTGAGCGTGGCCGAGCCGCACGAGACCGCCGGGAAGGACGATCCGCGCACCTGGTCGCGGGTGCGGGTGGCGACGAAATATCCCAATATCGCCCGCAGGCACTACGCCGCGCGGGGCATCCACGCCGATGTGGTGCATCTGAACGGGGCGATGGAACTGGCGCCCGGCCTGGGGTTGACCCGGGTGATCGTTGATCTGGTTGCCACCGGTTCCACGCTGAAGGCCAACGGGCTGGTGGAGACCGAGGTGATCGCGCATGTCACCAGCCGGCTGATCGTCAACCGGACCGCGCTGAAGACGCGGCCCGAACTTGTCGGTGGCTGGATCGCGCGGTTCCGCGACGCGCTGGCGGCGGCATGAAGCGGCTTTCCACGGCGGATGCGGGCTTCGAGGCCGGTTTCATTGCCTTGCTGGCCGAGGCGCGGGAGACGGCGGATAGCGTGGACGGCGCGGTGGCGGGCATCATCGCCGATATCCGCGCCCGGGGCGACGCGGCGCTACTTGACTACACCGAGCGATTCGACCGGCTGAGACTGACCGCCGCCGGACTGCGGGTAAGTGCTGACGAGATCGAGGCCGCGGCCGATTCCGTGTCGGCGCAGTTGCTGGCGGCGCTGGATCTGGCCGCCAGCCGCATCGAGGTGTTTCATCGCGCACAGTTGCCGCAGGATCTGCGCATGGGCGACGCGGTGGGGCTGGATCTGGGCATGCGCTGGACGCCGCTGGACGCGGTGGGCATCTATGTGCCCGGCGGAAAGGCGGCCTATCCATCCTCCGTGCTGATGAATGCGCTACCGGCGCGCGCCGCCGGGGTGGGGCGGATCGCCATGTGCGTGCCGACGCCGGATGGGGTGATGAACCCACTCGTCCTAGCGGCCGCAAGGCGCGCGGGGGTGACGGAGATCTACCGCGTCGGCGGCGCCCAGGCGATCGCGGCCCTGGCCTGGGGCACCGCCAGCATCGCCCCGGTAGACCGCATCGCAGGGCCGGGCAATGCCTATGTGGCGGAGGCCAAGCGGCAGGTTTTCGGCCGTGTGGGCATCGATTCCATTGCCGGGCCGTCTGAGGTGGTGGTGATCGCCGATGCCGCCAACGCGCCCCGCGACGTTGCGGTGGACCTGCTGGCGCAGGCCGAGCATGACGAGGCCGCGCAATCCATTCTGATCACCGACGACGCGGATTTCGCCGATGCGGTGGCGGCGGCGGTGGCGGCGGAAATCCCGACCCTGCCCCGCGCGAGGATCGCCGGCGAATCCTGGCGCGCGCATGGCGCGGTGATACTGGTGCGCGACTGGGAGGAGGCGATTTCCCTCACCGACCGTCTGGCGCCCGAGCATTTGCAGATCATGACGGCGGATCCGCAGGCGCTGTTCGCCCGTATCCGCCATGCCGGCGCGGTTTTCCTTGGGCGGTTCTGCCCGGAAGCTCTGGGCGACTACGTGGCCGGGCCCAACCATGTGCTGCCGACCGGCCGCAGCGCCCGATTCGCCTCCGGCCTGTCGGTGTACGATTTCCTCAAGCGCACCACCTGGATCTCGGCCGATGCCGCCGCGCTCGCGCAGATCGGGCCGGCCGCAGTGGCGTTGGCCGAGGCCGAGGGGTTGCAGGCACATGCGCGCAGCATCGCTATGCGCCTGGGCAATAACCCCGGCGCTTGACGGCCCCGACGATCCACAACTTGACCTTGTGGGGTCC
>DASXIW010000277.1:0-28597 GCA_036497785.1 Acetobacteraceae bacterium | reverse complement strand
GTGCTCCGCCATGGCCGCGTTGACAGGGCCGCGTTGACACGGGGCGCGCTTGTCCTGTTCCATCCGGTTCGATATGCAATCCATGCAACTCGGAGATGAAGGCGATGAAGATTCGTGCTGCATGTGCAGCAATTGGCCTGGCGGCGCTGTTACATGCACCTGCTTATGCCAAGGACGACTTGGTGATCGGCGTGGCGCAGTTCCCGTCCTCGCTGCATCCCGATATCGATGCGGAAGTCGTCAAGAACTACGTGAACGACTTCGCCATCCGTCCGATCACCGCGTTCGACAAGAACTGGGAGAATAGCTGCCTTCTCTGCACGCAGCTTCCCACCATCGAGAACGGGCTGGCGAAGTTCGAGACCACGCCTTCCGGCAGGAAGGGCATGGCGGTCACGCTGAAGCTGAAGCCCGATCTGAAATGGTCCGACGGCGTGCCGGTGACCACCAAGGATCTGCTGTTCACCTGGAAGGTGGGCAAGGATCCCGCATCCGGCTTCAGCAACCCTAATCCCTGGAACCGCGCCGCCAGCATCGACGTGATCGACGATCACACCGCGGTGCTGCACCTCGACCACGTCACCGTGTCCTACAACCAGTGGGACCAATTGCTGCCGGAGCATATCGAGGCGCCGATCTACGATAAAGTCGGGCCCGGGCAATACATCACCCAGACCGCCTATAACCGCGCGCAGACCACGCCGGGCCTGGCCGACGGCCCGTATATGATCACCACTTACACGTCGGGCCAGCAGATCGTGTTCTCGCCCAACCCGTACTGGGCGGGCACCAAGCCGGGCTTCAAGCACATCGTCATCAAGCTGATCGAGAACACCGCTGCTTTGCAGGCCAATTTGCTTTCCGGCGATGTGGACATGGTGGCGGGCGAGGGCGTTGGGCTGACGATCGATCAGGTGATCGCGCTGCGCAAGCAGCATCCCAACCAGTTCGACTACATCTTCAAGCCCAGCCTCACCTTCGAGCATATCGACCTGAAGATCGAAAACCCGATCCTCGTCGACTTGCGGGTGCGCCAGGCGCTGCTCTATGCGGCTGACCGCCAGACCATGGTGCAGAAGCTGTTCGACGGGATGCAGCCGGTGGCGGCCACTTGGGTGAACCCGCTGAACGAGAACTTCAGCAAGGACACCGCGACCTATCCCTATGACCCTGCCAAGGCAAAGGCCCTGCTGAAGGAAGCCGGCTGGACGCCGGGGCCGGACGGGATCTGCCGCAATGCCAAGGGCGACCGGCTGTCCATCCCAATAGAGACCACCGCCGGCAACCGCCTGCGCGAATTGCAGGAGCAGGTGCTGCAAAGCCAGTGGAAGGCCGCCTGCATCGACGTCACCATCAAAAACGAGCCGCCCCGTACCCTGTTCGGCGAGACGCTGAAGCAGCGCACCTATGACGGCATGGTGATGTATGCCTGGTCCAGCGGCGTGACGGAAAGCCCCCTGCAAACCCTCGGCTCGTCCATGATCCCGACCAAGGCGAATAACTACGCGGGTTCCAACTATATCGCCTTCAGCAACCCCAAGATGGACGCCGACATCGCGAAGGCCGATTCCGAACTGGATCCGGTCAAGCAGAAGGCGATCTGGGCCGATATGCAGCAGCTCTATGCCAACGATGTCCCGACGGTGCCCCTGTTCTTCCGGGCGGAGCCGCATGTCGTGCCGAAATGGCTGAAAGGCTACACGCCCACCGGCCATGGCGATTACAGCCCGCTTTGGGCCGAAAACTGGCATTCGGGCTAGAAATAAAGCCTTCGGCTGAACAGTGAATGGCCTCGTCCCTCTGGACGGGGCCATTCGTCCGTCTTATGGCGCGTGTGTTGCATTGCACGCGCCTCAGGGCCGGGCGGTAGGAGCGATATTGGGGATGGATTTTCGTGCCACGGCGGCCGCCACGCGATGACGGCGCCGCTGCTTGACGTTTCCGGCCTGCGGGTCGGCTTCCCGCGCGCCGGCGGCGTGCGCCACGTTGTCGCAGGTATCGGCTATTCGCTTGGGGCCGGGCGCACGCTGGGTGTGGTCGGTGAATCCGGCTGCGGCAAATCCATGACCGCGCTCGCGCTATTGGGCCTGGTGCCCGCGCCGGGACGGGTGGAAGGCGCCATCCGCTTCGCTGGCAGCGATATTATCGGCCAGTCTCCCGCGGAATGGCGCGCTTTGCGCGGCGGGCGCATCGCCATGGTGTTTCAGGAACCGATGACCGCGCTCAACCCGGTCATGCCGGTCGGGCGTCAGATCGCCGAGGTGCAAGTGCTCCACAAGGGCGTCTCCTGGAAGGATGCCGAGGATAACGCCGTCGGCATGCTGGAGGCAGTCGGCATCAACTCCCCGCGGGAGCGGGCCCGTGCCTATCCTCACCAGCTTTCCGGCGGCATGCGCCAGCGCGCCATGATCGCCATGGCGCTGGCCTGCGAACCCGCTTTGCTGGTGGCGGACGAACCGACCACGGCGCTGGACGTTACCATCCAGGCGCAGATCATCGACCTGATGCAGGATTTGCAGGACCGCATCGGCATGGCGATCCAGTTCATCAGCCACAACCTCGCCGTGGTGTCCGAGGTCGCGCACGACATCATCGTGATGTATGCCGGACGCATCGTTGAGAGCGCCCCGTCCGAGGAGATTTTCGCCAATCCGCTGCATCCCTACACAAAGGGCCTGATCGCCACGCTGCCGGACCCTGGCCACCGCGTCGATCGCCTGCCCGTCATCGCCGGCGGCGTGCCGGATCTGGATGACAGCGTGAAAGGCTGCCGTTTCGCCGATCGCTGCCCGCGCGCCGATGCCGGCTGCCGCGTGGCCGAGCCGCCGGCCGAGGAGCTGGAGCCCGGCCATTTCGTGGCCTGCTTCAAGGCGCGCCAATGAGCGAGCTGATCGCGCTGGACGGCGTCAGCGTCCATTTCAACCTTGGCGGCGGCGGCTTCCTGGGCGGTCCGCCGCGCATGCTGCGCGCCGCCGAAAATGTCAGCTTCGCCATCGCCCAGGGCGAAACCCTGGCACTGGTGGGCGAGAGCGGGAGTGGCAAATCCACCCTCGGCAATGTTGTCGCCGGGCTGCAGGCGCCCACCGCCGGCACGCTGCGCTTTCGTGGCCGCAAGCTCGATTCCTCCGGCTGGCGCGCCGCCCGCAGCGACATCCAGATCGTGTTTCAGGACCCGTTCGGCGCGCTCGATCCGCGCATGCCGGTCTCGGCCATCATCGCCGAGCCGCTGCTGATCCAGAAGATCGGCACCCCGACCGAACGCCGTGCCCGCGCCGTCGAGCTGGTCGGCCAGGTCGGCCTGCCGCTCGACGCGCTCAACCGCTACCCCCATGAATTCTCCGGCGGCCAGCGCCAGCGCATTGCGATCGCCCGCGCTTTGGCGCCGAACCCGGCCCTCATCGTCGCCGACGAGCCGCTCTCGGCGCTGGACGTCTCCATCCAGTCCCAGGTGCTGAACCTGATGAAGGAGCTGCAGGAACGGCTGCACCTTTCTTATCTGTTCATCAGCCACGACCTCGCCGTGGTGAATCATCTGGTCGATCGCGTCGCCGTGCTTTATCTCGGCCGCCTCGTCGAAATCGCCCCGCGCGCGGAGCTGTTCGACACGCCGTCCCACCCCTATACCCAAGCCCTGCTGGAGGCCGTGCCGCGCATCGGCCGCCGCCGCCAGCGCGGCCGCACCATCAAGGGCGAGATGCCCAGCCCGCTCAACCCGCCGCCCGGTTGCGTGTTTCACCCGCGCTGCCCCAAAGCGCAGGCGATCTGCCGAAGCGAGGCGCCGGCGCTGGAACCCGCACCTGGCCGCGCTGCCCAGCTATCCGCCTGCCATTTCAAGGATTAAGGGGGCGGCCATGACACGCTACATCCTCCGCCGCCTGCTCCAGGCCCTGGCCGTGCTCCTGGTCATGTCCGTGGTCATCTACAGCCTGATCGGCCTCATGCCCGGCGACCCGCTGGACATCATGATCGCCAGCAACCCCGGCGCCACGCCCGAAGTGATCGCCCATCTGCGGGAGCTGTACGGCCTGGATCAGCCGCTCATGCTGCGCTACTGGCACTGGCTGCTCGCGGCCCTTACCGGCGATTTCGGCTTTTCCCGCAGCTATTCCATGCCGGTCTTGGCAGTGCTGGCGCCGGCGCTGGCGCAAACCTGCAAGCTGATGATCGTCAGCTTCGTGGTCAGCGTGATTCTTTCCTTCGTGCTGGGCATCATCGCCGCGTTGCGGCCCGGCGGGTGGCTGGACAGCCTGATCAACCTTGTCGCCTTCGCCGGCATCTCGGTGCCCGTGTTCTGGCTGGCGCTGATGATGATCCTGGTCTTCTCGGTCAACCTGCACTGGTTCCCGGCCAGCGGCGTCGCCAATATCGACGATGGTAGCTTCGCCGATCAGGCCCGCCACCTCATCATGCCCGTTACCACCCTGGCGCTCGCCAATACCGGCGGCTTCATCCGCTATGTCCGCGCCAGCATGATCGAGGTGCTGCGCATGGATCTCGTCCGCACCGCCCGCGCGAAGGGCGCCAGCGAGTACCGGGTGGTGTTGATCCACGCCTTCCGCAACGCGCTGATCCCGGTTGTCACCGTCATGGCTCTCAGCTTCGGGACGTTGTTCAACGGCGCGCTGCTCACCGAGACGATGTTCGCCCAACCCGGTATGGGCAAGATGATCTATGACGCCATTCTGGCCAATGATTTCAACCTCGCCCTCACCGGCCTGCTTTTCGCCACGCTGGTCACGCTGCTGAGCAACCTGCTCGCCGACCTTGCCTATGGCTGGCTCGATCCGCGGATTTCGGTGGCATGAGCACGTCCGACGTCACCGCTGCCATCGCGCCGCAGACCGAAGCCGCGATCGGCGTCTGGCGCCTGCGCTGGCGCCGCTTTGTCCATCACCGCGCCGCCATGGCCAGCCTCGTCGTGCTGGTCCTGCTCGTGCTGTTTGTCCTTGCCGCCTACCCGCTGCAATGGATCACCGGCATGGACCCGGATGCCACCGACCTGCTCTCCCGCTTCGATCCGCCCTCGGCCCAGCATTGGCTCGGCACCGACGATGGCGGGCGAGACGAGTTGCTGCGCCTGATGATCGGCGGCCAGATTTCCCTCCTCGTCGGTCTGCTCGCCACCGTGGTCGGCGGCACGATCGGCCTCATTGTCGGCGTGATTTCCGGCTATTTCGGCGGCCGCACCGACGCGATCCTGATGCGCTTCACTGATGGCATGATCGCCCTGCCATTGCTGCCGCTGCTGATCGTGCTGGGCGCCATCGACCTCACCAAGCTCGGCTTCTCCCAGGAATTCGCCCATTCGGGCGCGGCCGGCTTCTGGCGAATCGTTATCATCATCTCCATCGTGGACTGGACCTCCATCGCCCGGCTGGTCCGCGCCGCCACGCTGTCGATCAAGGAACGCGACTTCGTCCGCGCCGCACGGGCCAGCGGCGCCGGGCCGTTCTACGTGATGCCCGCCCATATCCTTCCGAACGTGGCCACCCCGATCATCGTGGCGTTCACGCTGACCGTCGGCCGTGTCATCCTGTTCGAATCAGTGCTCAGCTTCCTCGGCTTCGGCATCGTCCCGCCGACGCCAAGCTGGGGCAACATGTTGAACAATGCCCAGGAACTGGTCACCAGCGCGCCCGGTCTGGCGGTGTATCCCGGGCTGCTGATCTTCGTCACGGTCATCGCGGTGAATTTCCTGGGCGACGGGTTGCAGCATGCGTTTGATCCGCGGTCGGACAGGTAAGGTAAGAAAGGCGAGGGCTCTGCCCTCGACCCGGTTAAGGCGGAGCCCTAACAATCCTGGACTTTCTCGGCTGTGGTGGCGGCCTTCGGTTGATATCGATTTTCTTGCTTGCGCCGCAGGCAATCATCCGCAGCTCCCGTCTGGTGCCGAGAAATCTGGGCTTCGCCCCAGCCAAGAAAGTAATGGATTCTCAAGGCTCTGCCTTGAGCGGGTCCAGGGCAGAGCCCTGGCCTTCCTTTCTTAAGCCCGCGCCGACACCAACCAGATCGCCCCCGGCAAGACCACTCCTTCCGGCCCCTCATGCGCCGCATAGGCCGCCGTCAGGGCCGCCATCAGCGCGGGAAGCTGCTCCGGCGCCTCGGCCAGCGCCCGCGCATAGGCGCCGATCTGTGTCGATATCGCTGCCGCTTGCGCCGCCGTGTCGCCCAGGCGCATCGCCGGATTGTGTGGGGTGAAGGTTAGGTCGCGGAATCCGGCGCCTTCCAGGATGCGCCGCACCCGGGCGGGATCGCCGAAGGCGAATTGTCCGGGGTCTTCCGGTCCCGGTGGCGGAGCAGGGGGGAACAGCCCCAGGCCGGCGGCTTGGGGCACGGTCACCCAGGTGTTTTCCGCCATTGGCCGGAAGCAGGCGAAGACCAGCCGGCCCGATGGTTTCAGGGCATGGCGCAGATTGGTGAAGGCTTCGACCGGGTTGAAGAAGAACATGACGCCGAAGCGCGAGAAGGCGAGGTCGAACACGCCGGTTCCCAGATTGGCGGCAGAGACATCCGCGAGGCGCAGCCTGGCCTGACCGTATCCCGCCTCGGTCACGCGCTGCTGGGCCCGCGCCAGCATGGGCTCGGAGACATCCACGCCCAGCACATGCCCTGCCGGACCCACACGCTCAGCGAGTCGCAGCACCGTGTCGCCGCAGCCACAGCCGATATCCAGCACCGTCTCGCCGGGGCGCGGCGCCGCATGGTCCAGCGCCACTTCTGTCAGCCCCGCGAAAAGCTCGTCCATTCGTGCCTGCAACGTCACCCAAGCGCGGGTGGTCGGGCTGTTCCAGAAGGCAATTTGCGGGCTATTCGGATTGCCGGCGTCGGCACCGTTCGGAATTGCGTCCGACAAGATGGCCTCCTTGCTGCGAATGGCGGCAGGGTCCGTCCTCGGTGTGCGCGCGTCAACAGCTTCCCCTAGTAGCACCACCCCTGGACGCCGCCGCATTCTCGGGCACACTGCGGAAAAGAGCGTCAGACAGGGCGAAGCACCATGAACTCATTTGATGTGACAGACTGCGCGGTCGATAGGCTGGACGGCGCGAAACCCGATTGGCGCGGCCGCGCCGGCACGCTGTTCACCTGCGAGAAGCACCCGGCGCACGGCAGCCAGGGCATGGTCGTCACCAACCACCCCATCGCCTCGGCGGCCGGGGCCGAGATCCTCGCCGCGGGAGGCAACGCCATCGACGCGGCGGTGACCGCCCAATTCACCCTCACGGTGGTCGAACCCATGATGGTCGGCCTGCTCGGCGGCGGCACTGCGCATATCCGCACGGCGGAAGGCGCGCATATGGTTCTGGACGGCATGAGCACCGTGCCGGCCGCAGGCCATGCCGAAATGTATCGCTCTATCCCGGGCGCTGGGCCGGATGTGTTCGACGTGGTGGACCAGGAGAACCTGGTTGGCCCCAAGGCGGTGGCGGTTCCTGGTTCGCTGCGCGCCTGGTGCTTGGCGCTGCGCCGCTTCGGGACGATGGATCTGGCCGATGTCATGCAGCCCGCCATCCGGCTGGCCACGCGCGGCTTCAACGTCACCTCCTACCTTGCGGAATGCATCAAGTCGGCGGCGGAGGATCTGGCGAAGGACAGGCTGATCGCCAACCGCTATCTGCCAAACGGCCTGCCGCTTGCGGCCGGCAGCCGCCTGGTGGTGGGCGACTATGCCGAAGCCCTGACCTTCATCTCCCAGCAAGGCGAAGCCGCCTTGCATGGCGGCCCGCTGGGCGATGCGGTCGCCGCCTGCATGCAGGCCACGGGCGGCTTCGTCTCCCGCGAGGACATCGCCAATTACCGCGTGGTCGAGCGCGAGCCGGTGCGCGGCCAGTACCGGGGATGGGAGGTCGTGGCCCCGCCGCCGCCTTCGGCCGCCGGCGTGCATATCGTGCAGATGCTGAACATACTGGAGGGCTACGACCTGTCCGCCCTTGGTTTCGGCACGGCGGATGCGCTGCATCTGCGCGCGGAGGTTCTGAAGATCGCCTTCGCCGATCGCGCCGCCGGCACGGCGGACCCGGATTTCGTCGCTGTCCCCGTCGAGCGGCTTACATCCAAGGATTACGCCGCCGAGCGGCGCGCGAAGATCGACATGGCGCGCGGCCAGAGCTGGGGCGCGGGCATTTCGCCTGCCCAGAGCAACCACACCACCCATCTGACCGTGGCCGATCGCTTCGGCAACGTGGTCGCCAGCACCCAGACCATCAACAGCCTGTTCGGCGCCCGCTTCATCGTGCCCGGCACAGGCATGGTGCCGAACAACTATATGTCGAACTTCGACCCGCGCCCCGACAATGCCCAGTCCATCGCGCCGGGCAAGCGCGTCACCACCTCGATGGCGCCGACCATGGTGCTGCGCGGCGGCAAGATCGCCTATGCGCTGGGCTTGCCCGGCGGCAAGCGCATCTTCCCCTCCGTCATGCAGGCGCTGCTGAACCTGATCGATCACGGCATGAGCCTGCAGGAGGCGGTGGAGGCGCCGCGTGTCTGGACCGAGGGCAATGGCCTGGAGGTGGAATACGCCATTCCCCAGGCCGTGCGCGACGCCTTGATCGCGCGCGGCCACAATATCGAGCCCAAGCCGACCATTGCTGGCGGCATGAACGCCATCCAGTTCCATGTGGACGGCAGCATGACCGGCGCCGCCTGCTGGCGCGCGGATGGCACGGCTGTGGGGCTGGGCGGGGGTTATGCGCGGCCGGGCGTGCGCTTCGAGCTGGAGACCAAGCCGGCTTAGGGGTGGACGACACTCGGCAGTGGAAGGAGGGCAAGCCCGCCCTTCCTTTCGTCTGCGCGGCAACGGTGTTATAGCCGGCCGCCTTTTTCCGCCCACCTTTTTTGCCCGTCCCCATTCCGACAGCGATCCGCATGACCGACGATCCACCACCCAATCCCGCGCTGCTGCCCGCCGGCTTGCGCGACTTGCTGCCGCCCGAGGCCGAGACCGAGGCCGTGGCGGTCGAGGTGTTGATGGATGCCTTCGCCGCCCATGGCTATCAGCGCGTCAAGCCGCCGCTGCTGGAGTTCGAGGACTCGCTGCTCGCCGGATCGGGTGCGGCCATGGCCGAGCAGACCTTCCGCCTGATGGACGCCACCACCAGCCGCATGATGGGCCTGCGCGCGGACATGACGCCGCAGGTTGCCCGCATCGCCACCACGCGCCTCGGCCACGCGGCGCGCCCACTGCGCCTGTCCTATGCCGGCCAATGCCTGCGCGTGCAGCCCACCGGCCTCGACCCTGATCGCCAGATCGCCCAGGCCGGCATCGAGCTGATTGGACATGACAGCCCGGAAGCCGATGCCGAGATCCTGCGCGTGGGGGCGGAGGCGCTGCATGCGCTGGGCCTGATCCGGCTGAGTTTCGACCTCACCATGCCGCCTTTGGTGCAGACCTTGCTGGCCGAAGCGGGCATCACGGGCGAGGCGCGCACCCGCATCGCGCATGCGCTCGACCGCAAGGATGCCGCCGCCGTCGCCGAGCATGGCGGCGCGCTTGCCGGCACGCTGATTGATCTGCTGCTTGCCGCCGGCCCTGCCGACCGCGCCTTGGCGACCCTGCGCGATGCCGCATTGCCGCCGGGGGCGCGTGCGCTGGCATACCGGCTCGCCGCCACAGTCGCCGCGATCAACGCCCGCGCACCGGCGCTGAAGCTGACCATCGATCCGGTGGAGTTCCGTGGTCTGCGCTACCACACCGGCGTGTGCATGACGGTCTATGCCCCTGGCCGGCACGAGGAACTTGGGCGTGGTGGCCGCTATATCTGCGGCGAGTCCGAGCCCGCCACCGGCTTGACCCTGTATCCCGATGCCATACTGCGCGCCGCCCCGCCGCGCGAGGCCCGCAGGCGCGTCTATGTGCCCGTCGGCGCCGATGGCTCGGGTCTGCGCGCCCAGGGTTACGCGACCGTCGCCGCGCTGGACTCGATTCTCGATCCGCAAGCCGAAGCCGTCCGGCTGCGCTGCACGCATGTCCTGATCGGCGACTCGCTGATCCCTCTGCAATCGGAGTAATTCCATGGCCAATGTCACCGTGATCGGCGCCCAGTGGGGCGACGAGGGCAAGGGCAAGGTCGTTGACTGGCTGGCCAGCCGTGCCGAAATCGTCGTGCGCTTCCAGGGCGGCCATAATGCCGGCCACACGCTTGTGGTGGGCAACCAGACCTACAAGCTCTCGCTGCTGCCCAGCGGCCTTGTGCGCGGCAAGCTCGGTATTATCGGCAATGGCGTGGTGGTGGACCCCGAGGCGCTGCTGGCGGAGATCGCGCGTGTCCGGTCGCAGGGCCTGACGGTCACGCCGGAGACGCTGCGCATCGCCGAGAACGCCATTCTGATCCTGCCTTTGCATTCCGCGATCGACCTCGCGCGGGAAGCCGCGCGGGGTGATCGCAAGATCGGCACCACCGGCCGCGGTATCGGCCCGGCCTATGAGGACAAGGTGGCGCGCCGCGCCATCCGCGTCTGCGATCTCGCCGAGCCGGACACGCTATCGGCCAAGCTCGACGAATTGCTGCTGCACCATAACACTTTGCTCGCCGGGCTGGGGGCGCCGACCTTCGAGAAGCAGGCGCTGCTCGACCGGTTGCTGGCCCTGGCGCCCGATATCCTGCCCTATGCCGAACCGGTATGGGAGCGGCTGGACCAGGCACGCCGGGCCGGCACGCGCATCCTGTTCGAGGGCGCGCAGGCGGTGATGCTGGATGTGGATCACGGCACCTATCCCTATGTCACCAGCAGCAACACCGTGGCCGCGACGGCGGCTTCCGGCGCGGGCTTCGCGCCGTCCTCGCTGGGTTTCGTGCTGGGCATCGCTAAGGCCTATTGCACCCGGGTCGGCGCCGGGCCGTTCCCCTCCGAACTGACCGACGAGATCGGCCGGCGCATGGGCGAACGGGGCCGCGAATTCGGCACCGTCACTGGCCGTGCCCGCCGCTGCGGCTGGTTCGATGCGGCGCTGGTGCGCCAAGCCGTCAAGGTCGGCGGCATTCAGGGTCTGGCGCTGACCAAGATCGACATATTGGATGGGTTCGATCAGGTCAGGATCTGCACCGGTTACCGCATCGGCGGTGTCGAGTACAAGCATCTGCCCGCGGCGCCTGGCGCCCAGGCGGTCGCCGAGCCGATCTTCGAGACGATGGAAGGCTGGTCCGGCACCACCGGCGGCGCGCGAAGCTGGGCCGCGCTGCCGGCGCAGGCCATCAAATATGTCCGGCGTATCGAGGAACTTGTGGAAGCGCCGGTGACCCTTCTGTCCACCAGCCCGGAGCGCGACGACACCATTCTGATGCGTGATCCGTTCGAGGGTTGATTTCGTTGTCTGGTCATATCTTCACGAGAGGGCCTCACGATTATCGGACGCTGTGAGCTAAGTCACAGCGTCCCCGGAAGGGGCTGAGGTAACTGATTGCTTCAGCTTAATCGCGGAGCAACGACCGTGAGACCCCATGCTGGCTACAGCGCCCAAATCATTCCGTTTCCGCCCGCGAGGACTGCGGAGAACCGGCTGACGGCTCGAGACCGGATCGAGGCGCTGCGGTGGATCGATTCGAGCGGCTACACCCGGATCTCCTTCGATTCCAGCGGCGCCTGGGGCAATCCCGAACTGGGTGACTTCATACTGATCTATCGGCGCAATGCTGGCTGGTCGAGCTGGGGTGTGGGCTGCTGCGATGGCGGCTTCATGGTCTGGCGCCCCGCCACCGGCGCCACGTTGGGGTGGTTCCCACGGATCAGGGACGCGCTGGCCTCAATCCCGCCGGCCGAATAGCCGGGGCGGGATCGCAGATTTACTGCTTCGCCCCGCGCCCCGCCGGCACCGGCGCCGCCGCGTCCCGTCGCAGCCTGTGTTCGCCAAGGAACAGCAGGATGGGGGCCGCGATGAAGATCGACGACGATGTGCCCACCACGATGCCGAACAGCATCACCCAGGCAAAGCCGGACAGGGTGGCGCCCCCAAACAGGGCCAGCGGCAGGCTGGCAAGGAACACTGTCATTGAGGTGCCCAGGGTGCGGTTCAGCGTCTCGTTGATCGACATGTCGATCAGCTCGCGCAGCGGCATGGTTTTGTATTTGCGCAAATTCTCGCGCATCCGGTCATACACCACCACCTTGTCGTTGGTGGAGTAGCCGATGATGGTCAGGATCGCGCCGACCATCACCAGATCGAACTCAAAGCGCGTGACCACCAGGAAGCCGACTGCCTTGGTCACGTCCAGCAGTAGCGTCACCACCGCGCCGACGGCGAACTGCCATTCGAAGCGGAACCAGATATAGACCAGGATCATCAGCAGGCTGATGCCGAGCGCGAGCATGCCGTTGCGAAACAATTCGGCGGAAACGGACGCCCCCACCGCGTCGGTGCGCAGGATCTTGGTGCCGGGCTCGGCCTGCTCCAGCGCCGTGCGCACCTTCGTTACCTCGGCTTGCGTGGCGACCTCGTCGGGCTGGCTCTGCAGGCGGATCAGCACGTCGCTCGCGTCGCCGAAGCGCTGCACGCCGGGTTCGGCAATGCCCTGAGATGCAAGGGCGGCGCGGATCTTGGCGAAATCGGCCGGTGCGGGGGTGCGCACCTCCATCACGATGCCGCCGGAGAAATCGATCCCCAGCCGCAGCCCGGGATAGAAGAACAGCACGACAGACATGCTCGACAATATCGCCGAGACGATCAGCCCCATGTAGCGGCCGCGCATGAAGCGAATGGTCGTCCCGTCGGGAACGATGCGGAACAGCGGGCGAATGAACATCGCGGGAACCTCTAAACCGGCAGGACCGACGGACGGGTGCTGGCGTACCACCGCACCATCATCAGCCGCGCCACCATGGTGGCGGTGAACAGGCTGGTCACGATGCCCACGGTGATGGTCACCGCAAAGCCGCGCACCGGCCCGCTGCCGAACACGAACAGCATCACATGCGCGAGGAAGGCGGTCGCGTTGCTGTCCACGATGGTCGAAAAGGCGCGCTTGAACCCGGTCTCCATGGCGTTGAGCGGCGTGCGCCCGTTTTTCACTTCCTCACGGATGCGCTCGTTGATCAGGATGTTGGCATCCACCGCCATACCGAGCGTGAGCAGGATGCCCGCCATGCCAGGCAAGGTGAGGGTGGATTCTAGGAGTGACAGGATCGCCAGCATCAGGACCAGGTTGAACAGCAGCGCCACGTTGGCGAACCAGCCGAACAGGCCGTAGAACACGCCCATGAAGATGATGACGAGCACGAAGCCGACCGCCAGCGCGATGGCGCCGGCACGGATCGCGTCGGCCCCCAGCTCCGGCCCCACGCTGCGCTCCTCCACCACGGTCAGCGGCGCGGGCAGGGCACCGGCCCGCAGCAACACCGCCAGATCGGTGGCGCTGGCCGCGGTGAAGCTGCCGCTGATCTGGCCGCGCCCGCCGGTGATGGCCTCGCGGATCACCGGGGCGCTGATCACCTTGTCGTCCAGCACGATGGCGAAGCGCTTGCCCACATTGCGGCTGCTGACATCAGCGAAGCGGCGGGTACCGACGGAATCGAACGTGAAGTTCACCACCCATTCGCCGGTTTGCGGGTTCTGACCGGCGCTGGCGTCGCTGAGATTGGCGCCGTCGACCTCCACCCGCCGACGCACCGCGACCTTGCCGCCGCCCGGTCCTTCCTGGACCAGGAAATCCGTGCCGGGGGGGGGCACCGCGGCGGTAGGGTTGGCGTTCTCGTCCACCAGCCGGAAGGTCATCCGCGCAGTGCGGCCCAGCAATTCCTTGATACGGTTCGGATCCTCGATGCCCGGCAGCTGCACCACGATGCGGTCATTGCCCTGACGCGCGATGGTGGGATCGACCACGCCCGAGCCGTCGATGCGGCGCCGCACGATCTCAATGGATTGCTGGACCGCCAGCGAGGCGCGCCGGTTCAGCGCCACCGGCGAGAGCGTCACCAGGATCTGGCCGGGGGTGGCGGGGTCGAAATCGAGATCCGACACGCTGGTTAGGCCCGAACCGCTCTGCGTCGCCAGTTCCTTCAGGGCGGCGAGCGCCGCGTCCTGCTTGGTGGGGTCGGGCAGCTTCACCACCAGCCGGTTCTGCGCCTGGTCGGGCGTGACCACGAATTGCGGCACGCCGGCCTGGCGCAGCCCGGCCCGCGCCGAGTCGGCCAGCCCGTCCAGCCGTTCCTTGATGACGGTGGACATGTCCACTTGCATCAGCAGATAGCTGCCGCCGCGCAGATCCAGGCCGAGATGAATGGTGCGCCACGGCAGCCAGGAGGCCGGCGCCGGGAACAGGTTCGGCATGGAAAACACCACGCCAAGGATGCAGACGGCGAGGACCAGCGTGGTCTTCAGGCGAGAGAAATACATCATGTCGCGACGATCACATTAAGACTGGCATATCGTGCTGGCCGGCTCCATCCACACGGTCGGACCCGCGCACGGAACCGTGACGGGTGGCGAGGCGGGCCGGACAATGACGATAAGCCCCGATCGAAGCAAGCCATCCCCCGGATTGGCCCGGCGGCCGCCGCCTGCTAACCAGTCGCCGGACAGGGGACCTGCCATGACAGCTGCTACATTGCGAATCGGAATTGCCGGCGCCGGCCATTTTGGGCGCTTCCACGCCCTGAAAGTCGCGTCCTCGCGGCGCGCCACACTGTCGGGGATCACCGACCTCGACCCGGTCCGCGCGGCCGCCGTCGCCAAGGAAACCAGCAGCCGGGTCCTGGGTCTGGACGCGTTGCTGGCCGAGAGCGACGCGATCATCGTCGCCGCTCCGGCCGAGGCGCATTCCGACATCGCCGGCGCCGCCCTGCGCGCCGGCCGCCATGTGCTCGTGGAAAAGCCCATTGCCGCCACGCTGGACCAGGCCGACGCTCTCGCCGTGTTGGCCGCCCAGAATGGCGTCATTCTGCAAGTGGGCCACCTGCTGCGCTTTTCCGCCGAACACAAGGCGATCAGCGCGCGCATGCAGCGGCCGCTCTATATCGATTGCGTCCGCATCGCCCCGTTCAAGCCGCGCGGTACGGATGTATCGGTCATCCTGGACCTGATGATCCACGACCTCGATCTGGTGCTGGCGCTGATCGACAGCCCGATCGCCTCGGTCGACGCGGTCGGCGCGCCTGTGGCGAGTGAGCACGAGGACATCGCCAATGCCCGCATCCGCTTCGCCAATGGCTGCGTGGCCACCATCACCGCCAGCCGGATCAGCCTGAAGACCGAACGGAAAATGCGGCTGTTCAGCCAGGAAGGCTACATGTCTGTCGATTTCGGCGCGCGCAAGTTGATGATGATCGGCCGCGAACGCGGCATTCCCCTGCCGGGCACGGGCGGCGGCCGGCGTGAGGAGATCACCTGGAAGGATCACGACGCGCTGGAAGCCGAACATGCCGCCTTCGTCGCCGCCATATTGGACGGCGCCCCGGTGATCGTGGACGCCGCCGCCGGACGCCGCGCTTTGGCCGCGGCACTGGCGGTTACCGAAAGCATGACATCCTCTCGGGCTTTGGCGGAGGCGTCCGGGCTCATTCGGGTGCCGTCATAGCCCCGGACCGGGGGTTCTGCTCGTCCAGCATAGCAAGCACAGCCGCGGCGGCCGCCTGAGACGGCTCGCCCAAGGGCGCCCGCAGCGCGGCGATCACATCGCGGAACGCGGCGCGCTGAGCGGTGCCGGTCCCGGGATCGCCCATCAGTTTCATGACGGTTGCGGCGAGCCGTGCGGGGGCGCAGTCGTCCTGCAGCAATTCCGGCACAATTTCGCGCCCGGCCAGCAGGTTCACCATGGCCACGTGTTTCACCAGCAGCAGGCGCCGGGCGATCATGGCGGTGAAGGGGTTCACCCGATAGGTCACGGCCATCGGCACCCCGGCCAAAGCGAGTTCCAGCGTGGAGGTGCCGGATTTGGTCAGGGCGGCAGCGGCGGCGGCGTAGGCATCGTGCTTGTCCTGCAGTTCGGTGATCAGCAACGGCCGCACCGGCCAGCCGACCGTGGCCCGCTGCACCTTCTCTGCCACCACCGAGGCGATGGGCAGCACCGGCACCATTCCGGGCATGTCCCGCGCCAGAATTTCCAGCGTCCGCCCGAATACCGGCAGCAGCCGGCCCACTTCGCTGCGCCGACTGCCCGGCATCAGCACCAGCACCGGCGCGTCGGGGGCCAGCCCATGGGCCGCGCGAAATCGGGCCGCGTCGCCCGCATCGGCGCCGGATTCCAGCACCGGGTGGCCGACGAATTCGCTGGGCAGGCCGTGCCGCCCGAAAAACGCCACCTCGAACGGCAGCAGCACCAGCATTTTGTCCCACAGGCCCGGGAACTCGCGTACCCGGTGTTCGCGCCACGCCCAGACCTGCGGGGCCACGTAATGCACCCGGCGAAGCCCGGCGCCCTTCAGCAGCTTCAGCATGCGCAGGGTGAAGCCGGGGCTGTCGATGGTCACCAGCACGTCCGGGCGCCACATTGCCACATCCTCCGCCGCGCGATGCAGCAGGCGGCGCAGATGCAGGGCGCGCGGCAGCACCTCCAGCAGGCCCATCACGGCCAGTTCGCGCATTGGGAATAGCGGGCGCAGCCCCTGCGCCTCCATGCGCGGGCCGCCAATGCCGGCGAAGTCCACATCCGGTCTGGCCGCGCGCAGCGCCGCCATCAGCCGGCCGCCGAGCACGTCGCCGCTCTGCTCGCCGGCGACCAGATAGATCAGCGGTCGTGCCCGCGGCGCTTCTGTCGGCATCATGGGCGCCTGAATAGGCAGCCCCGGCTGGTCGCGCAACTGTTCCGCCTGGCTGGCGCAGGGCGACACAATATGATCACACTATCGCATTGATCGCGCCATCCCGCCTGCCGCCCGACTGGATCCAGACCATGTCCCTGCCGACACCCCCAGCTTCCATCGCCGCACCGTTCGAATGGCCCGTAAGCGGTCCGGCGGCGCGTTTGACCGGTTTTGGTGCTGCTGGTGCTTTTCGCGATGTATGGCGGCGCCATTCTCAGCGCCTATGCGTTTCAAACCGACAAGATCTTCGCTGATTTCTTCGGCTTCTGGTCGGCCGCCCGGTTCCTGGCCGGCCATGCGGCGATGGGGATGTACGACCGGGCATCGCTGGTGCTGTTTCAGAACCAGCTCTACCCCATGATCGGCGGCGCGCTCCCGTTCATCTATCCACCACTATTCTTGCTGATCGTCTGGCCGTTGGGGCTGCTGTCCTATGGCGCGGCCTGCGCCCTCTGGATCGTGCTCACGCTGGCGCTCTATGTCACGGCGTTATGTGCCCCGGTCTGGCGCAGGCCGATTGTTGCCGCCTTGCTGGTCGTGCCTAGCACCACCATCGCCATCTTCTTCGGCCAGAGCGGTGTGCTGGCCGCTGCCTTGATAATCGGGGGGCTGCGACTGCTGAAGACACGCCCCGTGCTGGCTGCCGCGCTGTTGGGGCTGGCGGCATTCAACTCGCCATATTGTTGCCGGTGGCCCTGGTGGCGGCGGGATGCTGGCGCACGATCGCCGTCGCCGCGGCGACCTTCCTCGCCGGCGTTGTTGCCAGCAGCCTGGCTTTTGGCTGGTCTATCTGGCCGGTCTGGGTCCATATGCTCGCGGCGAAGGACCCGAACCAGGATGTTGATCGGGTGCGGCTGGATAGAATGATGCCGACCGTCTCGGCCAACTTGCAGCTTCTCGGCGCTCCCGTTGCTGCGGTTCATTTGGTGCAACTGAGTTTTGCCCTGGTTGCGGTGGCGGTGGTTTGGCGGTTGTGGCGACGCGGTCCGACGCGGATCGGTATTGCCGCCCTCGCCGCTTCCGCGCGGCTGCCGACGCCCTACGGCTTTGTCTACGACATGGTGCTGACCACGGGCGCCGTGCTGCTGCTCATCGAGGAGGCCATGGCAACAAAGATCGCCCTGGCGGCGCCGGAACTTTGGGTGCTGGTACTGACCTTGGTGCTGCCGACCACCATGTTCCTCTCCGTCGCCTCGACCTTTCCGATCAGCACGCTCGTGCTGGTGGCCCTGGTCGCGGTCATTCTGCGCCGTGCCGCGTTGTCCGCGCCGCCCCGCCAACCCCGCGCGCAACATCAGCGGGCGTAACCACCGGGCAGGGCGGCGGCGTAGCGGGCCAGGAGGCATGGTTGCGCACCACCCCGTCCCGCCGCACCGCCTCCAGCGGTGCGGGATCGAGATCGGCATAGACCCATTGCGCGATGTCCGGCGTGCCCTGTGCCAGTACGCCGTCCTCGGGGAAGCCGCGATCGACCGGGCCGAACACCGCGGCGTGGCCGCGATTGGCGTCGAGCGCGCCGCACCAGGGCGCCTCGCCCACGGTGGGGGCGATGGCGACGAAGCACTGGTTCTCCATGGCCCGGGCGGCGGCGGCGATGCGCACGCGGTTGAAGCCAGCCAGCGTGTCGGTGCAGGACGGCGCCAGGATCAGCCAGGCGCCAGCCTCGATCTGCGCGCGGACCAGGCCGGGAAATTCCAGATCGAAGCAGATGGCGATGCCGATTCGGCCCCAGGGCGTCTCGAACACGCAGGGCGGCGCGCCGGAACTCACGCCCCATTCCTCCGCCTCGAACCGCGTCATCACGTGCTTGTCCTGGAAGGCGACGCGCCCGTCCGGGGCGATCAGCGGGGCCCGGTTGCGGATCGCGGCACCCGCGCGAAACGGCAGGGTACCGGGCAGCAGCCAGATTTTGTGGCGGATGGCGATGTCGCGGGCGGCCGCCACCGCCGCCTCGGCCTGGCCGCAGGCATCGGCGAGTTCGCGCGCAAGATCGGGGGCGGCGCCGGCGGCCAGCTCCAGCGGGGCATATTCGGGCATCATCAACAGCTCGGCGTCATGCCGCGCGGCTTCGGCCACTTCCCGGTCCAGCCGCGCCGCCCAGCCGGCCAGTCCCGTCCCGGGACCGACACGCCATTGCAGTAGGGCCAGACGCAAACTGGTCACGCCGTCCTGCTGTCCACGGATGCGGCCGGGGGCAACTCGGTGCCGGTTAGGGATTTCAGCCAGAAGGCCAGCCGGTTCTCCACCTTGTCGTCGGTGTCGATCTGCTTCCAGCGCATGGTGCAGATCAGGCCGGGTTCCGGGCGGAAGCCGCGATGGCGCCAGAATTCATGGAGCTTCACTGCGCCGGCCGGCCGGAGCGGGTGGTCGTCCGGGCGGATCACCGAGCAGAAGGCGGCGAAGTCGCAACCTGGCAAGGTGGCGGCATGCGCCTCACGCGCGCGGAAGAAATCCACGCCCGCACCGCGACCGCGATAGGCGGGCAGCAACACCGACTCGCCGAAATAACAGAATCGCCCGATATCCCAGCCGCGCGCGAGAAACGGCGCGATGACGCTGGCCCCCTCGGCGGCGAGCGGCTGGCAGGTCGCGCAGCCCACCACCAGCTCGCCGTCGAAGGCAACGGCAAGGCCGGCGCCGGGAGAGGCGCCGAAATCGGCGACACTGCGCGCCTCGCTCTCGGCGGAGCCTTCGTAGAGATAGGGAAATTCCCGGAACACGGCCATGCGCAGGCGTGCGAGATCCGGCAGGAAGGGCCCCATGGCAGCGCCCGTGAACAGGCGGACGGCCAGGGACGGGCTGGGTGATGGGCTGGATGACATCGCGCACGACCTTACAGGATATCGACCCATGCGTGCCAGCCGGACACTATCGCTGGTCTGCCCCCGGGTTGCGCGCATATGATCCGGCGGGCTCGTTATCGGCCGGACCGGCATAGGCCGGATTTTGCCGTCAGCCGATCACTTTGCGATATGCGGTGCCGGAACTCCCTTTATCCGGGCCGCGCACACCGCACGCAGCGCGCCATGGGGCATGGCGGCGACATCTAGGCACCGGGCGGACTTGCAACGGCGGCGACGAAAGCGGCCTGCGCCGCCAGCGCTTCCCGTGCCACCACCGCTCCGCGTGCAGCTTCCAGCACGGCGATCAGCTCCGGCAGGCTGACGCCGTCGCTTTCCATCACCATCTGAATCAATGGATCGGTCAGCATCGTCTCGAAATTCAACGCTCGCCAGTCGTCGTGGCACGTGCACGTCACTTGCAATATCCTTCTGCCTGCCATCCGCCTGCACAGAGAAGCGCAGTCGGCATCTCAGAACTCTGGCGCACGGGTTAACTGGTGGTGAGCTTGGCAACGGGATGGGGCAGAACCATGGCAAGCGACGCCATCGGCGTGCCATACGCCCGAAATATCGATTGCTTGCGCAAAGCGGTTTTCGAACCAATGTGCGAAATGAGAATTTTGTGGCAGCCTGATTGCCATTTTGTGGCAGCCTGATTGCGTATTCTTTTTGTGGCCGCGTCCAGAACGACCGGCCACGGGTAACGGGTGAGCAGACCGCCTCAGGCGGCGGATGGAATGGAGCGGCGGACAATGATCGTTGCGATGAAAATGCCTGGCACGCGGGTGAAGCTGCCCGAGATGGAACCCGCTTCCATGGCGCAGCCCGCATTGTCTCAGCCGGTCCTGGCGCAGGCCTCGGCCGGACCGGTCGGCACGCTAGCCCCGCTGGGCCCTACCGCTGCCCTGCTGGTGGACGACATTCTGCTGCGCCGGCGGCTGGAATGCGTGCTGGATCTGGCGCCGGACGGGGATGCCGACGTGCTGGTGGTGGATCTGCCGGCGGGTCTGACCTTGATCGACACCGCCGTCACGCCGGACATGCGGTGCCTGGTGCTGTCCGACGACCCGGCACTGAGTGCCGACCCTACCCTGCCGGGCGTGCTGCCGCGCGCGGCCTCGGCCCGGCAGATCGCCGCGGCTGTCGCCGCCATCGCTGAGGGGTTGCGGGTTCGCGGGACCGCCTTTCCCGCCACGGCAACCCGCATCCCGCCAAACGGCGGCGACGCGCCAGCCACCGGCGCATCGCTGACGCCGCGGGAGTTGGAGATATTGGGGCTGGTCGGTGGCGGTATGAGCAACAAGGCGATCGCCCGCCGCCTCGGCATTTCAGCCCACACCGTGAAATACCATCTGGAGGCGGTGTTCGCGAAACTCGGCGTGCGCAGCAGGGCCGAGGCGGCAACGCAAGGGTTGCGGCGCGGTCTCGTCGTCCTGTGACAGCCCTCTGATACCGACCGCCGTTAGGGCAATAGGGCTTTAGGCGGAATCGCCGAGCCATAAAATTGTTCGTCAAAACAAAGACATAGAGCATTATGGCTTCGGCCACCAGAAGTCATCATGCTCTAGGGGCCGGTCAGGCGGCCTGTCGGGTGCGCAGCGGGCCGAATGGGCTGACGCAGATCGCCGACATCGGCAGGCAGGCGCCGTGCGCCACCACAATGCCGGGCATGTTCCCACCACTCAGCGTGACCGGCGTGCCAGGCATGGGCGTTGCGATGGCGATCGCCGCGCCGGCAAGCGCCGTCGCCAGGGCGATGATTGTACGAATGGCTGCGGATCCGGAAAAATCAGACATCGGGCGCCTTTCCATGCAGCGGCCGGCATCGGGGCGGCGATCCCCTGCGATCCGCGCCTGGGCAGAGGACCCGATCCTCTGTTAAGAACCTGTCAACTTTCCTTTCACTTAGTCACTTATTGTTGCGACGTTTCGGATATGGCAGAGGTGGCTTCCGTGGCCACCGTAACGCGTGCGCCGACCGCCGGGACCGGGAAGGCTGGTATGGGATGGGCAAGGCGGAATCGTGACATCGGGGGGGGCGTGACGACAGCCTGACGGATGGCCTGCCATCCGCTGCTCCCAAGCCGGCGCGGCTGCGCCTGTTCAGCATTTTCGCGGCGGTGCTGCTGCTCGGGCTGATGGCGGTGTACGACGTCCTGCTGGTGCAGGCGCGCCACGCCGCGGAAGCATCGTCGGCGGAGCTGACACTGGGCATCGCCCGCGCGCTCGCTGCCCATCTCGATGAGCGTATCGCCGATGTCGATGCGGTTCTGGCCCAGGCCGATCGCTCCGCTCCGCAACCGGGCGAGAGGCAAGGCGCGGATGCCGCACTGGCGGCGTTGCTGATCGGCCGCCCGGAACTGCGCGCCATATTGGTGACGGATGCGGCGGGGCTGGTCACGCGCAGCGCGAATGCGAGCTGGGCGGGTGCGGATCTTGGCGGAAGCCCCTGATTCGCGCCGCTGCTGCACGGTGCGCGGGCCGACGTGCCGGGCGATTTGCAGCGGGACCGCAATGCCGCCCGCAAATGGCTGTTGCCGCTGGGCCGGCTGCGCCCGGCACAAGGCACGGGGGCGGTGGTCGCGATCCTCGATCCGCAGGCATTGCTGGCGGCGATGCGGCCGGCGGCCGGCGGTCTGTCGCTGGACCTCGCTCTGTTCGACCGCGAAGGTATGCTGCTTGCCGGCACCGATCCGGCGCGGGCGCCGGGCCTGCGCGAACGTGGCCTGTGGGTGTTCGCGCAGGCCCCGGTCGGGCGCACCAGCTTCACGTGGCGCGGTCCGGAGACAGCACCCTATGGGCGCGTGGTGATCGGTGCGTTGGGCCTTACTGCGACAGCCGGGCTGCTCGCCGTGGCGACCCAGCCCGCCGACCGCATCCTGATCGATACCGGGGCGTTTCCATTGCTGCTCGCGGCCGGCCTCGGCGTGGTCGCGGCGCTGTCCATGGTGCTGATGGCCCTGTTGCTGCGCCAGGCCCGGCTGGCGGTGCTGGAGGCCGAACGCGCCCACGACCGGGAATTGCTGGCTATGGTGGATGGCCGGGCCAAGCAGGATTTCCTGGCGGCGATGAGCCACGAGATCCGCACGCCGATGAACGGCGTCATCGGCATGGGGGGTCTGCTGCTGGACACCAATCTGGATCCGGAGCAGCGCCGTTATGGCGAGACAATCCAGAGTTCGGCGGCGCATCTGCTGACCGTGCTGAACGACGTGCTGGATTTCTCCAAGATCGAGGCCCAGGCCGTCGAACTGGAATCCACAACCTTCCTGGTCGAGGAGGAGGTTGCGACCATCGCCGAGCTGTTCGGGCCCAGCGCCGCGGCAAAGGGCGCGGAGATCGTCTGCCGCCCCACCAACCAGCTGGCGATTCGCGCCATGCTGACGCGGGGCGGGGCCACGGTGACGGTTGTCTCCGACGGCGCCGCAGCCGTGCCTGAAGCGGTCAGCGGCGAATACGACGTGGTGCTGATGGATCTGCAAATGCCCGGCATGGACGGTCTGGCCGCGACCAGGGCGCTCCGCACGGCCGAGCGCAGCGGGCGGCATCAGTACATCATCGGCCTGGCCGCGGCGATCGGGCTGGTGATGGCGCTGGAATGTCATCGCGCCGGCATGGACAGTTATCTCAGCAAACCGGTCGCCCGCGACCTTCTCACCACCGTGGGGCGGATGCAACTGGCGTTGTAGCCGCCAGGACCAATGCCCTGGCGGCTCCACAATCGTCAGGCCGCCCGCCGTCCGCCCTGCGGCCGATTGCGCGACTGCCCGCCGCCGGAGCGATGCCCCCCGCGCCCGCCACCGCTACCCAGCACGGGTGGGCGCATGGTCGAGTTGGCCGCGGCTTCGGAGTGGTAGGGGTGGTCCATGAACACC
Organism: Acetobacteraceae bacterium; assembly: GCA_036497785.1. GTDB lineage: Bacteria > Pseudomonadota > Alphaproteobacteria > Acetobacterales > Acetobacteraceae > DASXIW01. The sequence goes on along the minus strand of DASXIW010000277.1, from coordinate 5,148 downwards.
GTCACGGGCTGGCCGATTTCGCGTTCGATATCGCGCAGCCAGGCGCGTTGTTCGGCGTCGCACAATGAAATGGCCCAGCCTTCGCGGCCAGCGCGGGCGGTGCGGCCGATGCGGTGCACGTAGCTTTCCGGCACGTTCGGCAGGTCGTAGTTGAACACGTGGGACACGTCGTCCACGTCGATGCCGCGGGCGGCGATATCGGTCGCCACCAGCACCTTCACGGCGCCGGAGCGGAAGCCCGCCATGGCGCGTTCGCGCGCGCCCTGGGATTTATTGCCGTGGATGGCCTCGGCGGCGATGCCGGCCTTGGTGAGGTGTTCGGCGACTTTGTTGGCCTCGTGCTTCATCAGGGTGAAGACGACGGCGCGGGTCACCTTGGGGGATTTCACCAGCATCTCGATCGCCGGTTTCTTGCTGGTGCCATCAACGAACATCACCATCTGGCGGACCCGGTCCACGGTGGTGGAGGGAGGCGTCACCTCCACGCGGGCGGGGTTGCGCAGCATGCTGGCGGAGAGTTCGGCGATGCTTCTTGGCATGGTGGCCGAGAACATCAGGGTCTGGCGATCCTGCGGCAGGGTGGCGACGATGCGGCGTATGTCGCGCACGAAACCCATGTCCAGCATGCGGTCGGCTTCGTCCAGCACCAGCACTTCGAGCTGCGAGAGGTCGATGAAGCCCTGGCCCATCAGGTCCAGCAATCGGCCGGGGGCGGCGACCAGCACGTCCACGCCGCGGCGGATGGCTTCCACCTGGCGGCCCTGGCCGACGCCGCCGAAGATCACGGTGTGCGACAGGCGCATGTGCTTCGCGTAGGTGGCGAAGCTCTCGTCGATCTGGGAGGCAAGTTCGCGCGTCGGCGCCAGCACCAGCACACGCGCGCCTTTCGGCTGCGGCGGCACGCGATGGGCGGCGAGGCGGTGCAGGATGGGCAAGGCGAAGGCCGCGGTTTTGCCGGTACCCGTCTGTGCCAGGCCGAGCAGGTCGCGGCCGGCCGTCAGATGGGGAATGGCGCCCTGCTGGATCGGGGTGGGTTCGGTATAGCCTTCATCGGCGAGGGCGCGGAGCAGTGGTTCGCAAAGATTGAGATCGGCAAAACTCGTCATGCAGTAGACGCCTCCTGGCGCAGCTATCGATCGGACTGGTCGTGAGTGGATTTTGCGGGGTGATTTTGGGACGGGACGCAGAACCCGGCAGCGCGAGCAGCCATTGCTGCCGCTGTATCGCCGGATGTTTGGATGTGTGCGCCGTTCTTCCCTGGTCGGCGTCCCTCTGCGCGCGAGACACCATGGCAGGCAAGCTAGCGAGCACGCGCAGGGCGCCCGTGTCCTAACTAGGCAAAACCGTACTGTTGAGCAAGCAAAAGCGTGGTACGGAGTCGCGCGTTAGACTGTCTCATACCTCCAACGCCGCGTCGCGCGCCGATAGGATCGGGGAGGGAATCGGCCAGGCGATGGCGAGATCCGGGTCGTTCCAGGCCACGCCGCGCCCCAGCTCGGGATGATAGGGCGCGGTCATGTGATAGAGCAGGTCGCTGTCGATGATCCAGAGCCCATCCAGCGCCCCCGGGGTCAGGATCATGCCGCGCCGAGCACGGTGTATCGGGCGATGTCGGCTTCCATCAGGGCCGCGACAGGGGCGCCGCGAAGCTGGCGTTGGTACCAGCGCGCGGTCCAGTCGATCGCGTCGGGCAGGCGCAGGCGGGAACGCCAGCCAAGACGGCTTCGCGCCTGGGCGGCGTTGATCGCCAACAGCCGCGCCTCAGGTGGATGCGCGGTTGCGTCCGCCACCCAGCCGGCAGCTTCGCCCCAGTTCGCGGCGAGTCGATCCGCGACCTGTCCCACGGTCTGGGTGTCCGCCATGGCGGGGTCGAAATTCCAGCCGGCGGCGTAGGCTGGGCCGTCCTGGCAGAGTCGCTCGGCCACCAGAAAATAGCCGCAGAGCGGGTCCAGCACGTGCTGCCAGGGGCGGATCGCGTGCGGATTGCGGATCGGGGCAGGATGGCCGGCGGCAAAGGCGCGGATGCAATCGGGTATAAGCCGGTCTTCCGCCCGGTCGCCGCCGCCGATCACATTGCCGGCCCGCGCCGAGGCGATCGCCACCGCTCGCCCGATCGGCGGCGCGGTGAAGAAGGCATGCCGCCAGGCCGCCACCGCCAACTCGGCGCAGGCTTTGCTGGCGCTATAGGGATCGTGGCCGCCCAGTCAGTCGGATTCGCGGTAAGGCTGGTGCTGCTCCCGGTTCTCGTAGCATTTGTCGGTGGTAACGATGACGGCGCAGGCCACGGAGGGTGCCTGCCCTATCGCCAGCAGCAGAGGCACGGTGCTCAGCACATTGGTCTCGAAGGTCAGCGTGGGGTCCGTGTAGGACCGGCGCACCAGCGGCTGGGCGGCGAGGTGCAGCACGATATGCGGCGCGGCCCGCGCCACGGCCGAGGCCAGCGCCGCGCCGTCACGGATATCGGCCCGCTCGGCGCAGGGGCCGGCTTCGATGCCCGCGAGGTCGCACAGATTGGGCGTGGTGTCCGGCGCCAGCGCGTAGCCGGTGACGCGCGCGCCGAGATGCCCCAGCCATAGCGTGAGCCACGCGCCCTTGAACCCGGTATGGCCGGTCAGAAACACGTTCTTGCCGGCCCAGAAGCTCGGGTCGGGCGCGTGGCCGGGCATAAAGTGGGCTCATGTCTGGCGGCGATCCTTCGCTTGGGGATCGCGCAACCGGCCCGCGCCTGACTTGGGGATCCGCGCGCCAGCATTGGCCGGAAAGCCTAATATTCGGTTTCGCCGGCGCGCAAACTTACGCCCCGGCGAGTTCCCCGAAGCCTTATCCCCTAATGCCCGAAGCCGAGGAAGCCGTCCTGCGGCACCGGCGTGCCTGGTCCGGCGCTGACGAACTCACGCAGCGTCTTGCCCTGGTCGGGCGAGCTGATCGGGATCGGGCGGGCCTGGGCGCGTGGCGCGATTCGCGGATGTTCAGCGGCGATCTTGGTCGTCTGTGGTTTGCCGGCTGGTATCGTGCTCTTTGCCGCGGCGGTCTGGCTCAGCGTGTCCGGCGGCGGCGCCGAGCCGCGCAGCGAGAGCAGCAGGAAGGTGATGTCGTTCCTGCCGAGATCGACGGACAGGTCGAGCGGCGTCATACCCAGCACGTTATGCGCGTTCAGATCGGCTCCGCGGCCGATTGCGTCCCGCGCCGTGGCGATGTCGCCGCGGTTGACGGCATCGAACAGCGCGTCGGTGGGTGGCAGGTCGAGATTGGTTGCCTTGGCCACTTCATCCGGATTGGACTGCGCACCCGGCAGTGCCGGGCCACGCGGCTCGGAAGGCGCGGGTCTGTTGTTGCGGTTGGCGCCGATCAGCGGCTGGGGGCTGGCATTGGTCATGCCGATCTGCGCATGCGCCTGTGGGGCGGCCACCAGGCCGATGGCGACGAAGGCGAGGGCAAGGCAGGCGATGACGGCATTGCGATGCGTGCGAAACATGGGCCACTCCGAATCATCAGCCTGGGTTCAACCAGAGAAACCCAGCGTTGAGAAAGGTCGCGTAGCACGTCCATAGCGCATATGGCACCATGAGTGCAGCGGCAACGCGCTCAACTCGCCAGAATGCCCGGATAGTGAGGCCGATCAGCACCAGTAACGGCACCAGAACGCACAAACCGAGGGCGGGGCTATGCAGGCCGAAGAACGCCGGGCTCCACGCGGCGTTGACCAGAAGCTGCCAACCCCATAGCCGCAGGGCGCCGCGCTGCATGCTGCCCGTCCGGCGCCAGACCAGCCAGGCCGCGGCCCCGATCATCAGGTAAAGCGTGGTCCAGACGGGCCCGAACACCCAGTCGGGGGGCGTGCCGGGCGGGCGCGTGAGGGACAGATACCAGCCATGCACGCTGGGGATGGTCACCGCGCTTTCGGCCACGGCGACCAGCAGGCACAGCCCGATAAACCCGATCAGCGGTACGAACTGCCCGCTGGGGGTCGGGAGGGGATTCTCGGGTCCGGGGAAATCCTTCTCGTCGAAGACACCCAACTCCTGGCATGCGGTGAAGACGGCGATTTTGCTCGCATCAGCCTGGGCAGACAACAAACATAAAGAAACGGTCCTGCCGGCGTCAGGTTCCCTCGCGCCGCCAGGCCAGCACCGCCAGGCCCAGTATCAGCGGCAAGGCGAGCCAGGGCGGTAGCAGCGGTGTGGCGGCAATACCCGTCACCAGATGATCGTGGCGGCGTTGCAGCCCGAGCCAGTTCGCACCGGCTGCCTCCCGCCCTGGCTCGGTGCGGCGCAATTCGGGCGCCCCGGCCGGGACCAGCCAGTGCACGCTGCCGCCGGTGGCGCGCATCAGCGGCGCCAGCAGCGTGGCGGTGGCACGCAGATCGGCCAATTCCGGCGGGTTGGCCGGTCCGGCAGCGGCATAGGCGGCGCGGGTGCCGTCGCTCACCTGCCACACGCCAGGGGCGGTCGCGGGCAGCATGCCCACGGCACGGCCGGGGCGTGTGGGCGACAGGGTCAGCTTGGACTGCTTGCCATCCGGATCGGTCACCGTCACCTCGCCCGGGGGAATGTCCTGCGTGCTGCGCCGCTCCACGGACAGGGCGCCGTTGGCCACCGTCGCGGTCAGCGCGGATTCCTCCAGCTCCGGCTGCTTCATCGCCCAATGGGCCACGCGGCGCAGCAGCTCCGCCTGCGGGCCGCCGCCCTGATGGTCCCGCGACCACAGCCAGATCTGGTCCGACAGCAGCAGCGCCACGCGACCCTCGCCCACCCGGTCGGTGATCAGCAGCGGGCTGCCATCGGGTGCGTCCATCAGCACGTCGCCATGCACGTTGGTGGGCACGATGTGGCGGTACCACGAACCCCAGGCCGGATCGCCGGTCGCGTTCCAGCCCGGCAGGTTCTCGGTGACGGGATGGCGTGTCCCGAGCGGGGTGACCAGCGGGCGGAACGCGCCATCCGCGACGCTGTCCGAACCGGCCGGCCGCGCCGGCAGGATCGCGCCCAGCGGCGTGGAGGCGAGGCTGCCGACGCCGGTGAATTCCGGGCCGACGGAAAGCAGCAGCGCGCCGCCATCGCGCACATAGTCGGCGATGTTGCGCAGATAGATCGGCGGCAAGATGCCCCGATTGGCGAAGCGGTCCAGGATGATCAGGTCGAATTGCTT
>DASXIW010000276.1:0-1758 GCA_036497785.1 Acetobacteraceae bacterium | reverse complement strand
GCCTTCACCCAATACTGGAACAGATCCAGATACACCTGCCTGCCGGTGCGCAGCCACAGCCCTTCCAACACCATCAGATAGCTGGCGAGGCCGATCGAGAAGGCGGGCAGGACGATATGGAAGCCGACAGTGAACGCAAATTGCAGGCGCGCGAGAAACACGGCATCGGCCATAATGCTCACATCGGCCCGGCGCGCCGGGCTCCCCATCGCCGGTGCGGACGAGATAGCCCGCCGGTACGCAACGTTTATAACCTGTTTCCGGTCGCCGGAGGCGGCGGTTTCGTTACTCCTGACCTATCGGACCACAGCCGCCGTATGTAACAAAGTCGTTACCACGTCTTCGACACCGTTGATGGTGATCTGAGTGCCGATGCACAGCAGCAGGAAGGCGGTCAGCCGCGCGATGGTGCGCCGCGCCGATTTCCCCAGCCAGCCCGAGACCTGATCGGCGAAGCGATAGGCGATCCAGACTATCGCCGCCACCGCCACCGCCGCGGCGCTGACACCCAGGAAGAACGCAAGCAGGCCATTGCCGCCGCTGGGCCGTCCCGCGCCGAGCGCCACGGCAACAGAAATCGTCCCCGGGCCGGTGGTGAAGGGCAGGGTCAGCGGAAAGAAAGCGATGTCCTCGGTAGCTGGGCCGCCCGACTCGGCCTGTTCCTGCTTATGTGCCTCGTGGCGTTCCGGGGCCGATAGCAGGTCCCAGGCGCTCAAGGCGACGAACACGCCGCCGGCGATACGCAACGCCGCCAGGCTGATGCCGAAGAAGGTCAGGATATAGGCCCCGCCCCACAGCGCCCCCAGCAGCACCAGCACGGAATAGACCGCGACCTTGCCGGCCAGGCCGGCGCGTTCGGGATGCGTCAGATCGCCAGTCACCTCATTGAAGATGAAGGCACCGCCGGCCGGGTTGACGATGGAGAACAGCGCCGGAAAGGCCAGCAGGAACGCCGTGACCGCGCCTGTCACAAGCGCTGCAATTCCTGTTCGACCAGCGTGGCCCAGTAGGAGGCGCCGATCGGCAGGATCTCGTCGTTGAAATCATAGGCGGGATGATGCACCGGGGTGCTTCCGCGCGTGCCGTTGGCCTGGCCGATGCGCACGAAGCAGCCCGGCACGACCTGTGCCATGTAGCTGAAATCCTCGCCGCCCATGCCAGGCCGCCGCTCGCGGATCAGCTTGCCTTGACCCAGCAGCTTGTCCGCCGCCAGCGCCGCCCGCTCGGTCGCGGCGACGGCGTTGACCACGGGCGGATAGCCGCGCCGATATTCCACGCAGGCCCGTGCGCCATGGGCCGCGGCGGTCGCCTCCACAATTTGCGGCATGAGCTTCTCGATCTCGTCCTGCACATGCGGCTGCAACGTTCGCACGGTGCCGCCCAGCGTCGCCTCGTCCGGGATCACGTTGAACGCGCTGCCGGCATGGAATTGGGTGATGGACAGCACCGCGCTGTCCAGCGCATCCGTCCGGCGCGCCACGACCGATTGCAGGGCCAGCACGATATGGCTGCCGACCACCACCGGATCGACCGCGCGATGCGGCCGCGCGGCGTGCCCGCCACGCCCCGAGATATGGATGCTGAACCGGTCGGACGCGGCGGAGACCGAACCGGCCACGGCGGTGATGGTTCCGACGGCGAGCGAGGTATCGTTATGCGCGCCGAACACCATGTCGCAGGGGAACCGGTCGAACAGCCCTTCCTCGACCATGATTCGGCCGCCGCCATCGCCCTCCTCGGCGGGCTGGAAGATGAAAT